>JBAWCJ010000342.1:0-1581 GCA_049590215.1 Candidatus Sulfotelmatobacter sp. | reverse complement strand
TGGTGGATGCGTTCCGTTCGATGGTAAATGCGGCTTCTCAGAATGGCGGCCTGGAGCATTTGCGGATCGACGAAGACGCGGTGGGCGAACACCTTTATACGCGGCATTTGCCGGATCCGGATCTGGTAGTGCGGACCTCGGGCGAGATGCGGCTGAGCAACTTTCTACTCTGGCAACTGGCCTATGCTGAAATCTATGTGACGCCGACTCTGTGGCCGGATTTCCGCGGCGTGCATCTGCTGGAAGCCATCGCCGAATATCAAAAGCGGGAACGACGCTACGGCGGACTGAACCACGGGGATGCGCATGCGCACGCCGAAGCGGCGAAGATCACCAAATAACCTGCCAGCATGCTAAAGCGCATCGCGACCGCGGTCGTCTTGATTCCCATCGTTCTGGTGCTGGTACTGCGCGCTCCGGTACCCGTGGTGGCTGTGGTGGCCGCGGCTGTGGCGCTGATCACTGTCCAGGAATTTCTCAAGCTGACTGAATCCTACGGTGTGCAACCACTTCGCCTGCCGACTTACATCTTCGTGGGATTGTTCTTTCTGTTGCTGGCGGCGAGTTCGATCGGCGAGACGCCGCAGGTCTCGGCGCTGAAATTCGTCCTTGGGTTGGGATTTGCCGCTGCGCTCGCTCCCTTTCTATTTCTGACGATTGCCATGTGGCGGGCACAGATGAGCGGCGCGTATCCGGCGGCGGCGGCTTCGGCGTTCGCTTTTGTCTATATTGCCGTTCCCATGGCCATGCTTGTCGAGCTTCGCCAGCAATGGGCGGGAGCGTTCTGGCTGCTTTATCTTCTGCTGGTGGTTTGGGCGGGAGACATTTTCGCTTACTTCGTGGGCCGCTCGCTGGGACGGCATCTGATGGCGCCGCGCATCAGCCCGAAAAAAACCTGGGAGGGCGCGGCGGCTGCTCTGGCCGCAAGCCTGGTGGTGGGAACCCTGCTCTTCACCTACGCTCTGCAGATCAGCTCATTCCTGCTGCGCATAGGATTGATCCAGCGTCGCGACGGGCTGTTCGGGCTGCAGAAGCCGGAGCTGTGGCCGATTATTCTGCTGACGATCGCACTGAACGTGGCGGCGCAGCTGGGCGATCTGGTGGAATCGCTGATCAAGCGCGGAGCGGGAGTGAAAGACTCAGGCACCATTCTTCCTGGCCACGGTGGCATGCTGGACCGCATCGATGCCCTCCTGTTTGCCGCGCCGGTACTATGGTTCTACGCGGCTTGGCGTATCATGGAGTAGTGGTAGAAAATGGCGAACCCGCCAAAACGCCCTCCCCTGATACCTCTTCACCTGGATGGATCTCTCAATGCTGCCAAACTTACGCAAATGGAGCGGCTTTCCACTGAGGCGTTGCAGGCTTCGCTACTGCCGGGATTGCAGGGTTGTCTGAAAACCCGGCCGGATGGAACTATACTGGATGGACATCATCGAATTCACGTTCTTCGGCAGCGGGGCGTTGACGTTGACGCTCTTCGTCGAGACATCGTGGCGAAGGATCAGGACTAAAGATGCGGAAGGAACTCTATTGGCTCGATGGGTCGTGGCCGGGAAAGCTAGCCGTCGGCCCTCGTCC
>JBAWCJ010000341.1:0-3020 GCA_049590215.1 Candidatus Sulfotelmatobacter sp. | reverse complement strand
GGAAGCCAATCAGGAAAAAAATGTGGACGAACAGCCATGCCAGCCACGCGATGAAGCCTGAAATGTGAATCTTGCCGAACTGCGCGATTGCGGCTGAGCGGCCGATGGTGGCCAGGCTGCCTTTGTCAAAATAGTGAAAAGGCTTACGAGGCGAGGTTCCATGGTCACCGCGAATCTCACGACGAATTAGCTTGGCTACGTACCGGCCTTCGAGGATGGCCACCGGCGCGACACCCGGCAGCAGCTTGCCGGAAGAGTCTCTCAGTGCCGCCAGGTCTCCGATGACGAAAACTTCGGGATGGTTGGGGAGGCTGAGATCGGAGTTGACCAGCACGCGTCCGGCGCGATCAATAGGCGCGCCAAGTTTTTTGCCGAGCGGCGACGCGGCCACGCCTGCGGCCCAAAGGATGACGGCCGCGTTCATCTTTGTTTCGGTTACCCTGGTTTCGTTTGCCGTGGTTGCGCCGGCGGCTCCGGTCGCGCCGCCGCTCATGTAAATCGCACCGGGCTCGACGTTCGTAACCATGGTCGAAGTGAGCACCTCGACCCCGAGGCGCCGCAGTTGCTCCAGAGCGCTACGCGACAGATCTTCGGGATAGGCGGGAAGCACGCGCGGTCCGCCTTCGATGAGATGAATGCGGGCGCGGCGGGGATCGATGGTGCGGAAATCCTGGGCGAGGGCGTGGCGGCAGATTTCGGCGAGGGTTCCGGCGAGTTCGACCCCGGTGGGCCCAGCTCCGACGACCACGAAGTTCAGCGGGTCGTTAGCGTGGTTCTGGCCATCCTGGTTCTGGTCGGCATTGGCGCGGCGTTCGGCTAATTCGAAGGCCAGCAGAACCCGGCGGCGGATTTCGAGCGCGTCCTCAATGGTCTTGAGGCCGGGCGCGAAAGCTTCCCATTCGTCGTGGCCGAAATAGGCGTGGCTGGCGCCAGCGGCGACGACGAGGAAATCATACGGAATCTCTTGTGGGTCGGCTTGTGCGTCGTGCCCTTCCGCAGTTAGCACCACACGGCGCTCGAGATCGAAGCCCGTCACCTCGGCCATCAGCACTTCGACGTTCTTATGGCGGCGCAGAATGGAGCGGATGGGTGCGGCGATCTCCCCCGGCGAGAGACCGGCAGTGGCCACCTGATAGAGCAGCGGCTGGAAGGTGTGATGATTTTTCCGGTCGATGACGGTGATGCTCACTCGTGCGCTGGCCAGCGCCTGGGCTGCGTTCAGTCCGCCGAAGCCGGCGCCCACGACCACGACGCGATGTAAGTTTTGGCCGTTCATTCTGTAGTTGATGTTCTTCTAACTGATCAGGTTCCATCTGATCAGTTCTTGCTGATCAGGCTCCTACTCTATAAGATTCAGCGCGATGGTAATCGGCTCTAGAACTTCGCCTGCGGATCTGCGTCCAGCGTGGGTGCGGTGGGTTGTGCCGTCGGTGGGCGACTTGACTTTCGCGGCACTGCTGGGCTTGCTGGCGTTCACCACTCTATCGGTGCGACTGCTGGGCGACGCCGGAATCGGCTGGCACATTCGTACCGGGCAAATGATTCTGGCGAGGCATGCGATTCCCCGCGTCGATCCCTTTTCCGCAACGATGAGCGGGCAGGCCTGGTTTGCTTGGGAGTGGCTGTACGACGTGCTGGTGGGATGGCTTGATCGCGTGGCGGGACTGAATGGCGTGGTGCTGTTCACGGCACTGGTGATTGCGGCGGTGTTTTCGTGGACCTTCCGGCTGTTGCTGCGGCGCGGTACGAATATTTTGCAGGCGTTGCTTCTGGTGCTGCCGGCGGCCTCGGCGGCCATGATTCATTTTCTGGCCCGGCCGCACGTGGTGAGTTGGTTATTTACGGTGGCGTGGTTCTGGGCTCTGGATTCGTCGGAAAAAAGCTGCTGTGCCTCTCACCCAGAATCGTTCGCGACTTCTGAGTCCAAACTCCGGCGCATTTCGATGCTGTGGCTGCTGCCGCCGCTGATGCTGGTGTGGGTGAATGTTCACGGTGGATTTCTGGTGGGCTTCGTGCTGCTCGCGATCTACTGGTGCGGCGCCGTATGGCAGTGGCTGAGGCCGACCGGAGACCGGTTCGACGACATCTTGCGGAAGATCCGCGCTGGGCGGCTGGTTCGAGTTCTGACTCTGACCGGCATCATGAGCGGCCTCGCGACTTTGGTCAATCCTTACGGCTTCCAGCTGCACGTTCATATCTACCGCTACCTTACGAACCGATTTCTGATGGATCACATTAGCGAGTTTCAGTCTCCGAATTTTCATTACGTGGCGGAGAAGTGTTTCGCCGGATTACTGCTGCTCACGCTCGTCGCGCTGGCGGTGAAAAAGCGCGAGGCCGGCCGGGCGCGTGCGAGCAAGGCTCTCATAATCTTGTTCGCGGTGTATTCCGGGCTGTACGCATCGCGGAACATCCCTGTCTCGTCGCTGCTGCTGATTCTGATCATCGGGCCATGGCTGTCGGAGGCGATGGAAGGATTTAGGGATCGGCGCCAGGGAGGGCGAGGTTTTGTATCTGCGCAATTTCTGCGGCGGATGGAGGCAGTCGAGTTCAGCTTGCGCGGCCATCTTTGGCCCATCGCGATGGTTGTCTTCACCTGCTCGATTGCGGCGCATGGTGGCAAACTGGGCACGAATCCCTTGATGGACGCCCACTTCGACGCGAAGCGATTCCCGCTTGCGGCGGTTGATTACCTGACGAAAGAAGACGTGCAGGGGCCGCTGGTCGCTCCCGACGACTGGGGCGGATATTTGATCTACCGTCTTTATCCCCGGGTGCGCATGGTAATCGATGACCGCCACGATTTCTACGGCGAGGAATTCTTAAAGTCTTACTTGAAGATGGTGCACGTGGAGCCCGGCTGGCAGGACTTTCTTCAGCAGTCCCGAGCTCATTGCGTAGTCGTTCCCAAGGACTCTGCTCTGGCCAACATTCTCGAGGAAACCGCCGGCTGGAAGGCAATCTACAGCGACGATGTCGCGACCGTCTTCATGCGCACTGCTGCATGGAGCGAGTAGCTC
>JBAWCJ010000340.1:0-10353 GCA_049590215.1 Candidatus Sulfotelmatobacter sp. | reverse complement strand
ACTAGTCAGCGGCGGCGCGTCTGAAAATCTCAATGTCTCCTTTGTGGTTACGCCAACAGGTTTTTTGTTCCTTTTCCAAAGGCCAGGCGCGACCTCGTCGGGATTCGGCGTGAAGCAGGGCTCCCCGGCCTGCACCAATGCTGGAGTTGAGGGCCGTTTTGGATTGGAAACAACCGGCATGTTCCTCGCCAGCGCGCCAGTCCCGGGACCGGCAGCTTTTATCGGTGAGTTGAAGTTCAGTCTCAACCCTAATGGAGATGGTGTGATAAGCGGACACATCGCTGGCAGCGAGGATGGCACGATTCTGACGTTCGCAGACGAGCCCGTCACCGGTTCTTACAAGGTCGACAAAGACTGCAGGGGCACGGCCACCATAACGCCGAAGGGCCAGCCCGAAATGCACTTCAGCTTCGTGGTTGTGGACTGCGGGAAGGAACTGCTTGCCATTGAGACGGACCCGGACGTGGCCGTCAGCGGTACTTTGGTGAAGAGCATTAACGAATGAAGACGGCATCCGTGCAAAGTACGCACCCTGCAACTTTCATCACTCGAGAGAGGAGCGAATCCATGAGGCGTTGTCGTTTCATCAGTTCGACCCCACTGATCGCGGGACTACTGATGGCGGGGCTCCTGACCGGCCTCCTGTTCGCGATCCTGGTTGTTCCACTCGACGCGGCCGACTCTGATTCGTGGTATGACGTCAGCAAGGAAGTCACGCTCAGCGGCACCGTATCGAGAGTGCTCCACACACCCGCCCCGGGAATGATTTGGGGCTCCCATCTCATGGTCGGGACTGCCTTCGGCAAGTTAGACGCCAGTCTGGGCCGGTTCGGTTTGGAAGGCAAAGGAGCGCTGTCCGTCATCGCCGGCCAGCAGATTGAACTCACCGGCGTCGTGAAGACGGTTCGCGACAAGGAAGTCTTCGTGGTCCGCCGCGTAAAAGCAACCGGCATGACCTATACCATGCGCAATGAGCATGGGATCGAGGTATCGCCACTAACCCGTAAACGCGCCGCCGAGAAAGGGGTGACGCTATGAACCGCAACTTCACCAGCATTCTCGCATTGATTTTAGTTTGCCTGGTTTTCGGGTTCCTGACGGGTTGCAGCAGCAGTAGTTCGAGTACGACGCCTCCGCCTCCCACCCTCGCGATCACGGCGACGAGCGGATCGGGACAAAAAGCAAATGTCGGTGACGCCTTTACGAACATGCTGGTAGCCACCGTGACCTCCAACGGAACGGCGGCCCGCGGGGTAACGGTTACGTTCACACCTGTTCCGGGATCATCTGGTCAGAGCTGCACCCCCTCCGCCACCACTGCTACCACGGCCTCCGATGGCACGGCATCGATCACATGCACTGCAAACTCGACGCCCGGCGCCTACTCAGTAACGGCCGCAGCGACGGGAGCCACAGCAACAGCCAGTTTCACCGAAGGCAACACAGCTCCCCGCGTGTTCGTGTTCTATGTGAACGGGCTGGAAAACAGCGCCACCGACGGACCGGTTTACTACGGCATCGCAGGCGCGGTGGGCTTTGACTTAAGCGGCAACGTCCTCGGCGGCGAACAGGACTATAACGACGGGCAAAATGGCTTCATGTCACCGGCCGACACAATCACGGCAACCGGCAGTTCGATGACAGTGAATCCAACCACCGGCACCGGGACACTCGTCCTTGATGTTTCGGCCAGCAACCCTAATGTCGGAGTGGCTGGCATCGAGACCTTTGCCGTTCAGTTTATAAACGCAAGTCATGCGCTGATCACACAGTTTGATGGATCGGCAACTTCCAGCGGAAGCTTCGACCTGCAGACGGCAACGAGTGGTGCCGACGGCAATTTTGCCTTCACCCTCTCCGGGTTAGACACCGCGGGCTTCCCGTTTGCGTATGGAGGCGTGTTCTCGAACACCAGCGGCACCATCCACGGCACGTACGACGAAAATGATTCCGGGAAGGTGCTCGTGGGGAATACTCTCACAGCGACGGACAACGGCGTTGGAGCGGACGTGTATGGGCGGGGCAGCATCACCGGCTTCACGGATCCCAACGACGACAATGCACCCATCTCGCTCGTCTACTACATCATTGGTCCAGAAGTATTACGCATCATCGATGTTGACGCCGACGATGCGATGGCGGGTTCAGCCTACGGCCAGGGCAGCGCCACCTCCTTCGACAGCACAGTGCTGTCAACGGACGTATTCGGCATCCTGGACAACACGGAGGACGAACTCGTTGTCGCAGCCGGGCAACTCGTTGCCGTTAATACCGCTGTTGGAACGTTTAGCGCCACATTCACAGGCGAAGGCGATGATGACGAAGGCGGCGCCGTCATGGCCACGGGTACCCCGAGCGGAGTCGCAGGCAACTACTCGTTTTCGACCACCGTGCTCGGTTATGGCAGCATGACCGGCATCACGGGCCTGGGATCCATTCACACACTCGGGCTGTATGCGACAGATCCAACGCTCAACCTTCTAGACCCCAACAACACTACCGCGAGCAACCTGGGAGCCGCGCTTGTCCTTGGGTTAGATGATTTCGCTCAGGCCACGGGAGTCGTGATTCCGCAAGGGACCGTAGCTTCCGACGGATCGGACCTCGACCACAGCTATGGCTTCGGCGCGCAGGCCTACGTCGACAACGGCAGCTTCCCCACCGGGAACCCGGGCTGGGAGTATGACTTCGTCGGGCAAGGAACATTTTCGTCCCTTGCTTTCACGACCGCGAGCCCTTCAACTCTGGTGGATCTCAGCGATCCGTTCGCGTCCTTCGTACCGGGCAAGCCGGGTGAGTACACTGCCGTCCGGATCACGGGGACCGCAGCTGCACCTGACACCGCGGGCCGATACACATTCCATTCGGCCACGCCATTTGCCGTCGGTCCTGTCGGCGCTGCCGGTCCAACCATCGACTTCACCGTGGTCCTGTACGAAGCTGGTCCGGGACTGCTGTTCTCGATCGACGAGGACGAGAGCAGCGAGTGGCTGGGCACCTTCCAGGAAATGAGTGCCGGCCCGCTGAATGCAATGCACGTGAAGAGAGGACCGCTAGTCCAGAGCCAAGCAAAACCGAAACGGTAACCGGTAAACCAAACGAGGACTCGCGGGAACGCAGTACCTCAGTTTTCCACAGGGATCTATTCCCGAAGAAAGACTCCACGCACTCGCAGGTTCCTCAAAACAAAAGGGGATCCGTGGTGCCGGGAGGGGGAATCGAACCCCCAAGGGCCGAAGCCCGGCGGATTTTGAGTCCGCTGCGTCTGCCAGTTCCGCCATCCCGGCTCTACGTGGAAGTGATTGATTTTACGACCTGTTTATGGCTCTGTTCCCTTTTCACCTTAAATGACGCCTGTGCAACTGTGTAAGAAAGTGTGTCACTTTTCAACGGATTTCCGCAGTTCATGTCATTTTGCCCGTGAAGCACTTGCCGATGATTCTCGGGCTAAGAGTCCATTCCCAAGTCATAAGAAAGCACGCGCATGAAATTCTACCACTTTCATTAAGAGCTGCTATCGTTTGATTTCACGCGAAGCGGACGATTTGGGTCTGAGAGCTTACGGCCGAGCTGAGCGGCGCCAAGAGCGGCGTTTTCCCCGTCCGATGCGTGCCGCAGGTCGTTCCCGAGTGGTTTGGTTCAGCTAGGGCTGAAAGAGCCAACTTGGGTCCCGGCGGTTCTGCATGAAGGAAGACGTAAGTTATGTCCTGTTAGCCGACAATCCCCGAACTCGTTTGCATTCCTGAACACAAGCGTGTTCAGCGAGGAGAGGCCGGGCGACGTCCCGAGACGACGAACAATACAATTATGTCGTTTTAGCCAAAGCAGCCGATCCGCGGGAGGCTAGACAACGCGTGAAGCTGGATCGCTATCATGCACACCCTCTGGATTTTGCGGGCTTCAGACTACCCACTCGTTGTGCCTCATGCGTTAAACTTCTTAGTCAATCACACTGTGGCCCAAGAACCACATGAGCGTGCAGGCAACCATTCCGCAGCGGACAGACGGTCGACGATATGAGGCAGTGCTTCGCCTTAGCGGAGCTCTTTCGCTGTGCCAAGAGCCCGAGGACCTGACGAAGATCCTCTCTGAGCAGTTGCGCGAATTCCTCGACTTCTTACAGTTCTACATCGTTGTCTACAAGGAGAACTCCACGGAAGTCGAATGGGCTGTGGTCGGGCGAGAGAAGAACCTCGTGTCGGCGTACGCGGATGTCCCAGTTCAGCAGCGGCCATCGTGGCAGGCATATACCAGGCAGGAACCGATCTACATTCGTGAGTGGAACACCGATGAAGGAGTACCTAGCCGCCTCAAGCAAGGGATTGCAGCACAGGGGCTTGAGGTCGGGCCGCTGGTCTTTGTTCCCCTTACTACGCCACAGCGCCGCCTAGGTGCGTTGGGCATGTCGGGACTCCCCGGAATCAGTTACACAAGGGATGATATTAGCTTCTTGCGACTCATTGGTCGGGTCGTCGCATTCGCGATTGACGACAATTTCAATCTCAAACGGGTAGAGGCTGCAAACGCCGAATTGCAACGTCAGAACGAACGGCTGCAGCGCAGTGAGCGAGAGTTGCGCGAGGTGATAGAAACCATTCCGTGTATGGCATGGTCGGCCTCAGCCGATGGGGCTGCTCAATTTTTCAACCGCCGTTGGTTGGATTACGCTGGCCTAGCGGCGGATCAAGCAGAGAATTGGGGCTGGACAGCCGCAGTTCATCCGGACGATCTGAACACGCTCGTGGATTACTGGCGCACCGCGATAGCCTCCAGCCAGCCGGGTGAAATCGAAGCGCGCTTGCGCCGTTTCGATGGGGCATACCGCTGGTTTTTGTTCCGAGCGACTCCATCCTTGGACGACAAAGGCAAGGTCGCGAAATGGTATGGCACAAATACCGATATCGATGATCGAAAAAAAGCAGAGCAAGCTCTAATCATTCAAAACAGTCGGCTCCAGCTACTCCTCAAACTGACTAATCGGATTACGTCGAAACTAGACCTTCGCGAGGTGCTGCGCGCCATTACAGCCACCGTACGTGAATTGACAGACTCGGACGCTGTACACATCTCTCTCCCTGAAGCAGACTCCCCACAATTTCGCGTGTACGCATTAGATTTCCCGGAAGGAAAAGGCCTTGTTAAGGAAGAGATGCTCATTGAGCCGGTGGGCGTCGCCAGGAAAGCCCTTGAAAAACTCGAACCAGTCGTGAGAACGATAACCCAGGCCGACGAGTTTCCTCCAGACTACTACGAGTTGCTCGTCGCTGAGGGTGTGAAGAGTCAGTGCGTGATACCGCTCGTGAATCGGGGGCGAGCCGTCGGAGTATTGGCGATTGCTCGGACTCGGAGCAATTCCTTCACGCCAGAAGAAGTCGACTTCATAGGGGAGGCTTCGGGGCAGATAGCCGTTGCCATTGAGAATTCTCTCGCGTACCGCGAGCTTTGCGAACTCAAAGAGAGACTGGCGCAAGAGAATCTTTATCTCGAACAAGAGATCCGCGGCGAAGTGGATTTCGGGCAAATTGTGGGGAGCAGTCCGCCTCTCAAGCAAGCCTTGCAGCTGGTCGAAACTGTTGCGCCCACTGATTCAACCGTTTTGCTCCTCGGCGAAACAGGAACGGGGAAGGAGTTGATCGCCCGCGCAGTTCACGAACATAGCCGTCGCAAGGACCGCATATTCGTTAAGGTCAACTGTGCTGCCATTCCGACCGGGCTGTTGGAAAGCGAATTGTTTGGACATGAAAGGGGAGCGTTCACGGGCGCTATCAGCCAGAAAATTGGGAGGCTCGAACTGGCGGATGGCGGCACGCTCTTCCTGGACGAAGTGGCGGACATTCCCTCGGAAATCCAGCCGAAGCTTTTGCGAGCCCTTCAGGAACAGGAGTTTGAACGGCTAGGAAGCACGCGAACTCTGAAGGTGAACGTTCGCTTGATTGCTGCGACCAATCGCGACCTGGTCAGGATGGTTGCGAAAGGCGAATTTCGCAGCGATCTGTACTACCGCCTAAACGTCTTTCCGATTCAACTCCCACCTCTACGGGAGCGCAAAGAAGATATTCCACTGCTGGTCGGTTATTTTGTGCAGAAATTCGCGAAGCAGCTTCAGAAGGACATCGAAAGAATACCGCCGTCTGTCATGAAAGCATTCACCACCTGGGAATGGCCAGGAAACATCCGCGAGTTGGAGAACTTAGTGGAACGCTCTGTCATCCTGACTCGTGGCAAGTCGCTGCACGCGCCGCTTATGGAAATGCGGAAGTTGAGCGGAGAAGAACATGGCCGCGAAACGAAGGATTCACGGCAGGAGGAGATCGCGGAAATTGTAAGACGTACCATCCAGGCACTAAACGGAAAACAGGGGCTGGCCAGCGATCAGGGGAAGAAGATGGCCGATGGCCGCGCGAAGAAAAGCGCGGAACGTGCAAAGAAACAGCGGGAAGAGATTATGAGAGCTCTCACGTTAAGCAAGGGCCGCGTGGGCGGCAATAATGGAGCCGCTGCACGCCTGGGGATCAATCGCACGACACTTCTGGCGCGGATAAGAAAGCTTGGTATTGATCCCAGAGACTACGCCGCGTGATTGGCCGCCCGGCCGAATCGCGTCAAAAGTCATAGATTGACACCTTCGACTTCACTCCTGCCGATTTCAATGCCGTCCTGAAATTTAAAGCAGTTACAGCTGCAAAGTTTGGGGTACGTGTTGCACTCTCGGACCTGCAAGGAAGAGTGTGGCATGTTGAAGATCTCTGTCATTAAGAGCCCACGCCGATGCCAACTGGTCGTCGAGGGTATTCTCGTTGAGCCTTGGGTAGCCGAACTCCTTAGCGAGTACACAAAGGCCAAAGAGCATCTTGGTGGCCGCGAACTTGTTATCGATATCACAAACCTCAGTGCCATCAGCGCAGCCGGGGAAGATGCTCTCATGGAACTGATTGACGATCATGCCAGATTCCACAGTGGGGTCTTTACGAAGGAAGTCTTAAAACAACTCGCGTCCAAGCGACGGTCGAAATGAAGGTTGGGAAAATCACAGTGTCGACGATTACGACCACGTTGCGCCCATTAAGTTGGGTCTGCAGTGTCGAGGTTTGAATTTTGACAGTTTTGACGCTTGAGCCACGCTTCGCTCTTTGCCTTCACCGCTGCAGTTAAGGATCAGTCAGTTAGCGAAAAACAATATTTGGCATCGAGATTGCCACCGCCTCTACGAAGACCGGTCAGGATCTTTTAGTCATCAGCAAGATTTTCTCTGAACGTTCTCGAAACGATAAACTGAGCAACGATGATGGCAAGTCTTCAACAGCGACTAGACGAATTTAAGAAGTCCTTCGAGTCTGGCGCTCCGCCCTATAACGCGCCGCGAAATGCGATCGAAAAAACGCATCGGGCAACAACAGAGCTCGCGGCTTCGGGGATTTTAGATCGCGCCTTGAAGGTGGGAGATCGCGCTCCGAGCTTCACGCTATTCAATCAAGAGCATGTACAAGTAGCCTCGAGCGATCTTTTGCGCGAAGGACCGCTGGTAGTCGGTTTCTTCCGAGGCCATTGGTGACCCTACTGCAACATGGAGCTGGAGGCTCTACAGGAAATCCATTCCGAAGTACGAGCGTTGGGAGCGCAGATCGTCGTGTTGACTCCTGAACTTGAACGGTACACACGGGCTCTGCATAAGAAGTTGAACCTGACGTTCGACATCCTGACGGATCTTCACCTCAAGACCGCAGAGCAGTTCGGGCTCGTGTTTACGCTGCCGGACTACTTGCGGGAGCTTTACAAGTCCTTCGGGAGCAACTTGGACAGGTTCCACGACGAATCGGGATTTCGCTTACCGCTGCCCGCGCGGTACGTGATTGACAAGCAAGGCATCATCCGTGCCGCCGATGTGAACGCGGATTATACGATCCGGCCTGAGCCTTCCGAAACTGTAGAGATCCTGCGGACATTAACTAAATGATTCGACCGCAAGCGCTCGACTGATGCAGGCAAAAACTAGAAAGGGGGAAATTTATGTCGACATTTCAAACTGATTACCTCAATGCTTATCACAACCTGAAGCTGACACGAGATGACGAAGGCGTGCTGGTTGCGGAGTTTCACAACAACGGCGGGGCGTTCATAATGACCGCGCAAGCTCACACGGAATTTGTCGAGGCCTTCTACCGGATTGCGCAAGATCGAGCGAACAAGATCGTGATCCTCACGGGCGCAGGCGGGGAGTTCATTATTGATGTCGAGTGGGCCTCTTTCGGCGATGTCGCCGATCCTGGGGTTTGGAGCCAGGTTCACGACGAAGGCGTTCAGGTTTTGGAAAACATAGCCAACATACGCGTGCCGGTCATCGCGGCCATCGAGGGACGTGCCCATGTGCACTCAGATTACGCGCTGCTTGCCAGTGTAATTGTCGCGGGTGAAGGCGCGACCTTCCAGGATGTGGCCCACTTCTCCGCGGGCGTCGCACCTGGTGACGGAATCTTTACCACCTGGAGTTATCGCGGGGGAGCGGGGCGAGCGGAGGCGTTCCTGCTTAACCCACAACCGCTGCCGGCCCAAATTGCATACGAATGGGGCGTGGTAGCCGAAGTTGTGCCGAATGGCAAGGCGCTCACCCGGGCGCGGGAATTGGCCGGACTGTACCTGAAAGCCCCGGAAGTGACGCGCCGCAACACCCGCATCCACTTCATTCAACCGTTAAAGGAGCGCATCGTGCGAGAAGTTGGCTACGGATTGTCGCTTGAAGGAGCGTCGTCGGCCGACCTCGTCAAATCAATGCGAGCCAACGCAAAGCGTACACCTTCCAAAGAACAAGCTGCATGAGTGAAGCACGGACCTACTGCGTGGCATGGCGAGTAAAGTCCGAGCAAAGTAACGGGACGAATAGAAATCAATAAAAAGGAAAAACATAATGAGCGTAAAAATCGCATTCAACGGGCTTTGATCCCGCCGGAACAGCTTTTGGCCGACCATCCACTCAGAATGGTATCTGGCACGATTCACGATACGACGACCGGATCTGGGGCGAATAGAATCAAGAGAGCCGTTGGAATGTAGTCGGGAAGAACATTCTGCCAGTTCACATTGGCTCACCGTGGCGCGGGGGTTGAGCCGCGCCGGCTGACCCCTTAGCGGTCTCGGGGATTGCGGAGAACTGTCGCGATGCCGCTTCTTGTTACGAGCGCGTCCGGTGCAAATGGGGACGGTTTTGGCGCGCTGCTCAGCTTTGAATTGGACGGCACGCTGCGCGGAACATTTATTGATGACGATCGCATTGTCGATCCGCGTGGCCTCGCCGTCGATCCAAACGAAAACTTACTGTTTCTAAACAGTGGGGCCGATCGGGTGTTAGCGATTTCCTCGCATGGGCGCATCGTTCGCGATACTGGCCGCATTGAAGGCCTGAATCCCGGCGGTGGCAATTTCGGCCCCGATGGCCGGTATTTCGTCGGCCTGCGCGGCGAACGCACAATCGTCGCCTTGTCGACCAGCTTCGATGCCGCGCTGGAGCATGTCTTGCCGCCCAGGGTCGTACCTTTTCCACGAGGATTTGCTTTTGGTCAAGATGGTCGGCTGTTCCTCGCCTCAGGAATCGGGCCCAACGGCCAAGGCGATAACACCATATTGGCCTTCACTCCAGCCACACCTATCAAGTCCTCTCGGCTGGTCGCAGATCCGGAACTGAGCCCCCTCGATCTTGCAATCGCGCCCAACGGCAATATCGTTGTCTCTAGCGAGCGTCCATTCGGCGCGGTGGACGCGGTGACGAGCGTCCGGGAATATGATGCGATGGATGGACACCTCGTCCGAGTTTTCTCTCCTAATGGGAAGGCTGAATTCTGCAAACCGCGCGGCCTCCGCTTTGGTCCGGGTGGATTGCTCTGCTGTGTCGCCCGCGATGAGGTTGTTGGCTTCGATTTCGCGAGTGGGGAATGCCTGGGGGCTATCGCGCGATTGCCGCGGTTAAATGGACAAGCCTTGGTGTTTTTCCCGTAGTGAATCGACTATTACAATCCGAGCTTGTTTGACAGAGTTTTTATCCCATTGTGTCTGGATCACGGGCGAAGCGGAAGTTATTCCATTGAGACGAGTCGGCTCCCGTGCATCTGATTTTGAGGCAGAATATACCTGGAGCTCTGGGAGAAACGCAATGAAAGCAGTGGTACTGCATGAGTACGGTGGTCCTGAGAAGCTGAAATTTGAAGACAACGTTCCCGAACCGCAGATTGGCGGAAGTACGGTATTGATCGCGGCAGCCGCTGCGAGCGTTAATCCGTCTGCGCAAAGACCGAGCATGCCATCGACGTCATGGGCATCGTAGGCAGTGAAGAACTGTTGGGCGGTCGATACGTAGTCTTTCGC
>JBAWCJ010000339.1:0-2859 GCA_049590215.1 Candidatus Sulfotelmatobacter sp. | reverse complement strand
CCAGTTCGCGGAACTTGGCTTCGTCCTTGATGACCTCGCGCTCTTTCACCGGAGCGTCGCCAGGCTCGACCACCACGTAGGCCTCGAAGTAAAGAACGGACTCGAGGTCGCGCAGCGAAATATCGAGCAGGTGCCCGATGCGGCTGGGCAAGCCTTTGAAGAACCACACGTGCGAGCAGGGCGAAGCCAGCTCGATGTGTCCCAGGCGTTCGCGGCGGACTTTCGACAGCGTGACTTCCACGCCGCACTTGTCGCAGATCACGCCGCGGTGCTTCATGCGCTTGTATTTGCCGCAGAGGCATTCCCAATCGGTTACCGGGCCAAAGATGCGGGCGCAGAACAGGCCGTCCCGCTCCGGCTTGAAGGTGCGGTAGTTGATGGTCTCAGGCTTGGTGACTTCACCATGCGACCAGCTCCGGATTTTTTCCGGAGACGCCAGGCTGATGCGGATAGCATCGAAATCCGCAATCGTATTTTGCATTTCGAACGGGCTCGAACGAAACAAGGTGTTCCTCCGCTTCCTGCTCTCAGGGCAGTGGCCAGGGGTCAGTGACCAGTGGCTAGTTTTTATGTTTCGCGGTGGCCGAGAGCCTTTGCCCCGCGAAACTGTTCCTTCAAAGCTTGTCTAAACTTTCATTCGCTGCAGATCGGATTCATGTCTCCATCCGTTCTCATCGAATCGCAAAACCCACCGCGAACCGCGGCATTGAAGCCACTCTGGCGCGCGCTCAACAGTGCCCGAAGCAATCAGATCATCGCGCTGACCATCTTCATAGTTCTCCTCAAAGGCCGTTACCTGCATTCCCTCTGCAAGAGTCACGATATTCCCATGCTCATCGACAGCAGTGTCCGTATGAGACAAGCACAGCAATTCGCTAAACAGTCCATTGAAGTCGGCTTGTAGCTTGAGCAAACTCACTTTCATCAAACCGTGCGGCCGTAATCAGTGCCGTTACTGGCCACTGATAACTAGCCACTGACCACTGTTCTCAATCCGCTGCCGCGCTGGCCGTCGGCTTTTTCTCCCCGGTCTTGATCAGCTCCACATCCAGGCAGAGCGATTGCAATTCGCGGATCAGCACGTTGAACGATTCCGGCACACCCGGCTCCATGGCAGCTTCGCCCTTGACGATGGCCTCGTAAATCTTGGTGCGGCCGTATACGTCGTCGGACTTCGCCGTCAGCAGTTCCTGCAGAATGAATGCCGCGCCGTAAGCTTCGAGCGCCCAGACTTCCATTTCTCCGAAACGCTGACCGCCGAACTGCGCCTTGCCACCCAAAGGCTGTTGGGTTATCAGAGAATAGGGCCCGATGGAACGCGCGTGAATCTTGTCGTCCACCAGATGCGACAACTTCAGCATGTAGATGTAGCCGACGCACACCGGCTGTTCGAACTGGTCTCCGGTCATGCCGTCGTGCAGCGTGGTCTTGCCTGACGTAGGCAGGCCCGCGTGCTCGAGCAGTGCCTTGATCTCGCCTTCTTTCGCGCCATCGAACACCGGCGATCCCATATACACGCCGCGTGCGAGCGTTGGTGCCAGCGCTTCCAGTTCCTCGTCGCCCATTTCACCGATGGTGTCCGCGAGCTTCGAGTCCTTGAAAAGAGCCTTCAGTTCGCGTCGAATCGCTTCGGTGCGCGTGTTTTCCTTGAGCAATCTGCCGATCTTTTCGCCCAGGGTGTAGCCCGCCCATCCCAGATGGGTTTCGAGAATCTGGCCCACATTCATACGGCTGGGTACGCCGAGCGGATTCAGAACGATCTCGACCGGCGTTCCATCTTCGAGGTAGGGCATGTCCTCTTCCGGCAGAATGCGAGCGATCACGCCCTTGTTACCGTGACGGCCGGCCATCTTGTCGCCCACGCTCAGCTTGCGCTTCATGGCGATGTAGACCTTCACGAGCTTGATTACGCCCGGAGGCAGTTCGTCGCCCTTGGTAAGTTTTTCTTTCTTCTCGTTGACGATTTTCTTGAGCACATCGATCTGGCGCGAGGTCATTTCCTCGATCTCGTCGATCTGCTCATTCACCCGCGGATCCTTGTCGGCATACTTGATGCGCTTCAGGTTGCGGGTGGAGATGCGCTCGATCGCGTCGCGGTCAAGAATATTGCCCTTGTTCAGCAGACGCTTGTTGGTGCGCTCGTCGTGCAGGTCAGCCTGCACTTCCTTGCCGCCGAGAATATTTTCGAGACGCTTTAGCCGCTCGTCGGTAAGAATCCGGATTTCGTCGGAAAGGTTTTTCTCGAGCTTGCCGATCTGCGCCGCTTCAATCGATTTCGCCCGCTCGTCCTTTTCCTGGCCCTTGCGGGAGAAAATCTTCACATCAACGATCACGCCCTCGATCCCGGGAGGGCAATAGAGCGAAGCATCGCGCACGTCGCCGGCCTTTTCGCCGAAGATCGCGCGCAACAGCTTTTCTTCCGGGGTAAGCTGGGTTTCGCCCTTCGGCGTAACCTTGCCCACCAGAATGTCGCCCTGCTTGATGCTGGCGCCGATGCGGATCACGCCCGCTTCGTCCAGATTGCGCAGCATCGACTCGCTGACGTTAGGAATGTCGCGCGTCACTTCTTCCGGACCGAGCTTCGTATCACGCGCTTCGATCTCATACTCCTCGATGTGCAGTGAAGTGTAGTAATCGTCCTTCACCATCTTCTCGGAAACGAGAATCGCGTCTTCAAAGTTGTAACCGCGCCAGGGCATGAAAGCCACCAGCACGTTGCGTCCAAGCGCCAACTCGCCGTGATCCGTGCAAGGACCGTCGGCGATCACCTCGCCCTTCAGTACGCGCTGTCCTTTTTTCACGACAGGCTTTTGATTGATACAAGTGTTCTGGTTCGAGCGCTTGAACTTGGTGAGCTGA
>JBAWCJ010000338.1:0-24842 GCA_049590215.1 Candidatus Sulfotelmatobacter sp. | reverse complement strand
TCGGTCTGGATGTCATGGACGCTGGCCAGCGAAAGGTCGTCGGAAAACGTGCAATGGCACGAAACGTAAAGCCGGCCGCGCACTTTCTTTATCTGAATGTCGTGCATGTCGACAATTTCCGGGAATTGGATGGCTAGCGATTTCAGCCGCCGCTCGAGTTCAGCGTCGCGGACTAACTCATCGCCGGTCTCAATGGTGGCCGGTTCGCTTTCGATGTGGGTGAGGATGTCGGCGATCTCGGGCACATCGTGGCGCATGTCCGCTTCCAATTCCGTGACTTGATCGTGGGCGCTCTTGAGGGTCATGCGTTCGTCGAGTTCAACGTGCTGCTCCACGTGGAGTCGTCCGGCGAGATCCTGTACGCTGATGTCGTGGACGTTGAGGTTGTGACGCGTGGCGACCGCGCGAATGCGGTCGAAGATATTTTCCGAGCGCTGGGCGCGCGGCAGCGGTTGCACTGTTACGTCAGCATCGGGAAGGATGTCGCGAACGGCCGCCGTCACGGCTTCCACCAGTTGCTCCGAGCGCTGGAAGGTCACGGTGCGCGCCAGACCGACCGCTAGATCGGCGAAGTAACGGTTGCCCGCGCGACGAATTCGCACTCGTCCGACTTCGAGCACACCATCCACGTGGGAGACCGCGTCGGTGATCTGGGCTCGGACTCCGGCGGGGGCGGCGTCGAGCAGAGCGTCAGTGGTGCGCCGGGCCAGGCGCCAACTCACAGAAACGATGACGCCGGCGACAAATAGAGCGGCAATGGGATCGGCGACGCGAAGCCAATTCAGACCATAAATCCGCCCCAGCAAAATGAGCACCAGACTGAGCACGACGACGCCCGATGACCAGATGTCAGTGGAAAAGTGAAGCGCGTCGGCTTCGAGAGCCTGGCTTTCATACTTCGTGGCGATGCGGCCGAGAGCTCGGGAACGCCACCAGTCCACGGCCATGGAAATTAGCATGACGGCGAAGCCCCAGATGGACGGCTCGACTTCGACGTGCCGGTAGAACAGGCGCATGACCGCTTCGTAGATAACCCAGGCGCACGTCAGCAGAAGCAGGCCGGTTTCGACGAAGGCTGAGAAATTTTCGATTTTGCCGTGGCCATATTGGTGGTCGGCGTCAGCGGGTTTGTCAGAGACTCCGACGGAAAAATAGGTGAGCAGGGCCGCAATCAGATCGAGGGCGGAGTGCGCGGCTTCCGAGAGAATGCCGAGGCTGCCCGTGGTGATGCCGACGATGACTTTTCCAATCGTGATGAGACCGGAGGCCAGCACCGAGTTTCCAGCCACGGCGCGTTTCTCGGCACGCATGGCACTGGGAGAATAAAGGGCGGGCGTCCCGGACATGATGGGATTATCGCCGCTTCACCGGGATTGCGCCAAGAGAATCGCAGCGATGTGGAGTTCTTGGAAAAGTGGCTCTGTGCTACGATGCTAGGTTCGAGTTGTGCAACTTCCTGATCTACCAATCCTGGAGGAATCTTTTATGCATAAGAGCTGGTTGCTGTGTGTGTTTCTGGGAGCACTCGCGTGGGGACAGGGGCAGCCGGGGACGCCGCCGGCTCAGGCTCCAGCCGCTGCGAAGGCTCCTGCCCCGGCAGCAGAGGTGGCCGAGAGTTCGGTCGTGCTCACCATCAAGGGCGTGTGTCCGGCGACACCGAGGACGGCTACGGTGACCAAAACCGGCGCCGGCAAGACAAGCACCGCAAGAAAGCCAGCAGACTGCAAGACGGAGATCACCCGGGCACAATTTGAGAAGCTGACTACTGCGTTGCAACCGGGTCCGAATCCGTTGACTCCGCAGCAACGGCGGCAGTTGGCAAACCAGCTTCCCCAGCTCATGGCCTTGTCTGAGGCGGCGAAAGCAAAGGGCCTCGACAAGACCACGCAATTCACGGAGACGATGAAGTTCGTTAAAATGCGCGTCCTCACTGCGGAACTGCAACGCACCGTGCAGGAAGAGGCCGACAAAATTCCGCAGGCAAAGATCACCGAGTATTACAAGAACAATCCTGAGGCGTACGAGCAGTTCTCTCTCGACCGGTTGTTCATTCCGCGCTTCAAGCAGCCAGAGCCAGAGAACAAGGAAAAGGAAGCAGGGAAAGAACCGGAGAAGCTGACCGAAGAACAGCAAAAGGCGAAAGACGCGGCCGACCAGGCCAAGCGAGAGCAAGGCGAGCAGGAAATGAACAAGCTGGCTGACACCTTGCGGGCGGAAGCAGCGGCCGGTGAAGATTTCGCAAAACTGCAGAAGGAAGCGTTCGAAGCGGCCGGCACGAAAGTTGCCAATCCGGTGGTGAACCTACCCAAGATACGGCGTACGGGACTGCCTCCGGCTCACACGTCCGTGTTTGATCTGAAGGTGGGCGAAGTATCGGCGGTCATCAGTGACAATGGCGGCCATTACGTTTACAAGGTGGTGAGCAAAGAAATTCTTCCGCTCGACGCGCAGATCGAAAATGAAATCCATAACCGGCTCAAGACCGAGCGGTTGAAAGAAATGATGGAAAAGTACACGAACTCGTTCCAGGCGGTGCAGAACGAAGCGTATTTCGGACCGGCAGGACCCGAAGGACCAATGGGAGGGCGGCCTCCAGGGCTTCAGCCGCGAGTGCCGCGTCCCCAGATGACTCCACCTCCGACCCAGCCGCAGGGCGCGCCGCCGGCCGCAAATCCGCCAGCGCAGCCTCCACCGACTACGCCCCCTGCATCGAAGCCAGACTGATGGCGAGCGCGAAACCTGTCGTCGTGGTCACCGGTGTCGCGGGGAACCTGGGCTCCCGGCTGCTCCCGCTTCTCGGAGATTTCTCGGTGATTGGGGTGGACCTGAATCCACCCCAAACCGATCTTCCGCTGCAGTTCGAGCGTTTGGATCTGGGCGAGGAGTCTTCCACGCGCGCGCTTTTCGAACTGCTGCGCGACACCCGGCCCGTTTCCGTGGTTCATCTTGCGTTTGTGATCGACCCGGTGCGCACTGGGGTGCTCGATGGCGAGCGCATGTGGCAGATCAACGTGGCCGGCACCGCCCGGGTGATGGAGGCCGTTACTGAGGCGAATCGCAGCGGGGATTTTGGAATCAAGCAATTTATTTTTCCCAGTAGCGTTTCCGCCTACGGATCCAACTTGCCCAGGCCGGCGACGGAAGACTCGGTGTTGGCGGCCCATACGCTGCCCTACGCAATCCACAAGAAACAATCCGACGAGGTCGTGCAGCAACGCGCGCCGGCCTTGCGAGGATGCAGCGTATATGTTCTGCGTCCCCATATTTTTGCGGGAGCCAGCGTGGAGAATTACCTGCTGGGAGTGTTTCGAGGTACACCCAACGGGAAAGGCGCGCGGGCCGAAAAAATGCGGAGTGAGGGCAAACGACTGCCCTGCATGCTGCCGCGCGGGCAACAGTATCTCGACAACAAGATTCAGTTCGTGCATGTGGACGATATGGCGCGGCTGATCGCGCACATCCTGCACCGCGATCCGGAAGCGCAGCGGCTGACCATTGTGAACGTGGCCGGGCGGGGAGAGCCGCTCACTTTCGGGCGCTGCATTGAAATGGCTAGGGCAAAGCTGGTGCGCGTTCCCGGAAAATGGGCGATGCGGCTGGTCCTACAATTTCTATGGAAGCGCCAGATCTCGGCGATTCCGCCGGAAGCAATGTCTTATATGACCGGTGAATACATCATGAATACGGACCGGCTGCGCGGCTTCCTGGGTGCGGAGTATGAGAACGTAATTCGTTACACGATCGCCGATGCGTTCGCAGACAGCTTCAAAACCACTCGCACATCGACGGAGAGCGCGGACGCTAAGTAGCTTTTTCGCGACGACAACTCTCACTTCTTTCCACGATACAAACCCGCAATACCGAATGTGTAGGGCGTCCAACTCGCTTCGCGGAAGCCGGCGAGTCGCATGCGGGCAAGCATCTCTTGCGGTTCAGGGAAGCGTTCGACCGAATCGGAGAGATAGGCATAAGGCCCGCGGACGCCGGAAATCATGGTACCGACGCGCGGCAGAACCTGCCTGAAGTAGAGGCGATAGAGATAGCCCATTACTCCTTTGGGCTCGCTGAAATCGAGGATGCCGCACTCTCCTCCAGGCCGCAGCACGCGCGTGATCTCGCGGAGTCCGGCATCGTAGTCGGCGAGATTGCGGAAGCCGAAAGCTGAGGTCACCAGGCTGAAGTGCTGGTCGGGAAACGGGAGAACGAGCGCGTCGGCTTCGATCCAGTGTGACGAGGCAGGCAGGCCGTTGGAACGAGACTTATGGAGACCCTTCGCGCGCGCGCGCTGCAACATGGCGTGAGAGAAGTCGGCGCCGCAGATCTGGAGAGTGGAGTTCCCTGCCTGCTTCCGCAGGGCAAAAGTCATATCCCCGGTGCCGCAGCAGAGATCAAGCACACGCGAGTCCGGCCGAGCGAGAATTTGCGCGAACGCGCGTGCGGTGCGGCGCCACCACAGGCGATCCACGTTGAACGATAAGACGTGATTGAGAAGGTCGTAGCGCGGGGCGATCGAGGTGAACATCTCGCGGACGGCGCGTGCCGCGGAACGGGCGTCGCTTGCGCCTTCTGGAGCGGCACCGACTACGGTCGGTCTCAAGGGTCCGGCCACGTCGTTCACTTTCCCCATCCGCCGTGGGACAAGCGGCGCAATTCTTCGACCGCACCGATCACCACGCTATCCGGCACGTCGGAGGCGATTTCGACTTTCCCAATTTCCCGCGGCAGCACGAAATGCACTACACCGCCTTGCGTTTTCTTATCAGCCTGCAGGCGTGCGAGAATCTTGCGAGCGCTCACCTTTAGTTCCGGCAGGCGGCCCAGGCTGAGTACGGCGTCGGCGATGCGCCCGGCGGTCACGCTGTCGGTGCGGCCTACGGCGAGGGCGATGTTGGTTGCGGCAATCATGCCCCAGGCGACCGCCTCGCCGTGAAGCAGGCTACGGTAGCCGGTTTCCGCCTCGAGTGCGTGGCCGATGGTGTGGCCGAGGTTCAGTACGCGTCGCAGACCGCCTTCGCGTTCATCAGCGGAAACGACTTCGGCCTTCAGTTTTACGGATTGAGCGATGAGACCTTCGAGCTCCACCGGATCGCGCTTCAGGATTTGCGCCCGCTTCTGTTCGAAGCGCAGAAAAAGGTCAAGATCGCCGATGATGCCGCACTTGAGAGCTTCGTACAGGCCGGCGCGAAATTCGCGATTCGGCAGCGTGCGCAGGACTTCGGGATCGATGAGCACAGTACGAGGATGATGGAATGTTCCGAGCAGGTTCTTCCCTGCCCCGAGGTTCACCGCGGTCTTGCCGCCGACCGATGCATCCACTTGGGCAAGAACCGTGGTGGGAATCTGCACCAGCTCGACACCGCGCATGTAAAGCGACGCCAAAAGTCCGGTGACATCGCCGACCACGCCGCCACCCAGGGCGATTAAAACCGCTTTGCGGTCGGCGCCCAGCCGGGATAATCTTTCGGCCAGCTTTTCGATCGTGCGAAGTTTTTTGGCGGGCTCTCCGTTCGGCATCTGGATTACCTGGGGCTTGAAGCCTGCCGAGGTGAGGGAGCGCACCAGCTTTGCGCCCCAGCGCCTGCGTACCGGAGGAACCGTAACCACAAATACTTTGCTGGCTTGCGGCAGCAACTCTGCCAGCAAGGTTCCGGCTCGCGCCAGCAAGCCGTTTTCAATGCGGGCCTGGTAGGGCCGAGGGGGGACATGGATGGTGACCTGCGCCATGGGAATTCCATAATAGCCTATGGGCAACGCTGCTCGGGTCGCCTAGGCCCGGCGAGTTTCTTCGGGAAACATTACCGACGCAACGACGGAAGCCGCCAGAACTCCGGCCACAACTGCCAGGGTCACCAGCGTCGAGATCGGGAAGCGACCTGAGGTGACCATCTTCAGGCCCACCAAAATCAGCACCAGCGCCAGCCCGGTGTGAAGGAACCGGAAAGCTTTCATCAGTCCCGAGACAGCGAAATACATCGATCGCAGGCCAAGGATGGCGAACACATTCGAGGTATACGCGATAAAAGCGTTGAGCGTGACCGCGAGGACGGCGGGGATGGAATCAACGGCGAACAGTAGGTCCGTGGTTTCGATAACGGCCAGAACAATCAGGAGTGGCGTGGCATAAAGTCCAGGATTCCCTTTCCATCCCCGCACAAAAAAGCGACCGCCCTGATAGTCATCAGTCACCGGCACCCAGCGGCGCAAAGCTTTCACCGCTGGGTTGGTTGCGGGATCGATTTGATGCTCACCGGAAAACCCCACACGGACGCCGCTATAAATCAGTAATGCTCCAAGGATATATACGATCCAGTGGAAGCGGTGGATCAGGCTGACGCCGGCAAGAATAAAAAAGCCTCGCAGCAGGATCGCGCCGAGAACTCCCCAAAACAATACGGAGTGCTGATGCTGCTCAGGCACCGAGAAATAACGGAAGATCACGAGAAAGAGGAAGAGATTGTCCACGCTGAGCGAGAGTTCGAGCACATAGCCTGTGACAAACTCCAGGGCGACCTGGCGGCCCTGCCAAAAGAAAACCAGTCCGGCAAAGGCGGCGGCGAGGGCGATCCACATGGCGCTCCAGGCAAGCGCCTCACGCGAACGCATAACCCGGCCGCCACGGTGGAAGACGAGCAGGTCCAGCGCCAGCATGCCCAGCGCGAACAGGTTGAAGAGAATCCAGAAGTAGAGCAACGGCATCCCTGGAGAATCAAGAATTGTTGATGGATTTACTTCTCCCTACCCAGGCGTCCACTCTGCCAGGCGTCCCACAAGCCGGAGGACTTAAGCAGATCCTCATTATGGTTTTCTTGCAGGCTCTGCTCGATCTGGGCGCGAGTAAAGCGAGGACCGATCTTTTCCGGAAGATTGGCCAGCGCGAAGCTGAACTCGGCAGCCTCGGCTACATTTTTCTTCAATTGCACGAAGTCGACCTTGTCGTAGGTATCGGAGACGGCGTGGTAGTTTTCCATATAATTCGCCTCCTCCTGATCGGCAACGAATGTCGGAACGCCTTCCAGCATGAAATCAAAGTGATCGGTGCCCCCTTCCATGTCGGTCTTCATATCGGTCAGTCCGAATTGTTGCAGCGGCGCGATGAGGCGCTTTGCGGTATCGACCACATCCTTGCGGCCGCCGTCGGAAAAGCCTGTGGTTTTGCCTGTTCCCGAATCGTAGATGATGACTCCGGCAGCCTTGTCGAGTTCGAAGCGATGCGCTCGAGCGTAAGCCCGCGAGCCCAGCAAGCCCTCCTCTTCGCCGGAAAACAGAATGAAGCGGATGGAGCGGCCCGGCCTCAATCCAGACGCTTTGATCGCACGCAGAGCGTCGATCACCAGAGCAGCATTGCAGCCGTTGTCGAGCGCGCCGGTGCCGAGTTCCCACGAATCCAGATGCGCTCCGAGAATGACAAATTCGTCGGGCTTTTCACTGCCTTTAATTTCCCCAATCACGTTTGCCGATTTGATCGGCCCGCCAATGTTGTTCGGGATACTGAGATCAACCCACACTGGATGCCCCGAAGCCAGCAGCCGCGCCATACGCTCGCCATCTTCGCGCGCCACCAACACCTGGGGAATGCGGTCGATTTCTCCCTCGGCTGAATTCGTATGCCGGTAGAGGATGTCGTGTTCCCGCGTGGCCATGAACGCGATGGCCTTGGCCTTTCCCTTAACCGCAGCGTCGATTACCGGCGGGGCTTTTGAATATTCGGCGAAAAGATCGTCCCAGGTCTTGAGGACAACTGAATGCACCAAGACCAGCTTGCCAGAAATGTTTCCGGCTTTCGCAAAATCAGCAGCGCTGCCGTTGCCCACATCGACCACCGGCACGTGCTTCACGGGAGCCAGAGCCGGCGCCCATGCCACTGACACTGCATGAGCGCGGAATACCGTCGGCAGCAATCCTCCGACCTTGGCGTCGCCGACTTCATAGAACGCCGTCACCGTCATTTCGGTCGCGCCCTCAGACCAGGAGTTCGGGATGGTGAAGCCTTCAGTGTGAACACTGTCGGCCCCGGCCACGGTAAGGGCTCTCACTCCCCACTCGATGGCGTGTTGCATGGCCGGTGTGCCGGGCACGCGGCCGCCGATTTCATCGGTCAGATGCTGCAGGTTGCTTTCGAGCGGCGAGGGTTCCAGGGCGACTCGGATAATGCGGGCCTCATCATCGGTTTCGGTTGGAGGAGCGGCAGCAAGACAGATGGCACTCAGGACGAAGCAGACCCAGAAGGCTCTCATTCTCATATCGGGTGCATTAGAAACGAAATGCTGGAAAAGAGCAAAAGCTCATCGCGAAAATGCGCGGAAGCTGCGAACTCACTTCGGCGGCAGCGGGTCCATCTTGTCGAGAATGCGGACTGTCTCCAGCATGGTGACGCCGACAATTTCCAGGCTCTTGGGACTGAGCTTGTCAACCGTGTCTTGCGTCGTATGCCAGAAGACATTGTTATAGCCATAGTCGAAGTCGATGACATCGGCGGAGGGCACACCTCGCTTCAGGAAGGGAACGTGGTCATCTTCCATACCGCCCAGGGTGCGCGCGAAGAAATGGGATTGGTAGCCCAACCGGGTGGCAGCCTCATACACCACATCTTCGAGCCAGGGCGTCGAAGCGCCATCACGATCGATGTTGAGATCGGCGTCTCCAATCATGTCTGCCAACAGGAATGCCTTAATCTTCTTCAAGCTTCCATCGGCTTCCCATTTCTCTGCCAGGTGACGGATGCCGTAGAGGCTGTCGTCAAGGAAGTTGACCTCAGTGTCGGGCTGTATCGCTTCTTCAGCGTCGTCCCACACCAGCCAGACGCTGTATCCGTCGCGAGTTTTGCCGCGGAGTTGGTTCGCGAATTCGAGCAGCAGCGCGCTCGATGAAGCGCCGTCGTTGGCTCCCACAAAAGATGTTTTCCGGAGCGGATAATTCGTGTCGTAATGGCTGGCGATCACGATGATGCCATCTTTCTTCCCGGGAAACTTGGCGATGATGTTGTGAACGGGAAACTTGCCCTCGGGCGTATCGGCAACGAACGTGTCGTTTTCAACCTCGTCGCCTTTGAGATGGGCGAGGATGTAGTCTTCGACCTTCTTATGATTTGCGCTTCCCAGCGGCCGCGGTCCGAAGGCTACGATTTCTTTCACGTACTCGAAGGCACGGGCAGAATCGATTGTGGGTGGCGGGCCGGTGTCGGCTGGCAGTGAAGGTTTTGCGGCAGGTACGTCGTCGGAAGCAGCTTGCACCTTCGTCTGCGCTGCCGTGGGAGCGGCATCCTTGTCTTGCTCGCAAGCTAATAAGGTGACGGCAATCGAGAGCAAGAGGATGGGAAGAAGGTTTATCCGATCTCGCTTTCTTTTTCTCAAGATTGCCCTCATTCTTGTCTTCACCCTTCTGCTTCTCGATATCACTGAATGAACCTCGGAATCAACTCCGGCCGGCACTGGAATCTTATGTGGCCTGTTTGTCCCTCCGGGCCTGGCGCTGCTTGGGATGGACAAGCCAGGCGATGCCGATGCTGAGGCCGTACAACCCCACCATGGGAGCGGCGAAAACGCACATGCTCCCCGGATCAGGACTGGGTGTGACGATGCCCGCAACGATGAAAATAATTAAAATGGCGTAGCGGAAGTTCTTCCACATGAAGCCGGCGCTCACGATGCCCATCAGCGCCAGAAAAAAAATAAGAATCGGCATCTCGAAGATCAGCCCCATGCCCAGAATGATGCTGAGGAACAGCGACGTGTACTCAGAGATGGTGATCATGGGCTGGAACTGGCTTCCAAAGCCGATCAGGAAATCCAAGGCCCGGGGGTAAACGATCCGGTAGCCGAAGTATCCTCCGGCGCTAAACAAAGCGATCGTAGACGCCATGAAGGGAACCACGTAACGCTTTTCATTGCGGTAAAGGCCGGGCGAGATGAACATCCAGACCTGGTACAGCACAAACGGCGAGGTAAGGAACAGACCAGCCAGCGCGGCAATCTTCAAGTAAAGGTTGAAGGGGTCGATGGGATTCAAATAGACGAGTTTTTCCGATAAGCCGTTGGCTTTGAGCGCGTCCATGATCGGCTTCTGCATGATGGCGTAGATTCTCTCGCGGTAACCCCAGCAGGCGAAAAATCCCACAGCCACGGCGGCAATCGAGTAAACCAGGCGACGGCGCAGCTCCTCGAGGTGATCGAGAAAGCCCATGGTGGGCATGGCGTCATGCTTGGGCTCTTCGCCGGAGGCATCGGCGGCAGTATCAAACATGCGACTCCTGCGGCGTTTTGGGATCGGCGACGTTCTCGGCGGCCGGAGCTGAACTCGATGAGATGTCAGGATTCGAACCGGCTGAAGCGGCCTGGTCTTCAACGGAATGTTTTGCGAGAACCCCCGGGCTGACGGGCGACTCCGGTTGCGGCGGGACGGGATCGCTGGTTGCAGGACTTGAAGTCAGGCTGGCGACAGTTCCTTGCGGCGGGGTGCTGGGCGGGAGGATCGTGGGCTTCTCAGTTTCCAAATGAGCGATTTCGGTTTCGATCTGCGACTTGAATTCGTTTGAGGCGCGTCGCAGTTCGGCGAGCAGACGGCCGGCTTGGCGAGCCATCCCCGGCAACTTCTTCGGCCCAAAAAGAATGAGGGCCAGGAAGAACAGGAAGATAGTGTCGGAAAAGCTCATGGCCTCATCATAATGCGGGAACGGAAAGGCGGCAATGCGCGGCGCTAGCAGCGCGCAGCAAACTCCAAAACCGCTCTTTTCCCGACTGTAGGAATCGGCTAGGGACCGGACTTGAGAACAACCGTGCTTCGTTCGTCTCCAGCAATGATGCGGTAAAGCTTTTTGAGATCGTCGGCTTCACTAACGGGCACGGACAGTTCTTTCACCTCAAAGGTTCGGGTGTAGTCGACAACGCTGCCCTTCACGACGGTTTTGGAGTGATAACTGGCGAAACTGAAGTCAGCATCGACGGGCGGCGGAAGGTCATCCACAACGTAGCCGGGCGGAATCGTGATTTCAAAAGCATCCGTGTCCTTAGCCGGCCCTTCGAATTCGATAGGATACTTCCGGGGTTCTTTGGTTTCCAGAAATCCTGAGCCTTTGTTGCCGATGACCCGGGGCCGGACCAGCAGCAGGTTACCGGCACTCTTGGCGTAGTTCGGCGATTCGAAAGCGTAGCTGAAGCCGAAGGGCTTGTCGGTCTGCTGGAAATTGAGCAGGCTGGCTCGCGTAATGTGAAAACTGGAAAGCGAACTGCCGAGGAGATCCTCGATCGGCTTAATGCGGTCAGTGTCCTTTGTTACGGTGCGCAGGCGCCACCGCTCGGAGGAGGCGCGCTCGCCGAGCCGCATTTCGCTGACCTCGCCCTTCAACATCCCTGTCGAATCGAGAGTCAGTTTGGCCGTGCGCTGAATGCTGTTCATTGAGGACGGTTGCTGCGGCAGTTCGATCAACTCTCCCCCGTCGGGCGTCACCAGCAGGCCGTAGTTAGCTTGCAGCTCTCCCCGAATCTGGCCGAAGGGTGTCAGCTCGTCCGTCGGATCGAAGAAAAGAAGCTTGCCGAGCTTGGGATGCTTGATGGTGGCGATGAGGGATGGATCGGTCAGGCCTTCAGGAAGTTTGACCGCAAGAATTGCGTGATTGAATCCGTGATGGGCTGGCGTTTGTGGGGTGACAGCACCGCGTTCGGTATAGATCACCACATGGTAGGAGTCAATTCCAATCTCACGAAGCATAGAACGGACGAGAGTGGCTTTGTCTTTACAGTCGCCGTAACGATGCGCGAACACCTCGGCCGCGGAGTGCGGTTGGTAGCCACCCACGCCGAGTTCGATGGCCACATACCGAATGTCTTGCTGAACGAAATCGGCGACGGCCTGCATTTTCTGAAGTGGCGTGGCCATGGAGCCGGTGAGCGCCGCCACCTGCTGTTTCACTTCCGGCGAGGCATCGATTCGCTCCCCGATCAGGTTGGAATACCACTTTCCCATCGCGTTCCAGTCAACATTCGAATTGAGGGCGATTTTTTCCGATGTGAAGAAGGACAACACCATCCGGCCGGCGACTCCGTCAAGCGGAGGCATTAAGGGCTCGTGGCGAATCTCCTTTATATCGCTCAGCGCCCATTGCCAGGAATTGCTTCCTGTCTGCGTGGGCTTGACCTCGGGATGATTGAGCCATGACGCTTTGTATTCCCATCCAGGGGGAAGCTGAAGAGAATAATGGCTCTCCCGGACTGGGTCATGTTGCTGGAACTCCCAGATATCCTGCAAAAATGTAGGTCGCTCCTCCGTTTCGTACTCGTAGCCGACGATGTTGCCAACATCGGGTGCCGGGATCTGCAATATTTTCACCTTTGCGTCTGATGCAAGTACGAAGTCTGGCACGTAAGCGCTCTCGATTGCGTCTTTCTCCTTGACCTCATAATCCTTGCCCTGGGCCGGAATGCACCAGCCGTGCAGACTATTAATCCTGCTCTGCGCATCGAAAGGCACTTTTACCGTACCGTGCTCCCGGCCATTGGGCCGAAGAATCTTGTAGGCTTCCCGAACCTGTGTGCGCATCTTTTCGGAGGAGATAACGGTGACGTTGGTCTCGGAATAAAGCAGGACGGCGTCAGTTTTTTCATCGTAGGAAGGTAACGGCGCATTGACCAAGGCATGCATCCATGGGGGAGCATCGCCGCCTGCCGCGGCCCGTGGCGCCCAAACCAAAATACACGCAACGACGCATCCTATAAGCAACAGCCCTCTTCGCTTAATTACTCGCGGTCGCTGAACCGGGCTGCAGTACGATTTGTTCTTCATCTCCCGTCCTCACTACCTGAAAGAAATTTCGCAATGCCGGATAGTACTTCGGGTCCAGGATCATGAAATCTACGTTTAGCTTGCGTGTCAGATGCAAGGTGTTCTTGCCGTTCTCCACCTTCAGGCTATAAGCGACTACGTGCCCATCCTGGTCTTGACTCTGTGGAACGCTGCTTACCTGCCAGCCAGAAGGAAGTTCGATGGTTACGTCGTCGATTTTTTGGTACGGATATTCGAAGTAGATGGGGTAAACCCGGTTGGTATGTTCGAAGATGTGTTTCTCCACCCCCGTGAAAACCCCCGCAGGAATCAGAACGCGCTTCCCGGCATTCGATGCCCAACCCGGAATCTTCAGGTCAAACTCCGCCACCAGAGGGTTCTCTGAACCTGTCCAGTCAGGTTTATTCGTCAGTTCTGCCTCCGCGGCGACAGGCACCTGGGTTTTCACCCGATCTTCCAGGAACTTCTTTCGCTCCACATCGTCTGCATGCCGCATGTCGAGACGGTGGTACATGGCTTCCAGGCCGGTGTAGGTGACCGTGAGTTTGCCCTCGAGATCGCCGGTGTCGGAGAGCTTCAGCAGGCCCTTGCGCTCCATGCGGGACTCCGAAGCAGCCGGGAGTGTGGTCCGGATCCAGGTACCGCCGTCCTTGTCCAGACGCAACCCCACGACTCCTGTTTCCGGCCACTGCAACATCCCAAAGGGAGTGAATTCCGCGCCCGGATCGAAATAGAGATCTTTGCCATTCAGTTTCACCTGCACAACGTTGGAATTCAGCTTCCCAGGCTCCATCGTGTTTGGCGAAAAGAAATACTGCTGTCGACCGGAGACCCAGCATCCGTAGGCCTCAAAGCCGGCAGCGCGCACCAGACTTAGATACAGCCAAGTGAGTTGCACTCCGTTGCCGTAGCCGCGCTTCCACAAGTCTTCCACATTCTCGACTGGCTTTTCCCTATCGCGCTTTTCCTCTTGCTCCGTCCTTTGCAACTCGTACGATTTGTTTCGAATCTGCTGCACGCGATCGTAAATTTTCCCTAGCTTTACTTCAGGAGGGTCGTTGGGAGAAACGATCTGTGTCACTGCCTCTTCCATGGCTTGTCGCCTCCCCACAAAGCTTTCCAACTGCCCATTCCGTTTCTTGCCGACGTTCTTCCAGAACTTGTCCGGGTTGCTTTCGGGGAGTTCGTCGGTGTAGATAAAATCCACGCGCGACCTCAACTCATTGATTGGAGGCATGAAGTCCTCCACCTGCAACGCAGGAATATTGCTTGCCTCCATTCGGATGATATTGTCTGTGCCTTCCTTCGGAACGGACCCCGGCGGTAGATCGTGCCAAGTCCAGCGGAGATGCATCGACCCATAGCTGGCGCTGTACGGTTTCAGCGAGAATCTGGCGCTCTTCGTGAAGAGATCGGAACTAAGAATCCACTGCGAACCATAAAGCATGACCTTGTGCTCGTAGACCTGGTCCTCTTTGAAATCGTGCGTAAAACAATACTCAATGACGCTTCCCACCTGGACGTCGGGAAGGGTGAAGCTCTTTGCCGTAAATCGCGATCCCCTTTCCTTTGCCAAAGTTTTCTCGAAGACCTTGCCGTCAAATTCCGCGATGGAGCCGTCGGAATGAACGGTTCGGGCCCGGATGTTAACTATGTTTTCGCTTTCCTTGTAAAACGGAATTTCTACGTTTCCGTAGTTGCGCCCTTCCTCGGTCAAAATCTTGATTCGAATATAGTCATTCTCGTGAGTAGTCTGGCCGTTGTCGTCGCGATCGACTTGGCGGTAGAGAATGATGGCCGGAGCGCCGGGAGCAAGCGGTTCGCTCGTCATCTTCAGTTCTTCGGGAGAAATAGGCTGAAAGCCCACACCGGCGCGCACCGTAACTGGAGGATATTCAGCGGCGGCCAGGACTAGGAATATGACGCAGCACGCAATGAGGACCACTCGACGAAATGGCATGGTGAACTCCCCGAGCTCTTGCCTCTGCCAAAACGGGCCCCCTGCACGTTTGGTGACGGCCACAATATAGCGGCGTGGCCTCCGCGTCAATAGCACTTTGCGGGACGTCAGGCGCGCATCGGCACCGTTTTAGAGCCGTATCTTAAGGCCGGGAACCTTAACGGCCTCCCGATGCATCTCAGAATAAGAAAGGGACGGTCGGCGGGATGGTTACCATTGGTAACTATCCCGGTCCGGGACCGTCTAACCCGGTGATATACTGCGTGTATTCAGTACGGTAGCTGGGGTGGTTCGACAACCCTCAATTCGAAGGAAAATTCAAGATGGCACGTAGTTCTCGCCGCTCTCTCTTTCTCGTGGTCTTCTTTCTTCTTGCATGCGGTTTTCTGGGGATTCTTTTCGCCCAGCGTACGGGGCAGCAGTCGTCGCTCGACAGCGACTCCGACGTCAAAGATAGCCTGAAACAGTTCGCGGATGTCTACTCGATCGTCGAGGACAACTACGCGGAGCCGGTCAACCCGGACAAGGCTATCTATAACGGAGCCATCCCGGGAATGCTGCACGCGCTCGACCCGCATTCGAATTTCTTCGATCCCAAATCTTACGCGCTGATGCGCGAGGACCAGCGCGGCAAGTACTACGGCGTGGGCATGACCGTGGGGCCGCGCAACAACCAGGTCATCGTGATTTTTCCCTTCAACGGCACGCCTGCCTATAAAGCCGGCATTCATCCGGGCGATGTGATCATCGCCGTCGATGGCAAGTCTACAGAAAACATGGGCACCACCGATGTCGCCGACTTGCTGAAGGGTCCAAAAGGGACGACGGTGCACATCAGCATCTCGCGCGAAGGCGTGGAGAAGCCGATGGAGTTCACACTCGTGCGCGATGAAATTCCGCGTTACAGCGTGGACGTGCATTTCCTCATCCGGCCCGGAATCGGCTACATGCACGTGAACGGATTCAACGAGACCACGGAAGAAGAAGTCTCGAGAGCTCTCGATGAGTTTGGCGATCTCAAGGGTCTGATTCTCGACTTGCGCGGTAATCCTGGCGGCCTGCTGAGCGAAGGCGTGGGTGTGGCCGATAAGTTCCTGAAGAAAAACCAGCTCATCGTTTCTCACCACGGCCGCGCTTCAGCGGAGAAACGTTACGTGGCGCAACATGGTAACGGAGGTAAGGATTATCCGCTGGTGGTGCTGGTCAACCGCTTGACCGCGTCAGCGGCAGAGATCGTCTCGGGTGCGATTCAGGATCATGATCGCGGATTGATTGTGGGTGAAGTCACGTTCGGCAAAGGCCTGGTGCAGACCGTGTATCCGCTGTCGGAGAACACGGGGCTCGCCCTCACCACTGCGCACTATTACACGCCGAGCGGACGCCTGATCCAGCGCGACTACAGCAACATTTCTCTTTACGATTATTACTACAACCGCGAGCCCGAGTCGGGCAGCAACGCCAATCGCGAGGTGAAGCTGACCGACAGTGGACGTACGGTTTACGGCGGCGGTGGCATCACGCCCGATGTGGTGATCCCTCCAATTAAAAGCAATCACTTTCAGGACACGCTCCTGCAGCACTATGCGTTCTTCAATTTCGCCAAGCGCTACGTTGTGGATCACCATCCCACGAAGGGTTTCCAAGTCGACGACGCCATCCTGCAGGATTTTCGCAAGTCACTCGACGAGGCCAATATTTCCTACACGCAGGCGGACCTGGTCGATAACAACGACTGGATCAAGTCCAATATCAAGGCCGAGATCTTTGTGGATGCTTTTGGTGAGGATGAGGGATTGAAGGTGCGAACGGAATCGGATCCGGAAGTGCTGAAAGGTCTGGATCTGCTTCCCCAGGCGAAGGCGCTGGCCGACAGTGCCAAGCGCATCGTGGCTGAGCACAATGCAGCCGGAGCGTTCAACCGGTAGGATCAAGACAGGTAGTAAGGTTTCAGAGTTTCAAGGTTTCAATGACAATAGGTCCGGATCAGATTCCGGGCCTTTGTTGTTGACGCATTCCGAGCTTCGACGTTTCGCAGAAAGTCTTGCGTTATGGACGTTGAAACCTTGCAACCTTGTAACTCTTGAAACCTTCTTCTTGGTTCATTGACTTCGGTATCGCGCTATGTGAAAATCCGCCGCAGAAGGCCATCTGGCTTGGTTTTCGGCGTCTGGTTGTGCGAAGCAGGAGCCGCCTATTCCCCCCATGGTCGAGAGTTGTCGGAGGTTAAGCCCTTGCATTCATTCCGGGAAATTGCGGTGAGAGCCAAACGACCCCAGTACAAATCGGGGCTGGTTTGAAAACGGCCGTGCTGGGGTTGGCGGTCGCGTTGGCGCTGATTGCCGGGTGGACGGACTGGCGCAGCCGCCGCATTCCGAACTGGCTCACCGTGCCGGGATTCCTGATTGGAGTTTCGGTGAACGTGATCGCGAACGGCAGGGCTGGGCTAAAGGCTTCCTTACTGGGCGCAGGCTTGGGCCTGCTCGTGCTTTTGCCATTCGTTTTTCTCCGCAGCCTCGGCGCAGGTGACTGGAAATTGGCTGGAGCCTTGGGAGCCTTCGTAGGTTGGCAAGTGCTGGTGGATCTGCTGATGGGCTCGGTCTTCGTGGCCGGAATCATGGCCCTGGGATTGGTGATTTACAAAGGACGATTCAAGGAAACGCTGCGCAATATCGGGAGACTGCTCCTGTCGATGTTAACGCTTCGGATGCCCGGGACCGAGGTTTCGCTGGATAATCCGCAATCCCTCAAGGTGCCTTATGGCGTAGCATTGGCCTTAACAACATTAATTTTCGGCGTCGGGAAAATCTGGGGAGCGAGATAGCGATGAAGCAGTTGGGTCGGACAACCTGGCGCGATTTGGCGCGAAGCGCAGACGCTTCCGAGATCGCGGAAACTGCCATGATCCTGCCCCTGTTCTTCATGATCTTTCTGGCCATCCTTTGGTTTGGACAGGGCTTCCGCATTTACGGAACGATTACGCGCGCGGCCCGGGAGGGTGCGCGTGCCGCCGTGGCTCCGGTTTGCACAACATGCGGGGGATCGAACGATCCATCAGCGAACGCCTGGGCTGCGGTGCAAAGCGCTATGCAGGCCGCCCATCTTGATCCCACTCAGTTGCAACACCCCACGACTCTTCCCGGGTTGTGCGCTTGTTCTTCCACCGCAGGTACGAGCTGCAGTGGCGTACACGTAGTCAGCTGTGACAGTAGCCAAAGCAATATTTGCGTGCAGGGCGTAGCCCGCCAACACGGCAACCCAGTCGAGGATAATGTCGAGCTGTCGGCTCCTGCGAACGGCGGTGCTGGAGAGTGTGGCGTCTCCGTTAGCTTCCAGTATCCTTACAAATTTTGGCTTCCGTTCAGTTCTCTAAATAATCAGACCATCAATTTGCGGGCGCAGGCTCAGATGCGGGCGGAAACTCAATGAACGACCGTCTTCATCGCTATCGTTCAACTTGGAAGCTGCGGGGGTTCCGGCGGCTCTGGGCCGACGACCGCGCTTCCCAGATTGTGGAGTTCGCTCTCTCGCTGCCTTTGCTGGTGCTCTTCGTGGTGGGAATTTTTGATTTCAGCGGAGCGATTTCCCTGAAGCAGAAGCTCACCAACGCGGCGCGCGAGGCCGCCCGCGTCGCTGCAGCCGATCCCGCCAGTGATCTGGGCAGTCCATCGGGTGCGCAGCCCGCATCTGTCCTCGATGCATTCTACGTAGTGGATAACTACCTGGCATCTGAGAAGCTCAACGATTGCGGCCTGAGCGGCACCCTTCCCACGCAAACCGGTGGCACTCTTACCTGGGTCTCAACTGTTACGGGATGTCCCGGGGGCGGCCCGAGCGGTACGCTCACGCTCACCATCAACCGGGGCTGCGTAAAAACACAGGCAATAAGCGGCAACACGGTGAATCTGGTCGGAACCTGTGTCACCATTCTGTACCCATACAAGTGGCAATACAGCAGTGTGACGGGTCTGCTGGGCATTACGTTCATCGGTCCGACGGGCATTACCACCACGGCTAGCGCCTTTAACGAGAATTGAGGAATCGCGCATGCTGCCGCCGCTAATCGAGCGCCAACGAACTCACGCGAAGCCACGCGCGGGCGAGCGCGGATTCACGATGGCGCTGGTCACGGTGGCTTTGGTGACGATCATTGCTATGGCTGCGCTTTCTATCGACATTGGCACCCTTTACCAGGCGAAAGCGGAAGCCCAGCGCGCCGCGGATGCCGCGGCGCTGACGGCGGCGAGAATGATCTCGATCTCAGGCATCACCGGAGACCCGGGTAACGCGAGCAGTTCATGGCAGACGATCTGTGGCGGAACCACCAGCCCCGCCACTCTGGCCGCAATCAACGTGGCTCAACAGAATCTGATCAGCGGCGTGGCGGCGACAAGCGCTGACGTCGTTGTGAAATACGGCGGGGGAAGCGCGGGCGCCACCAGCACCAGTTGCACGGGTGCAGGAGCAGTCTTCGGCGTGAATCCTGTGGTCACCGTGACCGTTACAAGCGGCAAGCTGCCAATCTTCTTCGCCCGCGTTTTTACGTTGATGCCGCACGGCACGTTCTCTAATACCACTGCCGTCGCCACTGCCACGGCCGAGGTATTCAATTCATCGAACTCCGCCAGCGTGGCGGGCAGCATGATTCCGGTTCAACCGCGCTGCGTGAAGCCTTTGATCGTTCCGAATCTGGACCCTTTACGCTCCGGGAACGCCTGCCGATCCGGCCAGCCCGGCTGTACACCTCTCGTCGCGACGGCGACCGGCGCCATCACCAACCCAGGGGTTTCTCCGGGCGGAGTGATTGGCGAGACCTTCGCCTTGACTGCCGACTGCAGGCACGGCCTGACCAATTGCGAGGGCGGGAATATGATGAACAACCCGAACGTGGAGGCGAATCCCACTACCGAACCCACCCCTCCTCAGCAATACGTCCTGCAGTACGTCCCAGCGTTAGTTTCAGGCACGCCCACCGCTGTTCCCTCCTGCGCGACGGGCAGTCTCTCAAATGACCCCGAGTATCAGCCTGCGATTGGAGGATGTGATCAAACAACGGCCTACACTTGCGGAACTCCCGCCGGCTCGGGCACAACACAAGTCGACCTGACGGAAAACCCGGTAAAGCCCCATAGTCAAACCGGTGATACCAGCACGGCCATACAGTGCCTAATCAATTCCTCGGCATTGGGCCCACCCCCTCAGGGGCAAGACCAGTTGGTTTCGGGGACTTTCCCCTTTCAAATCCAGGCAGGTTCCCAGAATCCGTTAGTCCAGAATGGCGCAGTCGCCAATAACGGCATCATTACCGCCAGTAACTCCATCATTACGATACCTGTCTACGACGGCGCTGCCCTGACTAGCAACCAGCAGCAGGTCACGATCGTCGGTTTTCTGCAGGTCTTCGTCAACAACATCACCCCCAATGGACAACTCATCAACGTCACCGTGCTGAACGTCTCCGGATGCAGCAACAATGCCTCGAACTCTCCAGTATCCGGAACTTCCCCCGTGCCGATCCGGCTGATCACGCCGCCGTAATTCCGAGCGCCTCGCTCTGTGTTCCAATCAGCGAGACGAAATAATCCCACGGGACAATCAGTGGAAGGCAACTCGGACAAACTCATTCTCTAGTTGGGAGGGTCGTTATTTGCGGGAACTTCGTTCGCGGGGATGGGAGTCGGCGGCAACGTGCGGGTCACGGGTGCGGCTGCGGGTTGGACGTCGGCTCCATCTTCGTCGTTGGTCAGGGATTGGGCTTGCGGCAGAGGAGTTGGCACCGGCCCATTCGGGCGCGCGGTGAGAATAACGCGGTCCAAACCACCGGGATTAGTTGGCGAACTCAGAATCAGAAAATTGAATTGCGTACCATTCAGCAAGTGCGCCAGAACTTCTGGAGCAGGCGCAGGGCCAAGCTCAGCCATAACCTTTTCCTGCTCTGCGCCCGCAGGGATTGCGATCTCCGCGCCGGTGCGCTCATGCACCGCTGAAAGAATTTCGGACAGGCTGGCTTTGTTGGAACTGATCGACAGCATCCCACTTTGAAATGAAACTTCTAGCGGCGGCTTCACCGGGGGCGGCGCTGGTGCGGAAGAGTGCACAGCCTGGACGGCATAATTGGCATTCTGCAGAGCCGCCCCTTGGGCACCACTGAATCTAGCCACTTCCGTGCCGGCGGTTCCTCCGACTTTGAGGATCACAGTTCTTCCCGACGGAAAAACCTGATAGCGCTGCGGACCGTTCAAATCGAGGACAACCCGCGTGACCGGTGGATCCGAGGAGAACAAACCCACGCGCAGGCTCTTCACTTCTCCGCGGTTCACCGGCTGATTGCGTAGTTGAGGGCCAGGGACTGCGTTGACAAAATCCACCACCAGACGATCGGGACCAGTTAATGCGTTGATCTGTGGAACCACACGGTCGCTGGTTTCGATCTCGATTTCGACCTGATTTCTGGAATCAAGCACTCGCACTCGCCGAATCGAGGGCACGGCCGCAGCCTGGCCGGAGAGCGGAGCAGGTGAACACACTGCTGCCCAGAGCAGCAAAACGGCACCGGCTCTGAGGGAGGGGTACATGAACACCTTAAATACTTTTGTATGGTTGCGCTTAGATCGATTTTAGCAGCGTTGACGAGGGGAAATCCTTACGAAAGGATTACAACCTTTGATCCCCCGGTCACACCAGGCGCAGAATTAGAGCCGGCAGCGAGAGCCCCTCCACCTCAAACGTCCAGAGATCACCGCCCGTGGTCAAATGTCCAGCAGTAAGCGTGCCCGAGCTGACGATTTCACCAGCGCCAAGCGGCTGGGCTGGAAACCGCTTCGCGACGGCCGCACCGAGTTCTGCGAGGCACAGAGCCGGGCTTTTCAACGAGTTTCTGCCGGATCCTTCCTCCACAAACTCCTCGCTCTTCGAAACTCGCGCCTTAAATCGCGGCAGGTCCTCCACCAATTTAGCGATGAGATCTGGGCGCACTTGCAGTCTTTCGCCGACGACGAGTGCCGCGTGAAGTCCATAAGACGCGACGAAATCGCTGGGCTGAAATTTCCAATCCGGAAAAGGACAATCGATGATCTCGAATCCGAGCGCCAGCCAGTCGCTTGCTTCAAGCGCGGCGTGGGCATCGGAACTCTCGCCCTGAACCCGGTGTTTCAAGCCGAAAACAATCTCGGGCTCGACCTTCAGCGATCGAGGATGGGCGATTGAAACCGCGCCGGAGTTGCCGTCGCTGTAACGCACCGTGTCCTCGTACATGTGGCCCCAAACCAGGGTTTCAAGTTTAAGCACACGCCACATTGCCTTGTTGGCATAACCAACTTTCCGACCAACGGCTTTGTGACCCTGACCTTCACGAAACAGTTTCAGCATGGCTTCAACCTCGTAGGCCGTGTCGAGATCGAAACCTGGGCGCACAGAAGGGAGGCTCGCCACCATCTGTCCCGCTTCATGCGCCGACTGCAACTCACGGGCTAAAGATTCAACGTCATCTTGCGACATAACGGTGAGTCCGAACTTCCAGCATCTTAGCATCCGCCGTTTGTCGGGCCGGCGGTTGACCAGCCGCGTTGAAGCCAGCACTTGGAGCTATTTCCCGAACGGCAGAAGGTCGAGCCATGGCGGTTCCTACTCTGACAACAGCTACTACGTCCCGACGGGCGGGGGTTTACTTAAAAACAGTGGTAACTTACAGTCGTAAGCCAGCTTCAGCTTCCCGCCGGCTACAACCAGGAGCACCAAGATGAGTGGGCGAGTAAGATCGTCGGCGTCAACCCTGGCACGGCAATCTTCCACTCTCCTTTCTTTCTCGCGGTGCCTGTTGTTCCTTCTTGCTCTCGCGCCTTGCGGCCTTCCGGCCGAGGCGCAAACCGTGGTCGTGGTCGGTTCCGGTTCGAGCGTACCCGCGCCTCTCTACAGCCGCTGGACGCAGGAGTACAGCAAGCGCAACCCAGACCTTCAAATGCGATACCTGCCTGTCGGCACAAGCGAAGGGATCACTCAAATTTCTCACGGAGCGAGCGATTTTGGCGCAGGCGAAGCTCAACTCTCCGAGAAGGAGCGCAAAGACGGAGGTTTGATCGAACTGCCGGTTGTGCTCATTGGAATTGTCCCGATCTACAACCTTCCCGAAGTCCGCGCGGAGCTCAGGTTTTCAGGAGAGGTGTTGGCCGGGATCTTCCTCGGCGACATAAAAACGTGGAATGCCCCGCAAATCGCCAGGCTCAATCCAAACATTACCCTGCCGAGTCTTCCGATTCAGGTGGTGAATCGCCCTGCTGGCAAGGGCTCCAATTATGTGTTCACTGATTTCCTCTCCAAGGTGAGTGCCAGGTTTCGCACCCAGGTTGGAGTCAGTCCTTCCCCGAAATGGCCGGTAGGCGAGCCCGCGGACCGCAGTTCCGATATGGCCGACCAGGTCAAAAACAGCCCCGGCTCCATCGGTTATGTCGAGTATCAGTATGCAGTGAAGAACAACATTCCCCAGGCCGAGGTGCTGAACCCGGCCGGTAACTTCGTGAAGGCTTCCCCGGAGAGTATGGCGGCCGCCTGCAAAGGGGCGGAAGCGCCGCGGTGGAATAGCTTCTCCGCTTCACTGTCGAACGCCCCAGGAGCGGAGTCTTTTCCCATAGCCAGTTTCACCTGGATTTATCTGCGAACTTCGTCGTTTGATTCCTCTCGAGCCGGCGGATTGAGCGATCTGCTTGACTGGATATACAGCGACGGCCAGGGCTATGCGGTTCAGGAAGGCTACTCCGAACTGCCTGCGCCGCTGCTCGAAGCTGTAAGAAAAAAAATCAAGCAATTGAAATAGGGTTCCGCTTATGTGTACGTTGGCTGCAAGCATGCGTATGCTTCGCCGTGGCGGCCATGGAGGGTTTGTGAAATATTTCTTCATCTTTGCTTGTATCGCGGGGCTAGCGTCCGTAGCCCTGGCGCAACAGCCCGCAACGCCGGCTAAAACTGCGGAGAGCGGGCCATCCAGCAGCGTTTCCGCCAATTCAGCGCTGAAGGATATGTTCGATGCGAAGATCAAGGTTGAATGGGAAGCACTGAAGAACAAAGATAAAAAAGCGTATGGTGACCTGCTCGCCGAAGACTACCAGGGCGTCGAGGTCGACGGCCGGGGTGAGCGGACGAAGATCCAGGCCGTCAACGAATTGCCAGACACGAACGTATTCAATTACACGCTGTGGGGCTTGAAGGTGATTCCACTTGGAACGGACGCCGCTTTCGTGATCTATGAAAGCACAGTACAGTTCCCGCCCAAGTCGGTCGTCCGGTACTCACGCGTATACATCAGTGAACTCTGGGTAAAGCGCGCCGGTCAATGGAAGGAAGTTCACTACCAGGAAACTCACGTCAAGTAGCCTCTCTCGCCGCGCAGATTGATTGCAACCGGCGCCATCGCGTCGACATCTCATCAAATAGAGAGGGGAGAATTTCATGAGAACATTATTCTTCGTTCTGCTGCTTTCGGGCAGTTTTCTCCTGGCACAGGATAGCGCTCCCGGCAACCGTAAAGACTCCAAAGGACAAATAACCTTGCAGGGCTGTCTTAGCCGGTCCAGTGGCGATTACATCCTGATGAAGCAGAATCCGGCGGTGAGTTATCAGCTTCAAGCTACAGGCAAGATAAGATTGCGCCACTATCTGGGACAACGAGTGGAAGTAAGCGGGAGCGAGTCGCCGACCATGAGCACAAGTTCCGACGCGATAAACCGGGTGGGTTCCGCAGCACCGGTGACGCTGACGATCGCCTCAATCAGGACCATCGACAAGGACTGCACGGCGAGCCCGGTCCCATAAGCGTCGCTTGGCCATGCTCTGCGACCGACAAGGTCTTCAGTCACAATCCGGCGGCATTGCCATGATCTCCGCGTTTGAATCGCAGGGAGGCTTTTTCTTGGCGGGCTCCAGCAGCGTCGGATGATTGTAGCGGAGAATCCACAAGCCGTCGTTGTTAGTGAGGAAGATCAAGCTGTGGCCGCCATCCGGCAGAAGGCTGGTGACTTTATTGAATGTCTCCAGCGTCTTGGGATTGTGCGGGTCGCTTAGGTCCAGCACGCGCACAGTTTCCGTAGGGTGGTTGCTGCTAGTGAGGGTCGTCGGAGTT
>JBAWCJ010000337.1:0-1728 GCA_049590215.1 Candidatus Sulfotelmatobacter sp. | reverse complement strand
ATTATCGGCTTTCAAAGGTCCATCGGGTCGACTTCTCTATAAATTCTTTCTCCCATAATCCAAACACCACGCGGGGACGCACGGCGAAGATCGGCTCCTTCATGGAGAGGATGCCTGGTTTCATTTTCGACATGTCGAAGTCGTATTTGCGCTCATACTGAGGCAGGAACTTGCGGCGCGCGGGGACATCGGCGACTTCAGCTGTTCCTTCGATTATGACCGCTTCCTGCGCGCGTTCGGTACAGACTACGCAGTTGGTGTTTTGCGCGAGGTTGCGCGCTTTGCGCGACTGGCTGCCGGTGCTGAACAGGAATCGGCCGTCCTGCCACAGGCCCCAGACGACCATGGTGTGCGGAGCGAAGCTCTGTGTGGTGCCTCCGGGCTTGAGGGTGGTGATCCAGTAGTTGTGCGATTTCTTGAGGCGCTGTTCGGCCCAAGTCCACGGGAGCAGGCCCTTGCTGCCTTCGGGCAGGCCGTAGCCGGGCATGAGGGGGCGGCTGGACTTGGGTTTTAGTGACCGGGCTGGAATCTTTTTCGCCTGCATGAAGTTAAGGAAGCATGCACTCCGGCTTCAGAGATTCTTCCGGGTCCATTGGTCAAGGCGGTCGAGCGCCTGCTGCAGGTTTTCGAGCGAATTGGCTACGCTGAACCGCAGGTAGCCTTCGCCGAATTCGCCGAAAGCAGTACCCGAGAGCGCTGCAATTCCAGCTCGCTCCAGCAAAGCGTCGGCTAGCGGCTTCGACTTCCATCCAGTCTTTGTAATGTTTGGGAAAACGTAGAATGCACCTTTGGGCAGGCGGCAGGAAAAGCCCCTGATTTTATTCAAGCCGGCAACGAACGCGTCGCGGCGGCGCTTGAACTCGGCGCACATTTGGTCGACTGAACTCTGGTCCCCCCGCAGGGCTTCGATGCCTGCGATCTGGGTGAAGCTCGCGGTGCACGACGTGGAGTTCGTCGACAGCCGGGTGATGTGGGCGGCGAGGTCGGGGCGCATCACGCCGTAGCCCATGCGCCATCCGGTCATGGCGTAGGTTTTCGAGAAACCATCGAGCAGGATGGTGCGTTCTTGCATGCCCGGCACCGACATGATGGAGAAATGTTCGCCTTCAAAAAGCAAGCGGCTGTAGATTTCGTCGGACAAGACCAGGATGTTGCGGTCGCCGATAATCTGCGCAACCTGCTCCACGTCTTTGCGCTGCATCACGCCGCCGGTGGGATTTTCCGGCGAATTCAGGATGATCAGTCTGGTGCGGTCGGTGATGAGGGATGCGAGCTCATCTACGTCGAGTGAGAAATCTCGCTCCTCGCGCAGGTGGATGGGAACGGCCTTGCCGCCGACGTAGTGGATCATCGATTCGTAGATCGGGAAGCCGGGATTGGGATAGATGACCTCGTCTCCCTCATCAATTAACGCCAGGATCGTGAAGAAAATGATCGGCTTGCCTCCTGGCACGACGACCACTTCATCGGGGGAAACTTTTACGCCGCGGGTGCGGCTCACGTAGTCGGCGATGGTCTGGCGAAGCTCGGGCAAGCCGGCGGAGGGACCGTAGTGGGTCCAGCCCTTGTGCAAGGCATTGACGCCAGCTTCGATGACGTTTGCGGGAGTGTCGAAATCCGGCTCGCCGATTTCGAGGTGGATGATGCTCTTGCCCTGGCGCTCGAGCGCACGCGCTTTGTTTAGAACCTCGAAAGCGGTCTCTGTGCCGAGGCGCGACGTGCGGCGCG
>JBAWCJ010000336.1:0-6853 GCA_049590215.1 Candidatus Sulfotelmatobacter sp. | reverse complement strand
GCTCCCTTCGGAGAATCGACGAAACGCGACTGGACGGACTCCCACTGTTTCGAAAAACGTTCATGTTCCATGGGATCGAGATCGCGAATGTTAAGTTTTTCAACCCGCTCCTGGCGATCCGCCAATTTCGCTTCTGCTTTTCGTCCCGACCCATGCACCAGCACCGCGCGGTCGTACTCGGGTCCGAACTTTTGCCGCAAGCCAGCGGTCGTACTCCTGCGTTTTCTCACGTAAAGCCAAGCAACCAGTGCGATGATCAAGATCACCGCGACGGCAAGCACAATCACCTTAGGGTCCAGTAAATTTGAATTCATCGAAACCTCCGTAAAGTTGGGAACCACAAACACAATGCCGTTCACGAACTTCTCAACGGCATTCAGAACCTTGTGTGTAGCCAGTATCAGGCGTTGGACTTCGGAAAGCTGGTCAGAATTGACCAGGCTGTGTATCCGCGCAGATCGTCTTCCCTACTGCGAAGAGTCTTTCTGGCGGGTAGCCTTTACCCCGGACAGAATCCCGATGCCCAGAAGCACGATCGCGCCCGTAACGATCCAATGCGTCGGCATATGCATCAGGTGAGCGCCGTAGGCCAGTCCAGCAATCAATATTGCGAAACCAATCGCGTAAATCCCGAATGACATGGCGTCTCCTTCGAGTCAGATGGGGAGAGAAACTGGACTCGCTCATTTGTTTCGGTGGTGCGGTGTAGAATCCCAGCCCAGGCTGCGGCGGTTGGCGGGACTGGCGCCCGACAGCTCAGATGCGACCGAGAACCAGCAGAATGACAACAATAAAAAGAACAAGTCCCAGGCCGCCGGTCGGGGCATAACCCCACTCACGGCTATGCGACCAGCGCGGCAGCGCCCCGATCAACGCCAGAACCAGGATTACAATCAATATAGTTCCAATCATGTTTTTGCTCCTTCTCTCCTAAGCTGTGGTTATAGGCGCTCCGCCGGTTTCTTAATGGTCAAAACTGCTCAGTGAAAAAGAAAATGGTCGAATTGCGGATCCAAATCCGAAGTGGACCGACGACGGTGGTGGATCGCGCAGATACTGGATACGCCTTCGATCGACGATCGCCAGTCACAGCCAGGAAAGAAAGGCGCGAGCCCGCAGAGTGGACCCGCGCCAATATTAGAGTTAACGAACTACCTTACACCTCAGAGCAACTGACGCAAATACGTGGTGGTCAGTTCACTACTCCCGAGGCTCTTCCTTACTCCGGGGGGCTTTCTCTTGCGCCGGCTTCGGAGCAGGTTGCGCATGAGCTACCGTTGCTGGCTTGGGAGCAGGCTGCGCACGGGCTGTCGTCGGCTTCGGGGCGGCCTTAGGGGCGGGCCGCGCCTGAGCCGCCGTCGGCTTACTTGACTCAGCCTGCGGACGCGTCTCTGTTGGCTTCGCGGCTTTGTTCTCGTTTGAGCGATTTGTAGCTGCCTTGTTCTCGGCGGTCTTGTTCTCGGTCGTGCGGGTCGCAGCCGCCTTGCTCTCAGCGGCCTTATTCTCGTTCGAGCGGGTTGCAGCTGCCTTGTTCTCGGTCGCCTTACTCTCAGCGGCCTTGTTCTCAGCGGCCTTATTCTCAGTTGCCTTGTTCTCAGTAGCCCTGTTCGCAGCAGCCTTATTTTCGGCAGCCTTGTTCTCAGTAGCCTTGCTCGCGGCAGCCCTGTTCGCGGCGGCCTTATTCTCGTTCGAGCGGGTTGCAGCTGCCTTGTTCTCGGTCGCCTTACTCTCAGCCGCCTTGTTCTCAGCGGCCTTATTCTCGGTTGCCTTGTTCTCAGTAGCCCTGTTCGCAGCAGCTTTATTTTCGGCAGCCTTGTTCTCGGCGACAGGAGCCTTGTAGGGTGCTCCCGCTGCCTTAGCCGCCACCACGCCCTTGCCGCTAAACTCTCCTGGTTTGGATGTCGCAGCGACTGCCGGCCGGCCATGGTTTACAGATGCCAGAAATGCGTGGTTGGTGCTGGCAGCACGCACGTGCTGGGTTTGCATCGCGGTTGCCGGCGTGTGATGCGCGCGCGTCGCAGTTTCTTCCGCAGCGGTTGGGCGCGCAGTAATTCCACCGCTGCCACCGTTGTAGCTGACATGGTTAACCCTAGTTTCGTTAATTACGGTCTTGCTGTAGACGTTGGTAATGCCGGTGACACCGCTTATATTATTGACTGAGCGATTGTAGTAGAAGCCTCCGTTGTTCCAATATCCGCCCCCATAGCCGACCCCACCGTAGCCGAAGCCGTAATTGACGCCACCGTAGAAGCCGACGGTTTGGCCCCAGTAGCCTTCATTCCAGGCGAAGGCGTTGCCGCCCCAACCCCAGTAGCCGGGAGTCCAGAGCAAGCCCGCTTCAGGCGGCTCGACCCAGGTGCCCGGCACCCAGAAGTAGCCTTCATCGCCATTCGCCCAGTAGCCAGGCGTCCACATATAGCCGGCGGCTGGAATCATGGGCTGGGTGTATACAGGCAGCGCGGGCGGAGCGATCGTGATCGACACGCCGAACTGCGCGAACAAACTGGCCGGTACGGCCATCATCAGAACTGCTAGCAACAGAAAACGGGAGGTACGCATTTTGAATCACCTTGCCAGATCATCCTTCGATTGCCCGGTTAAACCTTACTGCTACGGGCTGCGTGGATTGAGGGCGATGGGTCAGGCTGAAGAATGTCACGACTGTGCTGCCGAGTCTGTGCAATACGACTCACTTTTCGAAAACGCATCCCAAAGAAAATGGGCGCGAGCCCTAACACTGGACTCGCGCCGACGAAGGTTAAGTGGGCTTGCTCCCGACGCTACAGCGTGACATTAATTACAAGGTTCACGCCCGGATACATCGGGTTACACAGGTAATACATTCCGTCGATCTCGACCACATACACGTCCTGGGTGTAGAGCCAGTTGCTGGGCCAAGCGCCACCGAACCCGAACCAATAGCCGCCGTACTGGAAGCGGCCGCTTCTGAAATCGTTCTGGCTGACGCGGAACGTGTGTTCGCGTCCGAAGTGGGCCTTGTATTTGTCGGCGGGAATGCGGCCTGCGCTGGAGTGCTGAGCAGGCTTGGCCTCTGGTGCCCGTTGCGCGGTCTTCTCTTCGGGCCTCGTGTTTTTTTCCTGTTGCGCGTTTTTCTCCTCTGGCTTTGCTTTTTCTGGTTGAGCTTTCTGCTCAGCGGGTTTTTCTTTCTCCTCCTGCTGATCATGCTGGTCCTGGGCATAGGCCGCGCTCGACGCGCCCAGGGTCAGGGACAAAATTGCTGTGCCGATTACTCCTGCTAGTTTCATTAGGGTTGCCTCCATTCATCGATTTTCGAAAGTTATATGGACGCCTGCCTACTGCAAGCTTCCAGTAGTCGCGTTCACCGGGTTGCCGATGGCGTCGCCGGACACGAGAAGTTCGACTCTCCGGTTTTGTTGCCGTCCAGCGGAGTTGTCATTAGAGACTACCGGCATGGTATTGCCGAAGCCCTTGGCGCTGACGGAATTTGCCGGCACGCCTTCTTGCACCAGGTAGTCACGCACTGAGTCGGCTCGGTTCTCCGACAAGGTTTGGTTCATGGCATCGCCGCCGACGTTGTCGGTGTATCCGCCGACTTCAATGTTGAGTCCGGGATAGGCGAGCAGAATGCCGGCAACTTTTGCCAGCTTCTCTCGCGCGCCCGGCTTCAGTGAAAATTTGCCGGTGTCAAACAGAACATCGGACATGCTGACGATGAGCCCGCGCGCGCTGTCGCGAGTCTGAAGAATCGAATTCAACTGCTCTGACAATTTCGCGCGCATGGCCGCTTTGTCTGTGTCTGCCTGTTGCGCGGTCGCCTGGGCCTGTTGTGCCGCTAGGCGGGATTGATCAGCATCGGCCTGCGCCGCGGAAAGTGCGGTTGCCGAGGCAGCCTGGTTATCCGCCATATCGGATTGAGCCTTCGCCGTCGCAGCCTGCGCATCGGCTGCGTTTGTCCGGGCCGCTGCTGCGTCGGACTCTGCCTGAGCTGCAGTGGCCTGGTCGTTTGCCGCATCCGCTTGGGCCTGCGCCGTGGCGGCCTGGGCTTGCCGTTTCTGCCGCATAGCATCGTCGGCCTGGGCCTGCGAGTGTGCCTGTGCGTCCGCCGAATCCTGGCGTTCGTTGGCCAGGCGCATTTCCTCTTCCTTCTTCACTGCGATGGCGCGCGCATCTTCGGCCGTCTGCACTGCATCGCGAGAAACTGCAATCAACGGCTTCTTGTCGATATGTTTGTCGGTGGCATCGGTATCCGCGGTGTTCATCAACTGCACGGCACGCTGATAACTGTCTGGAGCGTACTGCTCAGCTCCTTCCGATTGAGCGATGCGCAGGGCGTTGCGCGCCTCGAAAAATTCCAGGGGCAAGTTGGCATTCAGCACCACCGGATCAAACTTGTAGCCCGTAGGAATGTAGCCGCCGCGCTCCATCAGTTCGTACTTCGCATTCACCGCTTCGCTGGTTCCCTTGGTGTCTTCGCGAATGACATTCTCAAGCACGACTACATTGCTGGGCTGCCGCACTGCATAGTAAGGCTCTGCGGTAACAATCAGCGCGAACGCCTGAAGGTCAGTCGTGACGTGCAGCTTGCTGCGATCGTCGTTGCCAACCAACACCTCGCCCAGGTTCACCGCCCGGCCTTCCGGCGAGATTGCCCACAGCACATAGGTCAGATATTCGTTGCCAAAAGTCGTAGGCCTTTGCAGGTTGCTGAAGTACGCATCGATCGAGATCGACCCGCGCTTGCTGTTCACATGCGCTTCGCCGTTCGCTCCGAGCATCAGATCGGTGCCTGCGAAATCCAGCTTTGAACTTCCGCTGCGATGCTCGTAGTTGATGGCCCGCACGCTCCGGCTGATGACTACAACACGGAACGTGGTCGTTTGAGGGTTGGTCTGGGCTACTGCTGGCACACTCAGAGCCACCGCGACGGCTAACAGCAATCTTGTTTTCACAAAGTCTCCTTGGGGCAGATATCTGCCTGACATCTAGCTTCATTCAGAGTTCGAGTTTCGCGACGTATTTTCGAGGGTCACGTCGCCGGCCTTATCCCTTTCCGAGACGAATTCCAGATAGGGAATGGAACAGCCCAAAGACATTGAGCAGCCAGAGAACGACGGCGATTACCACCACACCATTCAAAATTGACTTAATGGACGACTGCATGGGGATAAAGCGATTCACCAGCCACAGAAGCACACCCACCACGATAAGAACTTCAACCAGTTGAATTAACGGCATGATCTTTGACCTTTCTTCTTGCGGGCTAACGCCTCTCATCCGCTCGAGGTGCTGCCGTCATTTCGAGGTTCGAGAATCTCTAGGGTCGAATCGTGTCGCTGCAGGTTCGCGGCGGACACGCGGATAAAGAATGCCGATTGGCTGGATGTGGTCGCCGCAGCGACCTAAGAATCGAGAGCTGCGAATCAGCCTCCGCGGCTCCGTCTACACACTCAGGAGAATAGAGAATGACAGGTGGTGACTTTGGTGTCTGAGCAAGATAGCTCACTTGCCTGAACTCCGCTTGTTTACAAATCCTGAGCTCGCTGCCGACGGTCACAGCTTGCGTTGGCATCCAGCCAGCTGAGCAATGTGCGCACGCTTGCCCGCGCCAGTGCAATCGAGCAGTCTGCCGCCCCGTAGTAGATGTTGAGCGTGTCGCCGTCGGCGTCCATCGTGTATCCGCAGGGAAAAACAACGTCGTCGACATCGCCGTGGCGCTCGTACTCCGCTTCCGGCCCAAAGATCCAGGAGTCGCCCCGCAACAGACATTTTGCCGGATTCTCCAAATCGAAGAGGGCCAGGCCCAAGCGATACAGACAGCCGGAAGGGGTGTGTCTTACGCCGTGATAGAGCACGAGCCATCCTCTGGAAGTTTCGATGGGTGGCGGCGATAAACCAATTTTATTTGCGTCCCACCAGGCGCCGCGCCGCGCTTCCAACATCAGCCGGTGACTTCCCCAGTGGCGCAGATCAGGAGAGTAGGAAATCCATATGTGAGCTCCAAGATTGGTTGCGGGCCGGTGGATTAGCGCCCAGTATCCATTGATTCGTCGGGGCAGAACGGCCGAGTCCTTGTCGTCCGGCGGCATGATTACACCGTAGCGTTCGAAGCTTCGAAAGTCTTTGGTCAGGGCGAGAGACACTCCGGGGCCGCCGCGCGAATACGACGTGTAGGTGACTGCGTATTGCTGCAGTTCGGGCACGAACGTGATGCGAGGATCCTCGATGCCCCAGATTTCCTCGGGAAAATCCTTCGGTCTGGGCATAAGGGTCGGTTGGCTGTCGATTTCCCATCCGTCGACGCCGTTTCGGGAGCGCGCGGCGCAAAGATGCGACAACCCACGGCGATCTTCGCAACGGCACAGCAGTAGAGTCGTTCCATCGGGCAACAAAGTCGCCCCAGCATTGAACACACTATTGATCAGGTACGGCCAATCCTTGCTGGTCAGGATTGGATTGGCGGGATGCCGAACTAGCAGTGGCTCGAAACGAGAACTCGGAACGATTACAGGGTTTTGGACGGGGACGCTCATGATGGGATTTCCTTTGGTTCGGACTCTTGCAAAGCGCGCATTTCCAGGAGCGCCATCAAGAACGATAGCGTCGATTCCGCTCCCTGGTTCTCATTGGCGCGATCTGGATGAAGGCCGTCGCGGCAGCCACCGGTGATGGAATCGTAAAGAGGAATCTGGAGATCATTATCGCCAAGGAACCAGTTGAAAGCTGACCAGGCTTCACCGCGCCAGCGGCTATCACCGGTTACACGGTAGGCTTGCAGACACGCAGATACCCCGCCGGCAGCCTCAAGTGGCTGTTGGTCGAAACGCGCCTTATCTCCATCCTGACGATAAAAACCTTGCGAGCCGATCGGCAC
>JBAWCJ010000335.1:0-1918 GCA_049590215.1 Candidatus Sulfotelmatobacter sp. | reverse complement strand
AGCGGCCTGTATTTCATCACCGACGCCGATGCGCGACCGCTCGGCAGCGCTCATCCTCATGCCCACCTCTGGGACAATGGCCCGGACCCGGCAGCGGAACTCAATCGCATTCTCAAGGTTCGAGCCGCTGCTCTCGCGCGTTTCGGCGAAGACGCCATTCAGCCGGACAGGCCCATGTCTGAACTGGAAGACACTCTGGTCCCACTTTATTTGCTGCATCGCTACCAGACCGAGGCCGCTGCCAAAGAAATCGGAGGTCTCGACTATCGTTACGCGCTCCGCGGCGACGGCGAACTGGTAACCAAAATCGTAGACCCGGCGAACCAGCAAAAGGCGCTCGACGCTGTACTGAAAACGCTCGCCCCCGAAACCCTGACCCTCCCCGAATCTCTGCTGCGAATCCTGCCTCCACGCGCTTTCGGCTATCCCAGAACCGTCGAGTCGTTCGGCGGACACACCGGCCTCACATTCGATCCTGCCGGCGCGGCCGAGTCCGCCGCCGATCTCACCCTCATGCTCCTGTTTGATCCCCAGCGCGCTTCACGCCTGGTCGAGTATCACGCCCGCAATGCAGCCAATCCCAGTCTCAGTCAAGTCATCGAGGCAGTATTCCAGGCCACATGGAAAGCGCTGCCCGCCACCGGTCTGGCAGCTGAGACGCAGCGCATCACCGAAGCTGCAACGGTGGAACATCTGCTTGCGCTGGCGGCAAACGGTAGCGCTTCCCCGGACGCTCGCGCTCAGGCCCGCGCCGAAGCGTTGTCGCTTCGGTCGTGGATGTCCGCTAAAGTGACGAAGGCGCCAGAATCCCCCGAAGAAAAAGCGGTGCGGACCGCAGCCATTGCACGCATCGATGCTTTCGAGAAAGATCCGTCGAAGTTCACGCCGGCAACCGATGTCGCCGCCCCGCCCGGCCAGCCCATCGGAGACGACGAGCAGGAATAGCCGAACGCGAGTAAAATCTCGCCCATGAACTATCTTCTTAAAACCGAACCCACCGTCTATTCATTCGCCGATCTGCACCGCGAAAACACGACGATCTGGGACGGAGTCACCAATCCCGTAGCCGTCAAGAACCTGCGTGGAATGAAGCCGGGCGATCAGCTGGTCATTTATCACACCGGGGATGAGAAGAGCGCAGTAGGTACCGCGACCGTCGTATCGGTCGACGACAGCGACGCCAGGAACCCTCAGGTGAAGATTAAAGTCGGCAAACCGATCGCCAAGCCTGTGACGCTGGCCGAGGTGAAGGCGAATAAGCTCTTCGCCAATTCCCCGCTGGTGCGCCAAGGACGATTGAGCGTCGTTCCTTTGACCGAGGCTCAGTACAAATTTCTCACCGGCTAGAAGTCATCTCATCAATGGGTTCGGGAAGGGCACGGCTTCCAGCCGTGCCCAGCGTCGTTCTTCAGTGGGCTTTCGCGTCCCGCCGAATCAGCGCATGATCCACAAAGAACCCAATTCCCACCGCCAGCGGAATCACGCCAAATGTCGCGGCGATCATGGCGTCAGGCTCGACGCGTCCGATCAGAACGAAGGTCGCGATGTAGCCGACCGCTCCAGCCACCAGCAGAATCCCCGACCGCCGCGAACGCGCCGCTTCCGAGAGTTCCGCCTGCATCGGCACTTCCATGCCGCGCGCAATGGCCGCCAATCGCTCCTCGCTACGCAGCTTGCGCACCCGGAAAAACGTATACATCGCCGCCATCGGGATCCCAAAGATCATCACCACCGCCGCCAGCCCAACAATGTTTCCATCCATAAAACCTCCTGAGGTTCCATCAGCGCCATTTACACCGCGGCGCATCGTCATCCCTATTTACGCGGTCCTAAGGAAAAAGTTCCGCCCTTCCGACTAATCCGCTTACAAAACTTTGCAAATCTCTCGCCGTCCACCTAGCAACCCAGGCTTAAACTA
>JBAWCJ010000334.1:0-7253 GCA_049590215.1 Candidatus Sulfotelmatobacter sp. | reverse complement strand
TGCCGTTTGGCATGGGCAAGCCCTTTATGAACAACAACGTTATCACTGACGCTGTGCTTGGCGGATGGCGCCTGGCGGGGACGTTTATCTACCAGGACGGCACTCCGTTCACGGTGTTGGACAGCGGCGTTCATGATTATTCGCAGGCCGGCAATGTGTTTGCCAACCCGATTGCAGGTGTGGACCCCACGTCAGGCACCTGCCCCGCTGTTAATGGCGTGCCGGGCGCGCGGGCACACACCCTGAACTGCTGGTTCAACTGGGGAGCCTTTGAGACCCCGGTCACACCCGTTCCGGCCGCAAACGAGCAGCCCAACGGGGCGTTCGGGTATGGACGCAGAAACACGCTTTTTGGGCCAAAACTGTCTGATGTTAACCTGTCCCTGGCAAAGACCTGGCATTACAAGGAACGGGCTGGGTTCACGCTTCGCGGAGACTTCGTTAACGCTTTTAACCATCCGAGCTTTTCACTGCCGAATAATGACGTGAACAATGCGAATGCGGCTATCACGAGCCTCGCGAACGGACCACGTACGATCCAACTGGGCGCGCGGCTAACTTTCTGACGACGCTCGCGTAACCAAGAAGGACGGCGGCATGCCGCCGTCCTTCTTTTTTGCGGCAGACGGTCGAGATGTTAAGACACGATTCGTCCACCGTACAATCGTGACATGAGGATAAGAGAGTTCGTTGTCCTACTTTGGGTGGTTCCGTGCCTGGGGTTGCTGGCGGGTTTCTCGCAATCCAGTCCTAGCCGAGAGCAGCAAATCGAATCCCACAACCGCAAGGCTGCGGAATACCTGAAAGAGAACAGGCCCGATCTGGCGATACCGGAATTTAGAGCCATCGTTGCCCTTGATCCGAATAATGTGGATGCCCGCGGCAACCTGGGCACGATGCTGTTCTTCCAGGGGGATTATACGAATGCGATTCCAGAGCTCCGCGCTGCGCTGAAACTGCGGCCGACCTTGTGGAAGACGCAATCTCTTCTGGGGATCGCTGAGAAACGCACGGGCGACATCAGCGGGGCTCGCCGGGATTTGGAAAAGGCGTTTCCCAACGTGCAGGAAGAAAAGATTCGGATCGAGACTGGGATGGAACTGATCGAGATCGACTCCGGGACTGGCGATCTGGATAAAGCCGCGGCCATCGTGAGCGAGCTTCGAAAGCTGGAGCCTACCAACGAAGCTCTTCTCTATACTGCGTATCGAATCTATTCCGATCTGGCCAACGAGTCGCTGTTGAGCTTGTCGGTTGTGGATCCAAACTCCGCCCGGATGCAGCAGGCGCTGGCGCACGAACTGGCGAAGCGGGGGAATACCGCGGAAGCCATCGAGCACTACCGAGCTGCGCTCAAGATTGATCCCAACCTTCCTGGATTACATTTTGAGCTCGCCGACATGCTCAGGACTTTGTCGACAGCGGAGGGCCGGAGTGAGGCCGAGAAAGAGTACGAGGCCGCGCTGGAGGCCAATCCGTTCGATGAACAGTCTGAATGCAGGCTGGGAGATCTCGCCTTTCAACGATCCGATTTCAAGGAGGCTTTGGGGCGTTACACCCGGGCCGTCAAGCTGCAACCGGGCGACCCTGAGGCCAACATCGGCTTGGCTAAGGTTTTGATGGCGATGGATCAACCGCAGAAGGCCGAGCCTCTGCTCGAACACGCGATTCAACTCGACCCCACCAGCGCCGTGGCTCACTTCCGCCTGAGTACGGTCTATCGGCAGGAGGGGCGCCCGGCCGAGGCCAAACACGAGCTCGAGGAATATCAAAAGTACAACGAGATGAAGGAGAAGCTCCGGAAGATTTATCACGATTTGAATCCGGACCAGGCCGTTGACGAAAACGTCGATGCGAATCCCCAGAAATAACCACAGAGATAGCTAAGAGATCGTTGGGCACGCCGGCAATTTTAGGAATGGGTTTTGACTCACGAGTATCACGATAATGAGCATGACGATGAGGAAGACACTTCTTGCGGCGGCAATTTTGTTATCGGTCGTTCCACTGTCAGCGAGCTCCTATTACTCCGCACGCCTGGACGATCCCAGAGCAATTTACCTGACGCAGGAGAATTTTGCGGTGAAGGGCGACGGAATCGCGGATGATTCCGCCGTCCTACAGCAAGCCATCAATCAGATTCAGGAGAAGACCAATCAGGGCATCCTGTTTGTTCCCGCGGGCCGCTACCGTTTGACCAGGACCATCTATATCTGGCCAGGAATCCGGTTGATCGGGTACGGGGCCACGCGTCCGGCATTTGTGCTCGGCGCCAACACTCCGGGTTTTGAGCGCGGGCCCTCCTACATGTTGTTCTTCGCGGGTGCTCGACCGAGCGGGAATGCGCCTCCACCGGATGCCAGCCCGGGCACGTTTTATTCCGCCATTAGCAATATCGATATTGAGATTCAAGGCGGAAATCCCGGCGCTGTGGGCGTCCGCGCCCACTACGCCCAGCATTGTTTTCTCGCTCATATGGATTTTCACATCGGCTCGGGACTCGCCGGAATTCATGATGGTGGCAACGTCGCGCAAGACCTGCATTTTTACGGGGGCCAGTACGGCATCTGGACCCGGAAGCCCTCCCCTGGGTGGCAATTCACAATTATCGACGCGACGTTTGAGGGCCAGCGCGAAGCCGCTATCAGGGAACATGAGGCTGGACTGACCCTGATCCGCCCGCAATTCAAAAATGTCCCCACCGCGATTTCCATCGATGCTCAATACTCCGATGAACTGTGGGTGAAAGACGGGCGAATGGAGAACGTGACTGGCCCGGCTGTAATCATCAGCAATGAGAACAGCGCCCGCACCGAGATCAACATGGAAGGCGTCATCTGCAGGAAGGTTCCTGTTTTCGTGGCTTATCGCGAAAGCGGGAAGCACATCGCAGGTTCGGCAGAAATGTACGAGGTGAAGACTTTTTCGCACGGACTTCATTATGAAGACATTGGCGCCGAACCCGCGATTCAGGACGTCTATGAAACGACGCCGCTGAGCGTGCTGCCGAAACCAGTGAAGTCCGACATCCTGGATCTGCCGCCGATCGACACATGGGTCAACATCCGTTCTCTTGGCGCAAAGGGTGACGGCACAACCGACGATACCGACGTGCTCAGAAAAGCCGTCGCTCAATATCACGCGATTTACCTGCCCTCCGGGCAGTATCGAGTGACGGACACCATCACGCTCAGGCCGGACACGGTGCTCATCGGCCTGCATCCTAGCGTCACACGGATACTGCTCGCTGATTCAACCCCGGCTTTTCAAGGCGTCGGCAGCCCCAAGCCGCTGCTCGAAACCCCCAAAGACGGGACGAACATCGTGACCGGCATCGGCCTCTATACCAATGGCATCAACCCGCGTGCGGTGGCGGCGAAATGGATGGCCGGCACAAATTCGATGATGAACGATGTTCGCTTTCTGGGCGGTCACGGCACGATTGATCCGAACGCCACAGCGGCAGAGAGCTCCAAAGCGTGGCACGAGATTTATAACAACACCCATACCGCCGACTCCAATCTGAATCGCCGCTGGGACGGACAGTACCCCAGCCTGTGGATCACCGGCGGAGGCACTTTCGTCGGCCTCTGGACGCCCAGCACCTTCGCGCAAGCCGGCCTCTACATCTCGAATACTGCCACGGAAGGAAGAATCTATGAACTATCGAGCGAGCATCACGTTCGCAATGAGGTCGTCTTAAACCATGCTTCCAACTGGCAGATCTACGCGCTTCAAACCGAAGAAGAACGAGGCGAGGGTGGATTCGCATTGCCGCTCGACATCCGGGATTCGAGCAATATCACCTTAGCAAACCTGCACATGTATCGTGTCGTAAGCTCCTATCAGCCCTTCCCCTATGCGATTACGGTTACAAATTCCAGCAACATACGGTTTCGCAACGTCCATTGCTACAGCGATAGCAAGGTGTCTTTCGACAACACGGTTTACGATGAAACCCACAACATTGAAATACGGCAGCGCGAATTTTCCTGGTTGACGGTCTCCGGAGACGCCCCTTCCGCTAAATTGCCGCAACCTTCGCATGTCCTTGCTAAAGGAGCAAAGGTTGAAAAACTCGTTGGTGGCTTCTTCAATATTTCCGGCGGAGCTGTTGACAGCTCAGGCGATGTCTATTTCGTAGACGCCCGATGGCAGACAATCTATTGCTGGTCGGCTCTAACCCATCAACTCTCGAAGGTGCGCGACAACCCGCTGGACCCTGTTCAATTGTTTTTTGACAAGTCCGGCGATTTAATGGTGGTCTCGTATGCGGGTAACGGAACCGTCTACACCTTCAAACCCGGCGCGCAGAATGACGATATTACCCTGCTGCCCGCTGTTCCGACCGCGCCCCGCGCGGGATTGACGCCCGTGTTGCCGGTCGACTACTGGCGAAACGAAAACGATTTTCTCGAGGCAATACCTGTAGCGCAGCCCTATCAGTTCATTTCTCCTGACGGGACGACATTCCTTCCCGCGGGAGCAAACTTTGTAACCGGCGAACTCTATTACGGTTCGAAGCTGAACAACACGTTGCGTGCTTTCGGTTTCGCCCCTGCAGTTGCTGGCGAGCCCTACTATGTTTCCGACGAAAATGGAGAGAAGACTTATGCCGCGACCGTCGAGCCTGGTGGAACACTGTCAGACTTAAAGCTCTTTACTGAACGAGGCGGGGAAAGCGTGACGGTGGACGACAAAGGCAACGTGTATATTGCCGCCGGTCAGATTTTTGTATATAACCCGTCGGGCCATCTGATCGATACCATAGACGTTCCTGAACGCCCATCGCAACTGTTGTTCGGAGGCCGTGATGGCCGCACGTTGTTCATCCTTGCACGCAGCTCCTTGTATGCCGTCCAAACCATTAATAAAGGGCGCTGAATTTGGCTTTTCTGCGATTGCATCTGCAGAACCAGCAGCTTCAGGAGCGCTTTCTCGGTCCATGCAACGATTCCCAGCAAATGAAAAACGCTCCAAGCTGATGGTGCACCGGATACGCTCATCCCCTCGTAACCGTTAAGATATCGAAATGGCGATCACATCCGCCGCGGCGCAAGAAGCGCGGCGAAACATCGCATCAGTTGCCCTGCGCACTCCGCTCGTCCCGTGCAAACCGGACTCGCCTGCGAACTTTTATCTGAAGTTAGAAAATCTGCAGCCGATCGGTTCTTTCAAGATCCGCGGAGCTGCCAACGTCATGGCGCGGACTCCTCGCGAGCGGCTCGCGCGGGGCGTTTTAACGGCTTCCGCCGGCAACATGGCGCAGGGCGTGGCTTTCTGCGCACGGCGAATCGGGGTTGGCGCAACGATTATCGCTCCTGACACCGCTCCGGCTACGAAAATTCAAGCCGTCGAACGCATGGGCGGGCGCGTAATTAAAGTTCCTTTTGCCGAGTGGTGGCGAACTTTTGAGACTCGCTCCTACCCGGGCATCGACGCCACCTTCATCCACGCCTTCGACGATCCGGATGTGATGGCGGGTAATGGCACGATCGCGCTGGAACTGTTGGAGGATCTGCCCGATTTAGACGCTGTAGTAATTCCCTGGGGCGGGGGAGGACTGTCATGCGGCATCGCTGCGGTATTGCGAGAGCTTGCGCCCCGAGTGCGTATCTATGCCGCCGAGATTGAAACTGCCGCTCCGCTGGCGGCATCGCTTGCCGCCGGCGAGCCGCGGGCGGTCGAATATACGCCATCGTTCGTCGATGGTATCGGCAGCAAGACCGTATTTCCCGGTATGTTCGAATTGGCGCGCAAGCTGCTGGATGGCTCGTTGGTGGTCACCCTGACGGAGGCGGCGAACGCCTTAAAGATGGTGGCGGAACGGAACCGGATGATTATCGAAGGTGCCGCAGCTTGTGCGGTTGCGGCTTGTCTGTCAGGCCGGGTCGGCTCGGGCAAGATCGTCGCCATCGTGTCTGGCGGAAACATCGACCTCGACAAGTTCGCTCAACTTGTCAGTTAGCGACACTCGTCGACCGAAGCACAGGACGGCACAATCGGCCTTATCGTTATCTTTCCTGCTTCGTCTAACCAGCGGGGTCACGGCTTTCTCCGCGAGCGGGTAGCGGTGGTTCAAGGCTGGAACATAATCCCATCGAGGGTACAATGTTTGTAATTATGCGGATGATTGTGGACATTTGCGCGCAAATCTTCCGCACGTCGTGGGCGCGCAAGCTGCGTTCGTTCCCGACTATGTTCGGGGTCGCCTGGGGTGTCGGATCATTGCTTCTGCTTGTCGGACTGGGCGAGGGTTTTCGCTCGGGAAACAAGCGCGGGCTGTCTGAATTTGGTGAGAACATCATGTTTCTCTTTCCCGGCCGTTACGCTGTACAGCGCGATGGCTAAGAGCGCGGAAGCCGGTGATATCCGCCTGGTCATTGCTCCGAGGACGCTGATCGTGGCCACACTTATCCTTGCTGCGGTAGGGCTGGTAAGCGGGATGGTCCCCGCCGTCCAGGCCTCGCGTCTGGATCCTATTGAGGCTCTGCGATACGAATAGTCTAGACCGACGGCTACCGCGTTTTCGCGAACCACTCCTCGAACCACTCAAGCGTGCGTAAGGTATAGTCGCGAGCGTCCGCAGGCTTAATGAATGCATGCCCTTCATCCGGATACACCACAAGCTTTGTAGGCACATGCAAAGTGGCGAGCGCGTGCCACCATTCGACTGACTGTTCCATCGGAACTTCACCATCCCGATCGCCAACCAGGATTAGGGTTGGCGTCTTCACTGCAGTGACGAAGTGCATGGGGTCACTCTTGGCATACACCGCGGGATCGTCGTATACCGATGCCCCAAAGAAGGGAATCATCCATTCGTCGATATCGTTGAGACCATAGTAACTCAGCCAGTCGGAAAGACCGGCGCCCGCCACTGCCGCGGCGAACCGGTGCGTCTGGGTCTCGGCCCACATGGTCATGTATCCGCCGTAGCTGTGTCCGCGAATGCCGATGCGCTTGCTGTCGATGGGATACTGTTTTGAAATCGCATCCACGCCGGCCATGATGTCGCGGAAGTCGCCGCCGCCGAAATCCTTCACGTTGCCCTGCGTGAATAGCTCTCCCTGTCCGTAGCTGCCGCGCGGGTTGGGGCAAAGAGCAAAGTAACCCATTGCCGAGAGCGCGCCCATGCTGCGCTCGTCCCAGCGCGACATGCATGCGGCCGACGGACCTCCGTGCACAGTAACGACGAGCGGATAGGTTTTGCCTCGCGCAAAATCCTTTGGCAGCATCAACCACCCTTGCAC
>JBAWCJ010000333.1:0-8152 GCA_049590215.1 Candidatus Sulfotelmatobacter sp. | reverse complement strand
CGCTGCTGGGCGCGGTAGGCGATGTAGCGGCCATCGGGCGAATAGAGCGGCGTCGAGTCGCTGGCGGGATTGTCGGCGGTGATGTTCTTGGCCGGGCCTCCGTTGACCGAAACGATCCAGAGATCGTTGTTGGTGGAAGCGGCCGGATTCTTGTCGTGATTCGAGGTGTAGCAAATCTCCTGCCCGTCGGGCGAGAAGGCGTAGTTGTCCTGTCCGCCGAGCGAGAACACGGGCGCATCGTAGTCGCCGGGGGTGAGGTCGCGGGGAGCAGAGAGCGCGGCGACGATAATGAAGCCAGCGCTGGTTTCAGGCACCTCGGTGATGAAGATGTGGCTGCGCCTGCCTTCCTTATACGCATTCCAGTGGCGATAAAGCAGATGATCAAAAATCTGAGCTTTAACCTCGGACTTCTCGGCTGCCTCGATCTTGTTCGCGTTACAAATGGCCTCGGGCCCGGGAGCGCCGTCACATTCGGGATACACGTCCGACGTAAAGAGAATGCGTTTGCCGTCCGGAGACCAGAGTTCCCCTCCAGCGTCGGTTGGAATAGAGGATAGAGGGAACACTCCGTTTACCGTGCCAGCCACACCATCGAAGTTGGCAATCCAAACGAGCGACTTGCCACCTTTCGTCGAGAGAAACGCAAACCGCTTCCCATCCGGCGCCCAGCGCGGGCGGTCGGCGTCCTGATCGGCGATGATCTCTTTTTCCTCACCTCCGGCTGTGGGCACGATCCAGATGTGCGGCGTCTTCGTGTTGGCCTGGAGATCCACATCGACCACGCTGAAGATTACCCACTTGCCGTCGGGTGAAACTTCAGGCTCGCCTACACGCTTGAGTTTCATCATGTCTTCGAAAGTGAAGGGATGTTTGGCCTGCGCGACGGCGGGCATGGTGAAAGCGATGAAGGCGAGAAAAACAGGAACGAAACGGCGCATGGAAAGACTCCTTGGCAAACGGATGAGTTTAGCAGGAGGAAGCTTCTAGCTTCTAGCTGCTGGCCACTGGCGAAACCAAGATCCCTCGCTTCGCTCGGGACGACAATGCAGAAGGTCAGTCGGCAAACCCTTTTGCCGCTCCGGCATCCAAGTAATTGGCAGAACTGCAGCGCCCTTACCCCGGCCTCACTGAGCGGAGAGGGGTCGGGGGAGGGCCGCCGCGGTGTGCGCAGACATCCCTACGCGATGCTCAAATCCAGTAAACTGTACCTATGAGACTGGCTTGCCGCAGTGCTCTGTTCTTCGTCACGCTCATTCTGCTGGCCGGTGTGCTGACCACTCTGCCCGCCGCCGCGCAGGAAGGTCCACTCGACAGCGCGCCTCCCAAGGGTGCGACCCCCGATGAAATCATCAAGCGCTTTGCGGAGCGGGAAAAACTCTTCAAGGAAGCGCGCGACCATTACACCTACCGGCAAGACATCAAGGTGGAGACGCGCGACGGCGACACCATCACCGGGCAGTATCACGAAGTCTTCGACGTCCTCTACGACGATAAAGGCCATCGCATCGAAAACGTGGTCTTTGCGCCGCAATCTACGCTGGAGCAAGGCGGACTGTCACTCGACGAAGGCGATGTTCAGGATTTCCGCAACCGCCTGCCCTTCGTGCTCACGACCGATGAAATTCCGGAATACAACATTCTCTACATCGGCCAGCAGCAGGAGGACGAGTTACACTGCTATGTCTTCGATATCGCTCCTAAGCAGATTGTCGGCAAGAAACGCTACTTCCAGGGCCGCATCTGGGTCGATGACCACGACTTCCAGATCGTGAAGACTTACGGGCAGGCCGTCCCGGAGACTCGCGACACGAAAAAGAAAGGGAAAGAAGAACATCTCTACCCGAAGTTCACCACCTGGCGCGAGCAGATCGATAACCAGTACTGGTTCCCTACTTACACTCGCGCCGACGACACCCTGCACTTCAACACCGGCGATATTCACATCCGTGAGATCGTGAAGTATGAGGATTATAAGAGGTTCGGTTCGAGCGTGAAGATTCTGTATCAGGGCCAGGAAGTGCCGAAGGCAGCACCACAGGATCAGAAACCGCCGCAGACTCCCGATCAGAATCCGGACCAGAAGAAGCCGGACGCGCCGCCGCCGAATCCGCAGTCGCCGCAGGGGTAGTTGTCAGCTATCAGCCGACACCAAGATCCCTCGCTGCGCTCGGGATGAGAGGGTGGGGCTTTCCGGCTGATGCGTTTCGGCTTGGGCTGAGAGCTGATAGCTGACAGCTGACAACTTAGTAGAAGAGATACTTCCTCCACTTATCATCCGATCGCCCCATGAGCCGCATGATGTGCCGGCTGGTGTGCAGGTTGAAGGCGCGGGGTTCGCGCATCAGCTTCATGCCGGCTTCGAGCGGAAACTGGTTGCCCTTGCGGCGGTTGCAGAGATGGCAACAAGCTACAAGGTTTTCCCAGGTAGACGACCCTCCGCGGGAACGCGGAATCACGTGATCGAGCGTCAACTCACCGGAAGGCAGCACGGTGGCGCAATACTGGCAGGTGTTGCGGTCGCGCAGCAGGATATTTTTCCGCGACAAAGCTCGACTCTGGTGCGGGATGCGGCGGTACTCCAGCAGGCGAATCACGGAAGGCACGCGCATAGCGATGCGCGCCGCATGCAGGAAGTGTCCGTTCTCCTCTTCCGTCATGGCGACGCCCTTCAGCACCAGCACCAGGGCGCGGCGCGCCGCGCACACATTGATGGGCTCGTAGGAAGCATTCAGCACGAGCACGGGCGCGTGCAGCGCGTTGCCGTTGCTATCGCGATGCATCGCCGCCGCCGCGAACAGGCCGGCGGCGTGGCGTCCCGGTGGTCCTGCTTCGGATTCAATCCTTGTTGACATAAATCCGGTTGATACAAATCCAGCTGACGTAAACCTTAGGTTCCCACGGCCTTAGCCAACGGAGCGGGCTCCGCTCCGATTCTTCGGTCCATCTCACTGTCGTCGCCTGGCCTGATCTCCGCGTGCTGCGCCGAGATTTTCAGCGTACGCGCCACGGTGGCAACCCAAACCTTGGTAGCGCCGGCGCGGCGTAAGACCCGCGCACACTCCGAAACGGTAGCGCCGGTGGTATAAACATCGTCCACCACCAGCACTTCACGGCCTTTCACCAACTCGGGCTGCGCCACTGCGAAAGCACCTCGCAGGTTCTCGCGGCGCTGGTGGCTGGTGAGGCCGATTTGCGAAGCCGTATCGCGCTTTCTTTCAAGCACTCCCGCATACAAATGATCTCCCCGCGGCCGGATTTTCATTGCTGCGCGCGCAATCAGTTCCGCCTGGTTGAACCCGCGCTGGCGGAATTTGGTGCGGTGCAACGGCACAGGGATCACGGTGACGGCGTCCGCTGCAAACTCAGGGTCAAGCGTCGCGATCGCTTCGGCTAGCATTCGTCCCAAAACGTTAGCTGCCGGGCGCACTCCGCCATACTTCAACAGATGAATCAGCTCGCGCAGCCCGCTCTCGTAGCTGCCATACGCCGCCGCCCGCACGAAGGGCGGCTCGATGCGGCGGCATAGCCCGCAGCGCGGCCCGCCCGCGGCTCCGGCAACCGCGTAGGAGGAAAATAGGCGCTCGCCGCAGATGGAGCAGACTCCGCCCCCGATCGCATGCATGGCATCAAGACATTCCTGGCAAACCGGTAGGCGCGAAATTTTCACCAGTGGGGTTTCGCAAATGCGGCAGTCGGAGGGAAACAAAACGGCGAAGAGACTTGCGGCAATCCGCGCGGTCCAGCTTTCGTCGGTCCGAACCTCATGAATCCGATCCTCACGGGTTTGAACCTGATGGGTTCGTGAAGCAATAGAAGGGCTTGCTACTGCGGATCTGGCCTGGCTAGCCCGAGTTCTGTCCCCAGTACTGCTGAAGACGGCCTCCGTGTGGCCCGCAGGTAAAAAGTTCTGGGGCGGGCGACTGTGCGATTGCCTTAACTAGAGTATAGCGGCGGCCGGGTCGGCTAGGCAACGTTACGATTGGGTCGCGGTGCCGGGGTCGGCACCTTTTTGACCGGTTCGGGCAGCCGCTCCTTTACCGGCACGAATACCAACCGATAGTCTCGCCGGTAGCACTCTGTGCAGCGCACCGGCTTCAAGAAAAAAGCCGGCAGCAGCCAGCGCTCCAAGAACGTACGTCGCCGCGAGCGGAATCCGGTATCGCTTCCACAATCGTCGCAGTGGAATTCGAAATATTTCTGGAACCAAACCTGGTCAGGGGAGTTCTTCAGCACGGTACACCTCAGAGTCACAAAACTGCGAAGGGGCGAACGCCAATTCCTAGTATTTTACGCCTAAGAAAGAAGCAAGCCAATCCGGTTTTGCCCTAGTCGTCATGAACCGGAATCGGCACCGCACTTGTAATGCGGACCATCCCCATGCTAACGTGCCGCCGTTTGTGTTTTGAATAAGTTACCCGCGACATTGCTTTCATCTCACACCCTACGAGGATTCCACTTATGAGCAGTCCAGTCCCCGCACCAGGAACTGGCGTCAAGAAACATGTCCCTTTCGTTCCCGAGAACATGGAGATGAAGGAATTCACTTTACGCGCGGTGCTGCTGGGACTTTTGATGACGGTCGTGCTCGGAGCAGCCAACGCATACCTGGGCCTGCGTGCCGGCATCACGATCGCGGCCACGTACCCCGCGGCAGTCATTGCGATGGCGGCAATGCGCGCGTGGAAGGGATCGCTGCTCGAAGAAAACATTGCTCGAACCGCCGGCACAATCGGAGAGGGCTTGGCTGCCGGCGCAATCTTCACCATTCCTGCCTTCGTGATCGCCAAAGCGTGGCCTTCGTTCCGGCCGGCCGACGCATATTGGAAATCGACCGCGCTCATGATGGTAGGCAGCATTCTGGGCGTGCTCTTTATTTCATTAGTCCGCCGCGTGATGGTGGAAGATCCGGAATTGCCCTTCCCTGAGTCGGTCGCCGCGGCCGAAATTCACAAGGCGGGACGGCGAGGTGCGGACGCAGCGAAATATCTTTTCTGGAACATTGGTGTCGGGGGCCTGGTTTATATCCTGGGACGCTTCGGACTCTTCGCCGCGGACAAGGATATTCATTTTGCCGTCGGGAGTCTGGGCCGCAGTCAGGTGCGTCTCGGCACCACGGGTAGCGCGAACGTCGTAGCCGCAGGCGGCACCAGCACCTTCGCAGCCCCGAGCGTGAGTCCGGCATACCTGGGCGTGGGTTACATCATTGGATTACGGCTGGCGTCGATTCAGTTTGCCGGGGGCGTGCTGGCCTGGGGATTGATGGTTCCCCTGCTCATATTTTTTCTGGGACCGCAGATTAAACATTATCTTCCTGCGGATACACCCGACAACTGGGCGGCGATCGCGATTGCGGTATGGAGGTTTATCGTGCGCCCCATCGCCGTCGGTGGAATGCTGGTGGGTGCGGCTTACACGCTTTTCAAGATGGGTAAGAGCCTTACAGCGGGTATCGCTAGGGCGTTGTCGGATCTGCGCCAGACCGCAGACCAGCGAGCCAAGCTTTCTCGCACTGAACAATACATGAGTTCAAGAGTAGTCTTTGGTTTGATTGCTTTGATGTTCGTGCTCATGTGCTTCCTGTACATCCGAATCTCAGGTCTGGTTTGGCCGGCAGTGTTGGCAGCCGTCGTCATGCTGGTTGTCGGATTCTTCATGGCAACGGTGTCGGGCAGTCTGGTCGGATTCATCGGGTCTTCCAATAATCCGGTTTCCGGCCTGACGCTCTCGACTCTGCTGATCGCGGCGCTTCTGATGGTGTCGCTTGGAGCCTCTGGAATTAAGGGCGTCGCCGTGGTGTTGGGCGTGGCTGCGGTGGTTTGTGTTTCATCTTCGGTAGCCGGTGAACTGCTGCAGGATTTCAAGGTCGGTTACATTCTGGGCGGAACACCGCGGAAAATTCAGATGGCGGAACTGATTGCCGTAGTCGTCGCAAGCCTCGCCATGTACTGGCCCCTCTACCTGCTCGATACGGCGTTCGGGTTCGGCAGCCGCCAGCTTTCGGCGCCGCAAGCGGGCCTCATGGCGACCCTGGCCATCGGCATTGTAGGCGGCGATATGCCCTGGCCGCTGGTGGTAGTTGGAATCTTCTTCGGCATCGCCATGATTATGATGCAGGTGCGCAGCCCTATGCTGGTGGCCGTGGGGATGTATCTCCCGTTTGAGACGACGTTCGCCATTTTCATCGGCGGAGTTTTTCGCGCGCTCGGAGATTGGCTGGCCACGCGGCGCGGACTGAATGAAGCACAGAAGGCGCGGGTCGAGAATGCCGGAGTTCTTACCGCATCGGGCCTGATCGCGGGCGAGTCGGTTTTCGGGCTTATCTGGGCGGCTTTTATTGCATTGTCCTTTGCGCACCAAACCTGGCTGAAGGGCGCGGCCGCATGGGCGACGCGGGTCACGTCGGCGCAGATATTCGAACATCCACTTTATCTGGCTGGAATCGGTGTGATGGTTCTGCTGGCCGGTCTGATGATTTGGTTGCCGCTTACGAGCGCCGGCGATCCGAACGAACCGGCGCCGCCCACGGCCATCATGTAACGATTTGTGTGGCACACCGGCCCGCGACCTTCGCGCAGCGAGGGGCTTTTTACTTTTCTAATGTCGGTAGCCGGAAACATTGCGTCGATCCATGAGCGTATCGTCACTGCGGCACGTCGTGTGGGACGTAACGCGGACGAAGTCGCGCTGATGGCAGTCAGCAAGACTCAGCCCCCTGAGCGCATCCGCGAAGCTTATCAAGCAGGGCAGCGTCTGTTCGGCGAGAATCGGGTGCAGGAATTCGCGGCCAAGGCCGGAGTGCTTCAGGATTTGCGAGACGCCGAGTGGCACATGATCGGCCATCTGCAGACTAACAAAGCTGCAAAAACCGCAGAGCTATTTCAAGCGGTGGATTCGGTCGACTCTCTAAAGCTGGCCGAGAGGTTGGACGCGGCGGCTCGCCACCTCGGCCGGAAGCTGGATGTGCTCATCGAAATCAACGTCGGCGGCGAAGCGGTGAAGAGCGGAGTCGCGCCGGACTCGTCCGCGCTCGAAGAATTGCTGCTCGCGGCGCCCCGGCTGGAGGCGCTCGTATTCCGCGGGCTGATGACTGTGCCCCCGTTCACCGAAGATCCTGAGGGTGCGCGGCCCTATTTCCGAAAGCTGCGTGTGTTGCGCGACGCGATTGCGGCTCGTAAACTTCCCACCGTCGCCATGGACCAGCTTTCCATGGGCATGTCGCACGATTTCGAAGTGGCGATTGAAGAAGGCTCGACTTGCGTGCGTGTGGGAACGGCAATTTTTGGGGAAAGAAGAAAGACTTAACCGCAGAGAATTCATGGGAGGAATACCATGAAGCTTTTCGATAGCCTTTGCTCAGGAGTCCTTTTTATTCTGGCGATCGTGGATGGCTTGCTCGTGCCGAAGAACTATACCGGCAGAATCTGGATCTTCGGAACATGCCTGGCCCTGCTGTTCACGGCGATGTTGAACGCGCTGCGCATTCGCAACGACCGCGGAGTGAAAGGCCTGAAGCTGTTTTGCATTGCTGCGAATGTGACCATGCTGGTGCTCGTAATCTCGCTGGTAGCGAGTATCGGAAAAGCACGAACGCAACAGCATCCACAAATCCCGTTGATTGGTGCGCTTTTGCTGGCCGAGACTGTATTTTCGTTAGGGAAGAAAGATTGATTCCCTATCAAGAATCAGCCGGCGGTGTGACTTTTGCTGCCAAGGTCCATCCCCGAGCGAAGAAAAATGCCATCACCGGCGAATTCGGCGACGCGCTCAAGCTCTCCCTAACCTCGCCACCCGTCGATGGCCGCGCCAACCAAGCCTGCATCGAATTCTTCGCGAAACTTTTGAAGGTGCCCCGATCTTCCGTTACCATAGCCTCCGGCCAGGCCAGCCGCCAGAAAGTCATTCGTGTCGCGGGGCTCTCGGCCGAAGAAGTTCGCAGACGGATTGGAACCTAGCGCCGTTCACAGGGAGCCACTTTTGAGCTTTTCCGAACGCTTGCAGGAAATCCGTACCGGGTTCAAGCGCCCATTCTGGGTCGCCAACATCAGCGAGATTTTCGAGCGCCTCTCCTACTACGGCGCTTTCGCTTCTCTTGCCCTGTACCTGCAGGAACGGCTGAACTTCTCTGCGCAACAGACGGGAACGCTCACCGGCA
>JBAWCJ010000332.1:0-2232 GCA_049590215.1 Candidatus Sulfotelmatobacter sp. | reverse complement strand
GTGCCGCTCGATGCGTCCTCTGTTGAATTGAGTTTTGGCCTTAGATGGTGGCCACCACCTTGACGCGGAGACTCCCGTGACGCCTACGCAGCCGAGGCAGCCAACGCACGCGTGCGTTTCTTTGGCGGGCCGAGTATCCGGAGCGCGAGCGTCTTGAGGTTCTGCACGATGGCAGCGAGATGAAACTCGTCGCGCGCACCGGAGAGGCCCCGAAGCCGCATTCGCTCGAAGCCATGGTGGATCTTCAGATGCGCAAACCGCATCTCGACTCGCTTTCTCTCATCTCGTGATCTGGCGAACGCTTTTGTCTTCATCTTCCGCCGTGCGACATCGCGGGCGTCCTCGTGGAGATCGCGCGGGATCTTACGCGCGTCGGCATTGGTGCAGCACTTGGCTCTGAGCGGGCATGCATCGCAGTCGCGCTTCGAAGCGCGGTAGAGCAGCGTGCGTCCGTCGTGCACGGTGCCACTGGTCCGAAGCAGCTTGCCGTTTGGGCAGACGTAGACCCCGCGCTTGCTGTCCCAGCGGAAGTCCGAGCGTGATAAAATGCCGTCCTGTCGGTCGCCCTTCTCCCAGACCGGGATGTGCGGAATGATCTTCTTCTCCTTGACCAACCAGCCGAGGAACTTGCCCGTCCCATAGGCCGTGTCAGCGGCGAGCCGCTTCGGCTTCAAATTGAAGCGCTCCTCTGTTCGATCCAGCATCGTTTGTGTTGCGGCAACCTCATCGTAGGTGCGAGCTGGTGTCGCCTCGACATCGACGATTACGGCGTTCTCGATGTCGATGAGGTAGTTCAGCCCATAGCCGAACTGCACGCGCTTGTTGGCCTTGGCCGTCGATGCCGATTGCGGGTCCGACGGCGAGATCACCTTGGGCGGCTGTCGCTCGTAACGGTGCGACGGTTTGCTCTCCGGCCCGTCGCCAGCATCATCATTTGCTGCATCCCTCGCAGCCGCGGCTTCGCCTTCTAGTGCCGCCAGATACTCAGCTACGGCCCGCTTCTGACGTTGCTTCTCGGTCCAATCGAGTTCCTGGGGCGCCTTGCCGTGATAGCGGCTCGCGTTCGCCTCCATCACGCCGGCGTCAACGGCAAACCCTTCGCCCTTGACCAGTCCGGCGGCCATGCAGGACGTGACGACACGCTCGAAGAGGTGGCGAAAAACGTCGCTCTCCCGGAACTGGTGGAGCCGGTTCTCCGAGAAGGTCGAGTGATGCGGGACCTTGTCATCCAGGTCGAGCCTACAAAACCAGCGATATGCCAGATGCAACTCGACTTCCTGGGTAAGCCGGCGTTCCCACCGCAGTCCATAGCAGTACCCGACAATCAGCATCCGGATCATCAGTTCGGGATCGACCGATGGCCGGCCTATCTCGCTGTAATAGGGATCGAGCTGCTCATGCACATCCGCGAGCGCCGACGTCACGAATATATTGATGCGTCTGAGCAGGTGGTTCTTTGGGACCCGGTCGTCGAGTCGAAACTCATAAAAAAGGCTCGCTTGATCGCCGCTCCCCCGACCCATCATGATCTGCCTCCGACCTCAGCGCGTCGGAAAAGCGGAATCACTGTTCGTCGCCAATCTCAAGCCTTTTTCGACAGCATCGGCCCTTAACGGACATTCAGTGAGCCAACTTGTCGCGCTGCACAGTTTTTGGCTCAAATGCGTGATACTCTACCGTCAAGAAAATGACCCGATACGGAGAGCAGCTTATGCGACGCCGCAAAGTACTTCAGTTGCTCGCAAGCGCGGCCGTTGCCACTCCCTTTTCGGCCGCCGCCGATGCACCAGCGAAGATGGCTCGCATCGGAACGCTTTCGCCAACGTTGCCTATAGACGAGAAGTCGCCGGGTGGCATGATACTGCTGAAGACATTGCAGCAGCGTGGCTATGCGCTCGGTAAGAACCTGACTTTCGAAGCTCGCGCGACCAACGGTCAGGTTGCCAAGCTCGGCGAAGCCGCCCGGGACATGAAAGCGGAACAAATTGATGCGATCGTCGTCATCGGGTTTCCCACCGCGCTTGCCTGCAAGGTCGCGAATGTGCCGACGGTTGTCGCCTTTGGCTGCGGCGATCCAGTCGCGACACATCTGATCGACTCGCTGGCGCGTCCCGGAGGGGTGGTTACCGGCATTTCCGATGACGCCGCCGCGCTTTCGACCAAGCGTCTCGCGCTGATCAAGCAGGCCGTTCCGAACGTGCGCCGCGTCGCGATGCTGTGGAACCGGGATGA
>JBAWCJ010000331.1:0-4473 GCA_049590215.1 Candidatus Sulfotelmatobacter sp. | reverse complement strand
ATCCAACAACCACGAGTAATGGATAATTGCGGAGCAGGTGTACGTCGTTCCGCTGACCAGCGTGGCGACTCCGGTCGCGCGTTCCTCGTAGGAGCCCGCGGCGTCTCCGCTCTCGTAGGCCGTTGTGGAGCAACCAATCACTCCGTTCTTCGGTATAGTCGACTTGACCGTGATCGTGTACTTCACGATCAGCTCGCCAGTTTCCGCAGTGGCTGTCGTCGCGTCGGGCTCAGCCGCCGGATGTAGCGGTTGGAATAGCCCGGTTGCAGGATCATAGTAGCCAAGAACGCGCTGGGAGGTGCGTGCTGGGCTGGCAAGCTGTCCGAAACTGAGCGGCGCGAGTCCGAGGCCCAGAACCGCGAAAGAGAGAGCTAACTTCCGAATATCCATTTCCTTTTCTCCTGAGGAGTAGTTGGACCGACAAGTCTTGTCAGCCTTCTGGGCGCGAAAATATCCGATGGCCACGAATTGGGCAATAGCCCGATTGGGGGTGAAGGTTCTTGCAGTTAAACTCTCAAAGGAGCGACCCCGGTCGACGTCCATCCGCATCAGCGCTGTCGGCGCAGATGCAACTGCACCCAGTGCTGCAAACTGCGGGGACGCTGCTCCACGGGCTGGTTGCCGTACCACAAGATGCACGCGCTCAGCCCCAGTAGGACCAGCATCGTGGCATCCAATATCCATCGCCTGGACGCCGCTGCAACCGCGGCCGGAACAACAGGCACTTTGCCGGGTTGAGTTTCCGTGGCCTCAGCCGCCGTGCCGTCTTTCGCAGGCGTCGAACTCGCCACCGCATCACGGCTGGCGCGCAAGCTTCCAATCACCACCATCACGTTCGTCACCAGGATGACGGCGAAGGCCAGCGCAGAAAGGAAGCTGACTTCCTTGCGTGCCGCGACAACTTGCAAGGCCAGCACCACCGTGATCAGACCGCGCGGCATGATCCACAACATCAGTTCCCGCTCTTTTGCTGTAATGTCGCGGAACGCGATCCGGCTGACCTGCAACGCCAGCCAGCGCGCCACGAATAACGCTCCCAGCATCCCCGCCATCAGCAGGGTGTGGCCACGAAAACTTCTCAGGTCCGCAATCGCTCCAATCAACACGAAAAAGAAAGTTCGCACCAGGAACGCCAGTTCAGAGTGAAAACTCAGCAGCGACTCCTGCGACTGGAGAGATATCAACTCCTCTTCCACGGCGCGAAACCGCGGATCGATCCCAGGAAAGTTCGCCAGCGTCAGCCCGAAGGCCAGCACCGCGATCAGTCCGCTCGCGCCCAGGGCCTCCGTTCCCGCATAGAGCACAAGCACAATCGAGAATGTCATCACCTGCCAGAAGCGTGCGTCCGACAACGCCGGCAGCAGACGGGACCACAGAATTCCCGCCGCCGTGGCGAAGACAACCGCCACTCCCACCTGCGTGAGCACTCCTTGCAGAACATGCCGAGCCACCGCGCCGCCCTGGCTCCCTACGCCCAGCAACAGACCGACAGTCAGCACCGCCAGCACATCTCCCCACGAAGCTTCCAGCATCAGCGTGACCTTCACCGGCTCACGCGACTGAAGCTGTTGCAGAACCGGCAGCACCACCGTGCTGCTCGTGCATCCCACCACCGCTCCCACCGCTAGCGCCGTGGTGACAGGCAGTCCCAGACCCTTATGGACAATAAGCCCGACCAGCGTAATGCTGAAGCCGTAGGCCAGCACCGACAAAAGCAGGCTGCCGGGAAAATGCCGCAAGGTCCGCCGCAGATCCAGTTCCAGCCCACCCTCAAACAGCACGAGGATGATGGCCAGAGTACCCAGCACATTGGTTGTCGAGGAAAGATGAGCCGGGTTCACCAAACCCAGCACCGGGCACAGCACTATTCCCAATGCCATCAGTACCAGCACATCAGGCACGCGGGTCACGCGGAAGACGCGGTTCGCCAGAAAAGCCAACATCAGCAGACCGCCGACCAGACCGAGGATGAGTACGGTAGACACTGTTTGAGGGCCGATTGTCGGCTGCGCGACCGCGACCTGTCAAACGCAGCAGGGCAAAAGGACAGTTTCGTCGCGCCAACGTTCTGGAACGCTCGGGTCCGAGATTTGGCTGGAGCGAGTCCGCATTGTCAGCTGTAACCAAGATTGCCATCGACAAGCAGCCGCGACAGAGCGAAAACAGAGAGCATGAAGAAAGCTGGACTGGTGCTTTGCCTGCTCTTACTCGGTTGCGCAGCCAAGAAGCAGACGGTCGCGCCAACCCCAGTTCCCATCCGAAGCCAGCTTCCTCCACCCACCGCCGAACTCATCGAGCACTGCGTAATAACCGCACAGGAAAATGCCAACACCGTCACTTGCAGTTGCGTGCCCGCGAAAACCGTAATCGATTCAAAGACCGGCCACACCACGCTGGTCTGCAAGGCCATGAAAGAAGAAAAATAGATCTGGGCGGAGCCCTTTGTCGTCCGGATGACGCCCGATTCCGTCCCCGCCTCCGGCGTTTATACTCATTGACTTGTACTCAGGTAAGCTCAGATTCGAGGAGAATTCATGACCACGGAATTGCGCGGCAAAGTTGCGATTGTAACCGGCGGGACGTCAGGCATTGGCCGCGATACTGCTGTACTCTTCGCCCAGGCCGGAGTCAAAGTAGTGATCGCCGGACGGCGCGAAGCGGAGGGAAATGAAACCGTCGATCTGGTGCGTGCCGCTGGCAGCGACGGCCTGTTTGTGAAAACCGACGTAGCCGTAGCCGCGGATGTTCAAGCCCTCGTTCGCAAAACGGTCGAAAAGTTTGGCCGCGTCGATATCGCGTTCAACAATGCCGGCATCGAGGGCAACCTCGTCCCGATCGTCATCCAGCCCGAAGCCGATTGGGACCGGACCATCGACATCAATCTCAAGGGCACCTGGCTTTGCCTGAAATACGAAATTCAGCAGATGCTCAGGCAAGGTGGAGGCGGAGCCATCGTCAACATGGCTTCAGTTGCAGGCCTGATCGGTTCCGCGGGGTTCGCAACGTATTGCGCAAGCAAACACGGCGTGATGGGCCTGACCAAGTCCGCAGCACTCGAAACCGCGCGCAACGGCATCCGTGTAAACGCCGTGTGTCCCGCGGTAATCGAAACCCCGATGGGTGAGCGCATCTTCGGCGGCCCAGACGTCAAGCCCTACGCCATCGGGCTCCATCCCATCGGCCGTTTTGGCAAGCCGATGGAAGTCGCCGAAGCCGTCGTGTGGATGTGCTCAGACCGCGCCTCCTTCATGACCGGCCAATCCCTGGTTCTCGACGGCGGATTCCTGGCGGGCCCGAATTCTCCCGCCTAGCCTCTGGGGCGCTTGAAATGAAAAGCGGGTGGAGCAGGCCCTCCAGGCCTGCGCTGAAGGTGCGCACTTCGATTCGGGCTTTAGCCCCTGAGGTTCCGGGTTTCGCCTCAGGTTATTCTTCTCCTTCTGAAATCCTGCTCGACTTGCGCCACATTCCCCGGTCTTCCCAGGTCCCGCCAATAATATTGATCAGTCCGGAATCCGATAATATTCTCTCTCTCGCCACCGAGCCGTAAGTAAGACGCGATGATCGAGAACACTCCATCTTCCGTCATCATCGGCAAGAAGCGAGGCGAAATAACATGAATACCTGAAAAGGCCAGCGCCTGCGCCTTCTCACATGCTCGAACCAACTCGGGAACTCCATCGCGCCCCGCTCGCCGCCCGCACAGTCGAAGCTCCTCATCGAACAACAAGTATCGTGAAGTCTCGCGCTCTTGCACCGCCAGCGTTGCCAGAGCCCCACGCTCGCGATGAAACTGCAGCATTCGCTGAAGATCAATCGTGCTGATGACATCGACATTGTGCAGAATGAAGGGCTCGTCCAAGCGACTTGGGTCGTCGAGAAAAAAACGCGCCGCCTTCTTCAACCCCCCTCCAGTATCGAGTAAGACCTCCTCGCGAGAGACTTCAACGCGTATGCCGAAATTGTCATTGGCTTTCAGATAGTCGACAACCATGTCGGCAAAGTGATGCACATTGATGATCACTTCGCGAACGTCGAAGCTACGCAAGCGCGAGAGCGTGATTTCGAGCAAAGTCCGTCCCGCAACTTCGACCAGCGCTTTAGGACGATCGTCCGTCAGCGGCCGCAGACGCGTTCCCAGGCCCGCCGCCAGAATCATCGCCTTCATTGCGTCGGCGTCTCCAACTCCCGATGCCGCACCACAACCTCGACTCCATTCCTGCCGCGCAAGCGCTTGGCCAACTGTTCCGCGAGATAAACCGAGCGATGCTGCCCGCCGGTGCAGCCAAATGACACCATCAAGTGCTTGAAGCCGCGCTGCTGATAACTGCTCACGCTGGCATCCACCAGCGACAGCACGCTGGCCAGAAACTGATGCACACTCTCCTGCTGGTTAAGATAATCAATCACCGGCGCGTCCTTGCCCGTCAGCGCCTTGAAGCGCTCCTCGCGTCCCGGGTTCGGCAGACTGCGGCC
>JBAWCJ010000330.1:0-19781 GCA_049590215.1 Candidatus Sulfotelmatobacter sp. | reverse complement strand
GCGGCGGGCGGGCATCAGGGGGCGGACGAGAAAGAACGGAACGCCCGCAAAGCTGCGGCGGCATCCCGTTACTAGAACTGGCGACGAACCACTCAACCATGAGCCGTGAACTCCATATCGTGGGCTTCCAGGTCGGGCGCGAGACCTATGGCGTGCCCATCACTTCGCTGCACGAAATCGTGCGCGTGCCGGAGATCACCGCCGTGCCCGACGCTCCCGATTATCTGGAGGGCGTGATCAACCTGCGGGGCAAGATTGTTTCGGTGATGGACCTGCGAAAGCGCTTTGGCGACAAGAACGCCACGTTGAAAAAGCAGAACCGGATTCTGGTGGTCGAGCATTCCGGCAAGCTCGCGGGATTGATCGTGGACTCAGCCTCGGAAGTATTGAAGATTGCCAGCACCGACGTTGAGCCTCCGCCTGCCGTATTCCAGGAAGGCGGACTGAACTGCGTCACGGGATTGGGCAAGGTTCGAGGGCGCCTCGTGGTGCTGCTGGATATGACCAAACTTCTGGCTCCCGCCAATCTGCTGCAAGAGAGCGTGAGCACGGAAGGCAAGACGGCGAAGGCGGAGGCGCGCGGAGCAGCGGCGCGCTGAGGTTTCGCTGCTGCAGGCTTCGTTGGGGCGAGCCTGCCGGATAGAGAAGGAATGAAACTCGGGTACGAGGAACGAGAGAACGCATGAGTACATTCGGAGCGGCACCTGCTCCTGTATTGACGGATGCGGAACTGCGGCTGCTGCAGGCGCTGGTGTATCAGGAGTGCGGTATGCACTTCGACGAGCGCCGCACCCATTTTCTGCAGGATCGCCTGCTGCGGCGGCTGAAGGAATGCCGCATCGATTCCTTTTACGCCTATTACCGGCTGCTGATCAGCCAGGAAGGCAAGGCGGAACTGGCCAAGCTGGTCGAGAACCTGACGGTCAACGAGACCAGCTTCTTCCGCCACAAGGCGCAGTTGGATTTGTTCCAGAAATTCGTGCTGGAGGAAATGCTGAAGCGGAAGCAGGCGCACCGCGAGTATTCGATTCGGGTATGGAGCGCGGGCTGCTCCACCGGGCAGGAGGCTTACACGCTGGGCATGATGGCGGCCGATTCGCTGGCTTACTACTACCTGCGCAATCCGCTCCCGGTGGAGGTTGCACTGCCGAAGCCGCTGATTCCCCCGCCCTGGCGGGTCGAGATTTTGGCCAGTGACATCAGCTACTCGGTGCTGCGAACCGGGCAGGAAGGCGCTTACAACGAACATCAGATGTCGACCGTCGACTATAGCTTCCGCCTGCGCTACTTCGACAAAGTGGGCGAGCGCTATGCAGTCAAGAAGGCGCTGAAGGAAATGATCCACTTCGACTTTCACAATCTGAAGACGGAGTACCTGCCGCAGCGCAATGACGTCATCTTCTGCCGCAATGTGATGATGTACTTCGACCAGGCGGAGCAGAAGAGGCTGATCGAAAAGTTCTACCGCTGCCTGAATCCCGGCGGCTATCTCTTCGTGGGCCATGCGGAAAGCCTGCTCGGCCTCACCGAAAAATTCCAGATGGTCCATAAGGACAGCGGCACGGCTTACCAGCGGATTGAGGTGCGCGAGTGACGAATCCTCCCGATGAGCGCGGAGCGGAACTGCGCGAGCTGTTTTTTGAGACTTCGCAGGAACTGCTGCAGGCGCTGAACGAAGAATCGCTGAAGCTGGAGAAAAATCCCGGCGACGAGGAAATCGTGCGTTCGATTCGCCGCACCGTGCACACCCTGAAGGGCGACTCGGCGGCCTGCGGACTGCGCGAGTTGAGCGAACTGGCGCACTTGTTCGAAGATGCACTGACGCTCGAGAGCGCGGCTGCACATGGAGCGCTCGCCGAAATCTCCTTTGCCGCCGCCGACGTTTTTGCGGAGATGCTCGCGGCCTACCACGGCGGGAGCCCCATGCCCGCCACCGAGACTCTGCGGCAAAGAATCAATGAGCTGACTGCGGCTCCAGCGGCCAAGAAAACTCGCCGCCGGAAAAAGTCCGTCGAGCCCGCTAGCGCTTCAGGTAAAGACTGGACCGATGCCGAGAAGCGCGCTCTGGCCCAGGCCCAGGCTGCCGGCCTGGGGTTGTACGACATCGTCGTGAAAATCGATCCTCACTGCACCATGCCCATCGCGGCGCGGCAACTGATTCAGAATGCGATCAGCGGGATTGGTCAAGTCATCGTGGTGCGGCCGGACGCGAAGTCGCCAGCCGCCTCCAAGCAAGTGCAGTTCGTGTTCGCTACCACGCAGTCGAAGGAACAGATTGCCGCCAAGTGCCACATCCCGACCATTGCCGGCGACATCACGGTGACACTGATCGAGGCGCCTGCAGCCGAGGCTGCGAAGAACCCTTCGCAAGGTGCGGCGCCAGAAGGCGAGGCCTCCGCCTCGGCGGTGCCTGCGCCGCACCAAGTCTCAGCGTCCGCCTCAGCCCAGCCTGCGCCTGCTGAAGAACGAGCCCCGGCGCCGGAACCCGGCCTGTCGCAGGCTCTGGTGGAAAACATTCTGCGCGTCGAAGCCGGGCGCATCGATAACGTGCTCAACCTGGTGGGCGAACTCATCATTGGCAAATCGATGCTGCAGCAGGCGCTCGGCGAGTTTGGCAAACGCTATCCCAAGGAACTTTTGCGCGGCAAGTTTGCCGACGCCATGGCCTTCCAGGCGCGGGTGCTCAACGATCTGCAACGCTCGGTCATGAAGATTCGCATGGTGCCGGTCGACCAGCTGTTCCGCCGCTTTCCCCGCATCGTGCGCGATGTAGCGCGGCAGTGCGGCCGCGAAGTGGATCTCGAACTTGCGGGTCAGGAGACGGACCTTGACAAAGGCATTCTCGACGCCATCGCTGAACCTTTGACGCATCTGGTTCGGAACGCGGTCAGTCACGGCATTGAGCCGGCCGAGGAACGCCGGCGCCTGGGCAAATCTCCGCGGGGAAAAATCAAGCTGAATGCGTATCACCAGGGCAATCAGGTGGTGGTCGAGATCAGCGACGATGGCCGCGGCATCGACGCCCAGAAAATTCGCACCAAAGCGCTGGAACTGGGAATGATGACGACGGAAGAGGCGTCGCGCTTGACCGAAGGCGAGACCCTGGACTTCATCTTCCGCCCAGGATTCAGCACTGCGGAAGAAGTCACCGAAGTTTCCGGACGCGGCGTCGGAATGGACGTGGTGCAGAGCGTGCTGCAGCGGTTGAAAGCCACGATCCACGTCGAAACTCACGTGGGCCAGGGCACGACCTTCCGCCTGAAGCTGCCGCTCACGCTGGCCATCATCAAGGCCCTGATGTTCTGGGTGGAACAACGCTTGTATGCCATCCCGCTCAACGCGGTAAGCCAGATCGCCCGCGCCATGGAATCGGAAGTCCACCAGGTCGATAACTATGAAGTGCTGCAGCTGCGCAACCAGGTGCTTCCCTTGCTCCGCCTTGGACGGCCCGCGGCGCCCGACGTGGACCGGAAATCGACCAAGCTCTTTGTGCTGGTGATCACCGTCGGCGAGAGAAAGTACGGGCTGATCGTCGACTCTTTGGAGGGCGAAGAAGAATTAGTGATCAAAGCATTGGACGACCAGACCTTCTCGACCGACCTGGTCAACGGCGCTTCCATCCTGGGGGATGGGAAGGTCGTTCTCATCCTGAATCTGCTTGCGGTTGTGGAACACGTTGCGCGTCTGCGTCCCGAAGTGGCGGGCATGGTCAAATGCGGACTCTTGCTCAACCATACTGATCGCGCCCGGCTGGCCCTGAGTGCAGGAGGCCACGCATGAAACTAGAGATGAAAAAAGTGCGTGTGCTGGTGGTCGACGACTCCGCCCTGATGCGGAAGCTGATCCCGCAGATGCTCGAGGCCGAACCTTCGATCGATGTAGTGGGCACCGCGATGGACGGAACCTTCTGCATGAAGAAGATCGAAGAGTTGCAGCCCAACGTGGTCACGCTCGATCTGCAGATGCCGGGCATGAACGGCATCGACACGCTGAAGGAAATCATGCGACGGCATCCGCTGCCCGTCATCGTAGTAAGTTCCCACTCGACCGAAGGCGCTTCGGTCACCTTGAAGGCATTGGGGTTGGGAGCTTTCGACTTCGTGACCAAGCCGCAGGACGCTTCGGCGCATATGGCCGAAACCGCGGCGGAGTTGATCGCAAAAATCAAGGCAGCCGCCGAATGCAAGGTGGTCCGGCCGGGAGCGTTCAGGGCCGCCGCGCCTCCGGAAAAGATCTCGCTTGGCAAGTCCGCGCCTCCGCCAACCAAACTGGTGGCCATCGGAATTTCCACCGGAGGGCCGCAGGCTCTTGAATTCCTGCTGGCGCAGCTGCCCCCGGATTTTCCGGGATCGATCGTAATCGTGCAACACATGCCCGACGGCTTTACTGAAATGTTCGCCCGCCGCCTGGACGAGTTGTGTTCGCTGCGGGTGAAGGAAGCTCAATCCGGCGACGTGCTGCAGGCCGGGCGCGTTCTGGTCTGCCCCGGAAGCCGGCACATGAAAGTGAAGCGCCTGACCATGGGAGACATTGTGGTGCTCAGCGACGAACCGCGCGTCAACGGTCACCGCCCCAGCGTAGATGTTTTGTTCCAAAGCGTGGCGCAGGAATTCGGCCCGCAAGCCATCGCCGCGCTGATGACCGGCATGGGCGATGATGGCGCGGAGGGTCTGGGCGCGGTGAAGAAAGCCGGCGGCATGACCATCGCGCAGAGCGAAGAATCTTGTGTGGTCTTTGGCATGCCGAAAGCCGGCATCGAACGTGGCTATGCCACGCGCGTGGTGGCTCTGGACGTGCTTGCGTCCACTTTACAGGCTCTTTGTGGCCGCATCGAAGGCCACGGGGAAGGCGGCGGGGCGGGAAAAGCATTCCGCGCCGGGCGCTAGAACGAATTTTCCGACCCGGGTCCTATGGACCTGAGTTATCTAGTCGGCGGGCAACCGTCGTGATGGAATGTTACAGGGAGGTTGTTATGGAGCAGTTTGCACCAGTGAAACGCAGTAAGGATGGCCAACCGGTCCGCTACTTGATCGTGGACGATTCCGTGTTCGCGCGCAAGAATCTCGCCCGCATGATTGAGAGTTTTGGCGGGCAGGTGGCGGCCGAGGCCGGTGACGGGTTGACTGCCATCAGCGAATTCGAGCGCACGCATCCGGACATCGTACTGATGGACATCACCATGCCGCAGATGGAGGGCATCGAGGCTGCAGAGAAGATCGTGCAGGCGCATCCCGAAGCTCGCGTCGTCATGGTGTCTTCGGTCGGCTACCAGGAAAACATTGTGGCCGCATTACAGCGCGGGGCGCGCCATTTCGTGCAGAAACCGGTGAAGCCCGAAGTGCTGTACGAAGTCATCAAGTACGTGCTGGGAGAAGACGGCGCAGTAGCTGCCGGCGCGGGAGCCTAATCGCATGAAGATGGATCTCATTCAGCCTTTCATCAACGCGGCTGATGCCGTCCTGTCGCAGGGACTTTCGGGCACCACCAAAGTGGGCCACCTGGCGATGGAAGAGGATGGCTATCGCCGGAAAGGCGTAGCTGGCATGGTGGCGCTCTCGGGCGACATCGAGGGCCGCATCATTCTCGACCTCGAGCCGCAAACCGCGGTGCGCGTGGCCAGCCACTATGCAGGCGCGGAACTGCCTGAATCCGACGGGCTGATCAAAGAGACCATCTTCGAACTCGCCAACCAGGTTGTTGGCAACGCCGTCTGCGCCCTCAACGACCAGGGCTTCCACTTCCGGGTGCATCCGCCTTTGCTGCTCACCAGCGAGGAAGGCGACAAGACGAGCGAAGATGTCGAAGCGCTGATGATCTGCTTTGAAACTTCCATGGGCAATGTATTTATGAACGTTGCGCTCCGCCACAACAAGCAACGCATGTCCGACCACGCCAAGGTCGGCACCTAGCCGTCTCTAAGCGCCGAGCGGCAACATCGGATCTACATTCCCGCCTGAATCTTCCGCGGCATCGGCAATCTTCCTCAACTCCGGATACTTCTGAATCAGCGTTGGCGGCGCTAACACCCGCTTCCCGCTGATCATGGCCTTTAACTCAAGCGCATTCACTCCCGCTTTGCTCTCGAAGTGGTTGTTCGTAATCACGTACGTCGCCTGCGCCCGTTCGGCAACGGTCTTGATTCTTTCCGTCCAGCCCGCGAGTTCGCGCTCGGTGTACAGATAGTTGTAGCGATCATTGCGATTGTCGGAATCGGACCCCTGATCGACAAACCAATGTTCGTAGTTGCGGCCGTGCAGGCGGATATATCCGACCGCACCCGTAACGTGTTCCGTCGGCGCGAGCGATCGTCCCAGCACAGGCTGGTCGATGTTGCAGAAGCCAACGTTCTTTTGCCTGAATGCCGCCAGAGTTTCGGCGTCGTTCCAACTGGAGTGCCGCACCTCGACCACACGCGGATATTCGATGAACTGCCGCAGCAGCCGGTCGAGATACTCGCGGTTGAGGGAAGTATTCTTGAACGACACGGGAAACTGGATGAGCAGCGCGCCGAGACGTCCTTCGCCGGCAATCGCGTCCAGGCCCTCACGGGTGCGGATTTCATCTTCGTCCGTAGGACGGATGGTCGCGGCTGAAGTAGGCTCCATCACGGCGATAGGTGAGTGCGTGAACGCGCGGTAGAGCTTCGCCGTGAACAGAAAGTTCTTATTCACAGCCGCGACCTTGCGGCACCAGAGTTTCGCCCACTCGGGTTTCAGCGGTCCGTAGAAGGATGTGTTGATCTCGGTGGTATCGAAGAAGCGCGCCAGATATTCGAGCGGATGCTGCCTGCGCCGCGACATGCCCGAAGGATAGAAAATACCGTCCCAGTCTTTATAAGACCAGCCCGCCGTACCGATACGGATGTCGTGCGAATGAAGTTGCGGCAAACGGACTGAGGCTGAGGATTCCATAGATGGAACCACAGACGGAGGGCAGGGCCAAGGTTAGCACATGAAGGTCACTCGCCAGCTATTGATACGCTTTACGTAACGCATACGCTGGAGTAGAATGAATCGTGATCCTCGGTTACCGCGACAAGCGGACCAGAGATTTCGCAATCGGGAAACGGGTCAAGGCCTTCTCCGGCATAGACCGCCAGGCGCGTCTAAAGCTGGATCGACTGGAGGCGGCCGTCACTCTGCGGGATCTGGCCGTCTTGCCTGGCAACCGATTTGAAGTGTTAAAGGGAAGCCGAAAGGGACAATACAGCATTCGCATCAACGATCAGTGGCGGGTGTGCTTTGACTGGACGGAAGCTGCCCCCGGTCCTTCAAACGTCGAGATCATCGATTACCACTAGGAGGATGTCCGTGCCAATAACCGCAATTCATCCCGGGGAACAGTTAGCAGAAGAGCTGCGAGAATTAGAAATGAGCGCCGCCGAACTGGCCCGGCAACTCGAGGTTCCGACCAACCGCATCAGCGAAATCCTCAATGGACGGCGCGCTATCACCGGGGATACGGCGCTGCGGCTCGGCCATTTCTTCGGCACGACTGCGGAATTCTGGCTGAATCTGCAGAGCCTCTACGAAATCCGGCTCGCGCAGCGAAAGGTCGGCAAGTCCGTCAAATCGCTGCCCACGCTGAAGCGCCTCGAACAGGTTAACGCGTAGAAGCGCCTTACCGCTCACTCCAGCGCCAGCACCACCCAATACACACCCGTCGGGTACGTCTCGGTGCGCGCGTAGCACGCGCCCACCGAGAAACTACGCAGGTTGCGGCCGGCCAGCACGTGACTGGCATTCGCGGGCAGCGTCTCCGGATGCACACTGGTGTAGGTCAGCACCGTGTAGCGCTGCGCGAGTTGATGAATGGCGGAGCCGCCAAGCTTGTCAGCTTGCGCCATGGAACAGGCCGCGGCATCTGCATTGGGCAGATCGCTGCGCGCAAGATCAGGCTGGCTGGCCTGGCGCCGCGTTTGCGTCACCGCCGCCGCAATCCGCTCCTTCACTTCCGCCGAAGAATAATTGGGGAGGGCGTGGCCGAAATCCTGCACAATGTAGAGCCGGTCGCCGCTGCGGACCACGCCCATCCCGATCACGTTATAAGCCGCGTTGAGCAGGTTGGCGCGATGCGGCGGCGACAGCATCAGATGTTTGTGCCCGCTTTCGGCGTCGAAATCGAGCGCGACATTTTCGCCTTCCTGGTCGAGTTGCGTATGAGTCGCGGCCGCCAAGCGTTGCGGTAGGGAGGGCTCGCCTTCAAACTGATGTGAAAGTTGCCGCGCCGCAAACATGGCCTCCGCGTGCGTCCGTGCCGCGCGGCTAAGGCCGACATCGAGCGTCAGACGCGGCGCTCCGGCTTGCGCTCTGGCCTGATTCGCCAGGTCGAGAAGCTGTCGTTCGGCTTGCGAGTCATCGTCGCCAAGAGGAATATCTGGCGCGGTCGCGGCAGCGGGCGTTAAAGTCGCGCCCTGCGCGGATTGCCCGGCAAGGCCATCATTTTCTCCGGGAGCGGCCATCACCTGAGAGAGCGGCACCGAGGCAACAGTCATCACCAGCAGAAGCGCCCTCACGAATCTTCTAGAGGTCACTCGCTTAATCACTCGGTCGATCGCTGCACAGGCTCTTGGCATTGCTTTCCTACTAAACTCAACCTGGGGGGAGCTGACTTCAGGTTCAAACTTGCCGCTAGTGCTAGGCTAGAGGCTGGACTCCAGATTGAGAAGTTACTTTCGCTATGGAACCTTGGATCGCAGGGGTCATCGGCCTGTTGTTTGGCAGCGTGCTCGCCGGGCTCGCGCTGCGCTCGCGAACCGCTGCGCTGACCGCGCGTTTACCCTTGATGGAAAAGGAATTAGCGGCCGGAAAGGCTGAACTGGCGCGGCTTCAGCAGGTCCAGACCGACCTGATCGCTGGTAAGGCCAGGCTCGAATCCACCCTCGAATCAGAACGCAAGACCAACGCTGAAAAGCTCGAATTAGTGACTAACGCCAGCGAGCGTGCCAATGAAGACTTGCGCGATGCCTTCAAGTCGCTAGCCTCCGACGCCTTGAAAAGCAACAACTCTTCTTTCCTCGTGATTGCCGAGGAGACTCTAAAGCGCTTCCAAAGCCAGGCTCGTGGCGACCTTGAAGCTCGTCAAAAAGCCGTCGCCGATCTGGTCGCTCCCGTGCGCGATTCACTCAATAAAGTGGATGCCCAGATTCAGCAGATGGAAGTCGCCCGCGGCGATGCTTACGGCGAACTGCGCGCCCAGGTGCAATCACTGATCAGCACACAAAAAGAGTTGCAATCAGAGACCGGCAATCTGGTGCGGGCGCTGCGCACCCCCAACGTCCGCGGACGCTGGGGAGAAATTCAGCTGCGCCGCGTAGTCGAGATCGCCGGCATGCTCTCTTATTGCGATTTCACCGAGCAGGAGTCTGTGACCACAGAAACGGGAAGGCTGCGTCCTGATCTGGTGGTGAAGCTGCCCGGCGGCAAAAACGTTGTGGTCGACGCGAAGACGCCGTTGCAAGCCTTCCTCGACGCTTTCGAAACTAATGACGAAGAAGCCCGCCGCGCCTGCCTGGCCAACCATGCGCGGCAGGTTCGCGACCACATGAAGACCCTCGCCGGCAAAAATTATTGGGAGCAGTTCGATCCCACACCGGAATTCGTGGTGATGTTTCTTCCCGGCGAAACGTTTTTCAGCGCCGCGCTCGAGCAGGATTCCAGCTTGATTGAGCAGGGAGTGCTAAGCCGCGTGATTCCGGCCTCGCCGACGACGCTGATCGCGCTGCTGAAGGCGGTGAATTACGGATGGAATCAGGAAAAGCTGGCGCGCAACGCGCAACAGATCAGCGCGCTCGGCAAAGAATTGCACGATCGCCTGCGCCTGCTCGCCGCCCACATCACCCAGGTGGGCACGGGACTCGACCGCGCCGTCGAGTCTTACAACAAAGCCGTGGGCTCGCTCGAAAGCCGGGTGCTGGTTTCAGCACGCAAGTTCGCCGAACTGGGCGCGTCGGTGGCCGACGACATTCCCGAACTCGCGCCCATCGAGACCACCGCGCGGGCGCTCTCGTTTGAGTGGGACGAAGAAGACGTTGCCCCCGACGCCCCAGAGGACGAGCGCAAAGTCGGCTGAGAAGTGCCTAATCTCCCTCGCCGGTGAGAGAATCCTTATCTTTCATCCCGAATCTTCATCCTGACCCTGCCGGGGGAGTTCGCTGCCGACCCGCTTTCTGACTAAAGATAGTGCCAGCATCGCCGATAACCTCTTTGAAGAGGCTGCATGGCAAAGCGGCATCGCTCTCCCCTCGTTCCATTCCTCTTCGCGAAAGCAATGTGGCAAGGAGTCATCGCGCCCGTGAAGCGTGCTACCGCATCTCGCCTCGACAAAGCAGGGATTGCCAGCCTCCTGGCCGCCGTTGTCGATTCCTCCGATGACGCCATCATCAGCAAGAGCCTGGACGGGACGATCACCTCATGGAATCGCGGCGCTGAGACGGTCTTCGGCTATCCGGCATCGGAAGCCGTGGGCCAACCGATGCTGATGCTGATCCCGCCGGAACGCGTCGCTGAGGAGTCCGACATTCTTGCACGAATCCGGCGCGGCGAGAGCGTTGAACATTTTGAAACCGTCCGCGTCCGGAAAGACGGCAAGAAGATTGATATTTCCGCGACGATCTCGCCGGTCAGGGATGACAGCGGCGTGATTGTCGGCGCTTCGAAAATTGCCCGCGACATTACCGAACGCAAACAAGCGGAGGAGCGGCTCGCTGGGCAAGCCGAAGAACTCTCGCGGCAGGCCGGCGAACTGCTCCGCTCACAGCAAGCCCTGGAGACTCAGACCCTGATGCTGCAATCCGTACTGAACAGCATGGAAGAGGGGTTGGTCGCCGCAGACGAGCAGGGAAAGTTCATTCTGTGGAATCCGGCCGCCACCAAGATCGTTGGCATGGGGGCGGACAACGTTCCTGCCGGCGAATGGAATACACACTACGGCGTTTACCTGCCCGACACCATCACCCCGCTGCCGAAGGAGCAAAATCCCCTGTCGCGCGCCATTCGAGGCGAAGTGAGTACGGTCGAGATGTTTCTACGCAACCCGGAGCTCGAGGAAGGGCGTTGGATCGAGATTAGCGGCGGCCCCTTGAGAGGCAAGAATGGGGCCATACGAGGCGGCGTGGTGGCATTTCGTGACATCACACAAAGAAAAATTGACGAGCGGGAGATTCGCAAGTTGAACGAAGAACTCGAAGAGCGGGTAGAGCAACGTACCGCGCAGCTGGCAGCCGCGAATCAGGAGCTGGAGGCTTTTACCTACTCGGTTTCTCACGACCTGCGCGCGCCGCTGCGCCATATTGGCGGTTTTTCCAAAATCTTGTCCGAAGATTTTGGCCCCGGACTGTCTCCAGAAGCGCAGAGTCACCTGAAACGCATCGAGGACGGAGTTCACCGCATGGGGCTCCTGGTGGATGAGTTGCTGAATCTGGCGCGGGTGGGCCGGCACGCTCTCCAGCTCCAAGTCACCCGACTGAATGCCGTGGTCGAGGAAGTCATCTCCCTGCTCCAGCCGGAAGTTGCCGGCAGAGCCGTCAGCTGGAAGATTGCCGACCTGCCGCCAGCGGAATGCGATCCCATCCTGATCAAGCAGGTTTTTCAAAACCTGATGGCCAACGCTCTCAAGTTCACTCGGACCCGGGAACGCGCCATTATCGAGATCAGCCACCAACAGGAAAACGGCCAGATGGTCATCGCGGTTCGCGACAACGGCGTCGGGTTCAGCATGAAGTACAAAGACAAGCTGTTCGGCGTTTTTCAGCGCCTGCATCGCGCCGAGGAGTTCGAAGGCACAGGAATCGGCTTGGCCACCGTGAAACGCATCGTTCACAAGCACGGAGGCCGGGTCTGGGCGGAAGCGGAACTGGATAAGGGCGCGACTTTCTACTTCACCGTCGCGGCCGTTGAATCGACCGAAGCTAAGGCGAGCGAAACTGAAAACATGTCTGTTGCCGCGGGAGCCCGATCATGAGCGCTAACGAAGTCGACATTCTTCTGGTCGATGACAGTCAGGACGACATCGATCTCACTCTGCATGCCTTGCGCGCGGAGAACCTGGCCAACCACGTCTTCATCGCCCGCGACGGCGAGGAAGCCCTGGATTTCCTGTTCTGTTCCGGACCTCATTCGGGACGGTCCTTCGATCGTCCCCCGAAGTTGGTTCTGCTCGATCTGAAGATGCCCAAGGTGGATGGCATGCAGGTGCTCAAGAGGGTCAAAAGCGATGCGCGAACCAAAACCATCCCCGTTGTCCTGATGACTTCTTCGCGCGAAGAGCGGGATATGGTCAGCGGCTACGACCTCGGGGTCAACAGCTACCTCCAGAAACCCGTGGACTTCGACGAATTCCGGAAAATGGTGAAGTTACTCGGACTCTACTGGCTGGTCACCAATCGGCCTCCCTTGGCCAATGGCAAACCAGCGGCGGCAGGGCAGGCGAAATGAGCAGCGCCGGGACTCAACTCGCAGCTCAAGTCTCCGCCGGGCCCGACGTAAAGCTGCGCGCGTTGCTGGTGGAAGACAATGCGCTCGACGCGGCGCTGGTGGTGCGAGCGCTGAACAAGGACGGCTTCAATGTCTTAGCGGATGTTGTACAGGATGAGGCGGCATTCACGAAGGTGCTTCGCGCCAACCCTCCCGAGGTTGTGCTCGCCGATTACAACCTGCCCAATTGGAAGGGCATGGAAGTCCTGAACGTATTGCGCCGCGAAGGCCTGGATATTCCCATGATCCTGGTTTCAGGCGCGCTGGGCGACGTGAACGCTGTCGAATGCATCAAGCAGGGCGCCACGGACTATGTGCTGAAAGACGGTCTGGCGCGCCTGCCCGAGGTGGTCCGGCGGGCCTTGCGGGAAAAGAGCGAGCGCACCTGGCGCCGCCAGGCGGAAGAGGACTTGGCCCGCAAAGTCGACGAATTGGCGCGCTCCAATGCCGACCTGGAGCAGTTCGCCTACGTGGCGTCGCATGACCTGCAGGAACCGCTGCGCATGGTGACGGCTTACACCCAGCTGCTGGCCGAACGCTATCGCGGCAAACTCGATGAGAATGCCGACAAGTTCATCGCCTATGCCAGCGATGGAGCGCAGCGCATGCAGGTGCTCATTCACGACTTGCTGGCGTTTTCGCGGGTCGGTGGAAAGGAAGCTCCCGGGAGCGTCGATTGCACTGCGGTGATGAAAGACGTCCTGCAAGCTCTGGCTGCGGCGATTGAAGAAAGTGCCGCGGTCGTCCGCCATGGGGAGCTTCCGGTGGTGTGGGCTGACCGCACCCAGGTGGCGCAAGTCTTCCAGAATCTGATCGGGAACGCCATCAAGTTCCGCGGCAAAGAGCCTCCGATGGTTTCGGTGCAGGCGGAAGAAGCCGGCCAGCAATGGCAATTCAGCGTGAGCGATAACGGAATCGGAATTGCGCCGGAGTACGCGGAAAACGTTTTTGTTGTCTTTCAGCGCTTGCATGGGCGCGACGAATATCCCGGCAACGGCATTGGCCTCGCCATCTGCAAAAAGATTATCGAGCACAACGGCGGGAAGATTTGGGTGGAATCGCAGGCCGAATCAGGTTCCACCTTCAAGTTCACCCTGCCCTGCTACCACCATGAAGAAGAAAAAGGAGCGCAATCGTGAAAGCGACGTTTGAGCTCCTGGTGGTGGATGACAACCCGGGCGATGTGGCTCTGGTTACCGAGGCGCTGGCAGGAAGCAAGCATCCCGTCCAGATAAGCAACGTCAGGGACGGTGCCGAAGCTCTGGCCTTTCTAAACCGCCGGGAAAAGTATGTCAACGCAGTCCGCCCCCACCTGGTCATCCTCGACCTCAATCTGCCCAAGCGGGATGGCCTGTCGGTATTGGCCGCCATGAAGGCAGGCCCCGATCTGCGCCGGATTCCGGTCGTGATCTTCAGCACCTCAGAGCTGCGCAAGGATATTGTGCGCGGCTACGAGATGGGCGCGAATTGCTACGTCCGGAAACCGGGAAACCTGACTGAATTTTTTTCCGCCGTGAAGTCGATCGAAGAATTCTGGTTCGGCTCCGCGGTGTTGCCGCCACAAGGAGAATAATGGATCACCCAACCACGAACGTATTGCTGATTGAAGACAACCCCGGAGACGCCGACCTGGTTCGCCTGCGCCTGGTCGAAGGCAAATCTCCGGTCACCGTGAGTTGTGTCAACCGGCTGTCCGATGGCCTGGCTGCGCTAACCAAGAATACGCCCGCAGTTGTGCTGCTGGATCTGAACCTGCCCGACAGCCATGGCGCGGACACTTTTCGCCGCGTCATGGAGCACGCGCCCAACGTACCCGTGGTCGTGCTTTCCGGCCAGGACGATGAAGCGCTGGCCATCAAAGCCGTACATCAGGGCGTGCAGGATTACCTGATCAAAGGCAACATATCGAGCAAGCAACTGGAGCGCGCCATCCGCTACGCCGTGGAACGGCAAGGTCTGCTGCGCGCCCTCGATATCGCTCAAAAGCAGCAACTGGAATTCAAGAACCAGTTTTTGTCGCACGTCTCGCACGAGTTACGCACTCCCCTGACCTGCATTCATCAGTACGTGACCTTGATTTTGGACGGCCTAGCCGGCCCCGTGGTTCCCGAACAGTCCGACCATTTGAAGACAGTTCTGAGAAGCGTGAATCAATTGCATGCCATGATCCGCGACCTGCTCGAAGCCACGCGCGCCGAAAGCGGAAAAATGCGGGTCGAACTACGGTGCATTTCGTTGCGCGAACTAGTTCAACAGGCGGCCGCGATGCTACGGCCCACGGCCGAGGAGAAAAAGATTGGACTCGAAATCGGACTGGATCAAAGGCTGCCACTCGTGCACGCCGATCCCGACCGCGTGCTCGAAGTCCTCATCAACCTGGTGGATAACGCCATCAAGTTTACTGCGGCGGAGGGGTCCGTCGTGATCAAGGCCTGCATGGTGGAGGCAGACCCGGGCTCCGTTTACCTTTCGGTCAGCGATACCGGCCGCGGCATCGGTCCCGAAGCCAAGGCTCTCATCTTTGAACGCCTCTACCAGGATCCAGATTCGATCGATAACAGCCGCTCCGGGCTGGGACTCGGATTATTTATCTGCCGCGAAATCGTGCGCCTGCATCAGGGACGCATCTGGGTTTCAAGCGAACTGGGACAGGGCAGCACCTTCACCTTCACTCTGCCCGTCTACTCCCTGGCCAGGCTGCTGGCCCCGGTCATCACCCATGAAGACCGCCTGCGTCCGGATTTTGTCCTGGTACGCGTCGAACTGATACCGCTCGTAACTCTTCCGCGCGGCAGCTGGAAAGATACCTGGCGCCAGTGTCTGGAAATCCTACGGCACTGCGTCTATCTCGACAAAGACCTGGTCCTGCCGCCGATGGCAGCATCGGCCATCGGCGAGACTTTGTTTGTCGTGGCCTCGACGGACTTGCAGGGCTCCGGAGCCATGACCATGCGCATTCGCGAGCAAATGGAGCGTCTGGGCAACCTCAAGACCAAATGCACCCTGACCGTCAGCGCGCTTCCGATCGAGCTTGCGCCCCCCAATCCGGGCGCGGGCTTGGAAGAGCAGATTCAAAACGTGGCCGACCGCGTAACCCAGATGATCATGACGAGAATGGAACGAAACCACCCAGGCGCCAAGAAGGGCGCCAAAACTTCCAATTGATGCCCCACAAAAAGGAGAACTCCAATGCCAAGACCGAAGATTCTGCTGGTTGATGATGATCCTGATCTACTGCGTGCCCTGCGGCTGCGGCTGCGGGCTAACAACTACGAAGTCACCACGGCGTCCGACGGTTATGCCGCCATCGCCGCCGCCCAGAAAGAACGTCCGGCGCTGATTATTCTCGACCTCGGCCTGCCGGTCGGCGATGGCTTCGTCGTCCTCGACCGCTTGCAGAACAGCGACGCCCTCGCCGGGATTCCTGTGATCGTGCTCAGCGCCCGCGATCCTCAAAACAACGAGGAAAAAGCCCTGAAAGCTGGGGCCGCGGCATTTTTCCAGAAGCCCGCCGACAACGACGAATTGCTGAACGTAATCCGGGTCAGCCTGGGACCGGGGACAACAGCCCCCGCAGCCTGGCCGTCGTAGCTTGGCCGTGTTGAGGTCGTGCAAGTTCCTAAGCCATAAAAGTCCATTGTCATCCTGAGGCCCGCGCTCTATGCGGGCCGAAGGGCCTGCCCTGAGCTTGTCGAAGCACCTCCATCTCCACGGCACTCGAAGCCTCATAGGCAGCTCCCAGCGAATCCTCGCCCTAACTACATCTTTCCCATTCAGATACAAGATTCCACACAAACATCCAGAAAAGCGTACGCAGTTTCTTAAAAGCCATCTATAATCTTGGAAGTTGCTTTAGATAGGGCACTTAGCAGTCCGAAGATGGGAAACGACATGGCAGCGAAGTTGCTCATTGACCCTCAGCCAGGCATTGAGTCGCCGGGGGTTGCTCTGCGGCCCACCAGCCACCCCACCGGGGGGTCGCCGCCGAAAGCCATGAACCGGGAGAGCCAAGTCCGCTCCGTTGCTGTCCTGCTATTCCTGCTGACCGTGGCTGCGGTCGTTTTCGCTGGCTTCAATCTCAACTCCGAGTGGAAGTTCCTGGTTCCCGACGACGGCGTCTGGTGGGTAGAACAAGGCGGACACCTCACCGCCGACCGGGTCGATCCCAACGGTCCCGGGGCAAGAAGCGGCATTAAACCCGGCGACCAACTGGTGTCGATCGACGGGCAGGATGTCTCGAACATCTCCGGACTGGAGCGCCAGCTCTACCGCACCGGCATCTGGTCGAAAGCCGACTATTCCCTGCTCCGGCAATCGGTCCCACTGGATTCCAGCGTCATTCTGGTTCCGGCCGAGCGCTCTCTCAACAACTGGCTCCGGTTGATTGCCCTGATCTATCTCGGCATCGGCCTCTACGTCCTGCTGCGCCGTTGGACTGCTCCCGGGTCTACGCATTTCTACATTTTCTGCGTCGTCTCTTTCATTGCCTATTCTTTCAAGTACACCGGCAAGCTGAACGATTTCGACTGGATCATTTATTGGGGCAACATCGCCGCCGGAGTTTTGCAGCCGGCCCTGTTTCTCCACTTCGTCCTCACTTTTCCGGAAAAACGCGCGACCGTGCGCAAGCATCCCTGGCTTCTGGCGCTGGTCTACCTTCCGGGAGCATTGCTGCTCGCCGCACACATCGCCGCCATGCAGTGGCTACAAGCCAGTGAGCGGCTGCGCTGGAACCTCGATCGTATGGAAATGTCCTACGGATCGTTGTACTTTCTGGCAGCCGCCGTCGTGCTCTGGTACAGCTACCAGCACGCCAGCACGACAATCCTGCGGCAGCAGTTGAAGTGGGTTACGCGCGGCACTGTTCTGGCAATCGTTCCCTATACGCTGTTCTATGTCATCCCGTATCTGATGGGTTCGCTGCCCGGCGCGGCCATGAAGGTTTCCGCGCTGTCGCTGGCTCTGCTACCGCTGACTTTCGGCTATGCCATCTTCCGCTACCGCCTGATGGATGTGGACCTCATCTTCAAGCGTGGTGTCGTCTACACCCTCGCTGCGGCCATCGTTCTGGGATTGTATTTTGGCCTGGTAACCGGCGTAGCTCTGCTGGTCCACAACTGGCGGCCCAGCTCGGGGCCGGTAGGTCTGATCCTCGCGGTCGTGGTCACCGCGCTGCTCTTCGATCCGGTTCGCAAGTGGATTCAGGACCGCATCGACCAGTTCTTCTACCGCACCCGCTATGACTATCGCCGTACCCTGCTCGAGTTCGGCCGCGAGCTGAGTTCAGAAACCAACCTGAACACCCTGCTGTCTTCGCTGATCGACCGCTTATCCCGCACTCTTGCGGTCGACCGTATGGCGATTTTTCTGGCCAGCGAAACAACGGGAAGCTTTGTCCCAGCCAAGTCTTTCGGTCTCGCGATGCCGCACCACATCGACCTCGCTTTTCTCAGCGTGCCACGGCCTGAACCGGCGGGACATCTTTTCTTTGAGAACACGCACCAGGTGCCCCGCGAAACCCCGGAAGCACAGCAAGCCATCGCCCGGCTCGATCTGAACTACTACATTCCCTGCCATGCGCAGGAAAAGACCATCGCCGTGCTCGGCCTGGGCAAGACTATGAAGGGCGACTTCCTCTCCAGCGAAGACATGGAGTTGCTCGAAACCCTAGGCGGCTATCTCGGCATCGCGATTCAAAACGGACAGCTCTATGCCTCTCTGCAGCAGAAAGTGGCAGAGTACGAGCGCCTGAAAGACTTCAACGAAAACATCGTCGAATCCATCAACGTCGGCGTGATGGCGCTCGACATGCAAGATCGCATCGAGAGCTGGAACGCGCAGATGGAAGTCATGTACGCAGTCCCGCGCTGGCAGACCCTGACTCAGCCGCTGAAAGCCATTTTCCCGCCCGAGTTCGTCGAAGAGTTCGATCGCATGCGCCAGGACGCGGGCATTCGCAACCTGTACAAGTTCCGCCTCAAGACCCCGGCCGGCGAAGTCCGCACCGTCAACGTAGCCATCGCTCCGCTGGTCACCCGCGCCTTCCAGGTGATCGGCCGGCTTGTGATCATGGACGACATCACCGAGCGCGTCGATCTTGAAACCCAGCTCTCCCAGTCCGACAAGCTTTCCTCCATCGGCCTGCTCGCGGCCGGCGTGGCTCACGAAGTCAATACGCCTCTGGCCGTAATCTCCTCCTACACCCAGATGCTGAGCAAACAACTGCAAGGTGATCCGCAAAAAGCCAGCCTGCTGGAGAAGATCACGCGGCAAACCTTCCGCGCCTCGGAGATCGTAAACAACTTGCTGAATTTCTCGCGCACCAGCGGCAGCGAGATCGGCGACGTCGATGTCAACAAAGTAATCGCCGACACGCTCGCTCTGCTCGAACACCAGTTCAAGGTGGCCAAGGTCGAAGTGCATAACACGGCAGAACCTAAGCTGCCCGCCATTCAAGGCAACGCCGGAAGATTGCAGCAAGTGTTCCTGAACCTGTTCCTGAACGCGAAAGACGCCATGCCGGGCGGCGGCACGCTGCGCGTGGCCACGCTCAACGGTGAGAGCGTGAGTGTCTGCGTCTCCGACACCGGGAGTGGTATTGCCCCCGAGCACATTCAGCGCATTTACGATCCTTTCTTTACCACCAAGACCGCGCCGCGCGAAGGGCAGGCCCGCGGAACCGGTCTCGGCCTTTCCGTCACCTACGGCATCATCCAGGAACATGCCGGCAAGATTCGCGTAGAGAGCCATCCCGGACAAGGAACCACCTTCACCCTCGATTTCCCCTTGAGCCGGAAGGCTGTTCCCTCCAAGGCCGAATATGTCTGACGCCGCCGTGATCTCGCGCACGCTCGTGAACGGAACGCCCGGTCTCGGCGGCTCCGTCCTCATCATCGACGATGAAACCGAGATTCGCGAATCCTTGCAGACTCTGCTCGAGATGGAAGGCTTCGTCGTCGAAACAGCAGACACGGGCGAAGCTGGCCTGCAGCGCATCGGCGAACAGCCATTCGACCTCATCCTGCTTGATCTAGCTCTGCCCGGCCGCGATGGCATGGACATCCTCTCCGAAATCCACGCCCAAGAATCTCGACTGCCCGTCATCATGATCACGGCCTACAGCACGGTCGAGAATGCTGTCCGCGCCATGCAGTCCGGCGCCGCCAACTTCATCAAGAAGCCCTGGGACAACGAAAAGCTCCTCGCCGACGTGCGCGCCGCGGTGGGCTGGCGCCGCGCCGAAGAAGAAAATATCCAACTCAAGCGCGCCCTCAAGCAGCGCTACAACTTCGAGAACATCGTCGGCAA
>JBAWCJ010000329.1:0-2748 GCA_049590215.1 Candidatus Sulfotelmatobacter sp. | reverse complement strand
ATTCTCGATGAGGTAGGAAATATCGGGGACCACAATGTCGACGCCGAGCAATTCGGCCTCGGGAAACATGAGCCCCGCATCGATCACAATAATGTCATCGCCCCAGCGCACGGCCATGCAGTTCATGCCGAACTCGCCGAGCCCTCCGAGGGGAACAACCTGCAATTTTCCGGTTGGCATTAGATATTGATGATGCTAGCACACGCGGCAGTGGCCAGTAGCCAACGGCGAGGGACTGAGAACCGCTCTTCACGCTGGTCTTTGGCGTCAGGCTGAGCTAAGGTTGAAGCAATGGCTGAGGCTGAATCTAAATCCTGGCTTCGCCGCCGCGTCGAGAAGGCGCTGGTCAGGGGATTGACGCGCGCCTACTCCACCGTGCAGGTCAATCCCGAAAGGTTTCTAGTGCAACTGCGCGCCGGCTACAGGCTGCCCATCAGCGGCTATCACGGAGTGTATTCCCTCGAAATGGACGAACTCGACATTGTCGCCGACGAACTGATTCGTAGCGGCATGAAACTCGCTGCGCTGGAGGGAGCTGGCTTTGGCCTCGGCGGCTTGATCACCATCTTTCCCGATCTTGGGATCTTATCGGCCATTACCATGCGCACCATCCAGAAGCTGAGTCTGGTCTATGGATTTCAGTTCAACACCGACGATGAAATCGCCGAACTCTGGATCGCCGCGGCCAGCGCAGCCGGAGTCGACATCAGCCGCGAACTGCTCGAGAAAGAAGTAGTCAACAAGTTTGTTCCGCGCGTGATTCAGCGGATCGCCGCCCGGGCGAGTGCTGAGGTCGTCGAGAAGTGGGCGGGACGTATGATTCCACTTGTCAGTTCCGCCCTCGGCGCCGGCCTGAACTACTGGTTTGTGCGCGCCTGGGGTGAGCGCGCCAAGGCCCACTTCCGCCAGCGCCATCTGGAACTTCGGCAGCAATTCCAGCAGGAAGCATCGCCGCAACGGGCTCCGCAGAGCCTGCCGGCGCCGTCGCGCTAGTTACCTGTCTTTGTGATAAAAAAAAGAATGACCAAGTTCAGTTGCGCCGCAATCCTCTTCGATCTTGACGGAGTGCTTGTCGATTCCACCCGCTCGGTCGAGCGGCAATGGCGCATCTGGTCACGCGAGCAGGGACTTGACGAAGAGAAACCGGTGGCCGTTGGCCACGGCGTGCGCGCGATCGACGTGATCCGCAAGGTCGCTCCTCATCTGGATGCGGAAAAGGAATTGCGCAAGCTGGAAAGCCGAGAGGCAGCAGACGACGATGGCGTCGCCGTCATGCCTGGTGCGGTCGATCTCGTGCGCTCGATTCCCCACGACCGCTGGTGTGTGGTGACGTCCGGAACCCGGCATCTGGCGGCTGCGCGGCTGCGGCTGGCTGGAATTCCGGCTCCGAATGTCATGATCACTGCGGATGACGTGATGCGTGGAAAGCCGCATCCCGAGCCATATTTGAAAGGTGCCGAGCTGTTGGGGGTGAATCCGGCAGAATGTCTGGTGATCGAAGACGCTCCCGCCGGCATCCAGTCGGCGCACTCTGGAGGGATGAAAGTGATTGCGTTGACCAGCACCTATCAAGCGTCTGCGTTGAGCGAGGCGGATACGGTGATCCAGAGGCTCGGTCAGATTAGGATAGTTCCCGACGGTGCGCAGGCGCTCTCCGTGAACATCGAATAAGGCAAAGCGAGTCAGCGCAGCCAATCTTCCAGCTCAATCCCACGATCGGTCTTCTCATCACGATATTTCACAACCACCGGGGTATACAAAGAGATTCCTAAATCTGCCGCGGCGCCCTTCGTTACCGCGCGTGATCCCGGCACAACGACTGCGCCTTCGGGAACTTCAAGTGGCGCTTCGGGCGTCGCTCGGTAAACTTCGTTGCGCACCAGGTCGTAGAGCGGCGTCGAGCGGGTCAAAATCGTTCCGGCGCCCAACACGGCGCGTGTGCGTACCAGCGTGCCTTCATACACCCCGCAGTTACCGGCGACCAGCACATCGTCTTCAATGATCACGGGCGCGGCATTGACCGGTTCGAGTACGCCGCCGATCTGCGCCGCGGCGCTCAGATGCACGCGCTTGCCGATCTGCGCGCATGACCCTACCAGCGCGTGGGAATCGATCATCGTTCCCTCATCCACGTACGCGCCCACGTTGATAAACATCGGCGGCATACAAATCACTGACGGTGCCACGTAAGCTCCCAGCCGCACCGACGAGCCTCCGGGAACAATACGCACGCGATCGGTTACAGAAAATTGGCGGGCAGGGAAGGTGTCCTTATCTACGAAAGTGAGTGCGGCGCAGCTTGTCTCAACCAGTTCGCCCAGGCGAAACCCAAGCAGAATGCCATGTTTCACCCACGCGTTGACGATCCAGCGGGCTTCACCTTTCTCGTTCGGGATCTTCTCAGCGGCGCGTATTTTGCCCTGAGTAAGCGCGTCTCGGAACTCAAGAAACGCCGGCCGCGCCTCGGGATTGCGCTCGACTTCGCCCAGCGCGGCGAGACGCTCGATGGAAGATTTCAGCGATGACATGCGGGGAAGTATAAAGCAAATGAAGAAGGTAGAAGTTGTGCCCTTAAACGCACTTGCACTCGCTACGGATGAGTATGCCTGTCATGCCATGTGCGGCGTCGCGCCCTTGGACCAGAGTCGCATACGGTCCGTGCCAACGCGCGTGGTTGGCGTCATGTCCCGCGGGGCGGCCTTTGCCCTGGTTGCACTGCCCGCACGATCCGCGGTGCAGCACGATCTT
>JBAWCJ010000328.1:0-5070 GCA_049590215.1 Candidatus Sulfotelmatobacter sp. | reverse complement strand
TTCTTCTCTGCCGAGTCATTCTCGACGCCATGCGGGAATCTGGCCGCCAATCCGACGGTCACACCCGGGCAGCCGCTCAACTGCTCCATCGCTTCCCTCAATATGAATGGGTCGAATACGCTGGCCAACGGATTCCCGCCGACCGCGCTTTCGAATCCCAACACTCCGGAACTTTATTCCGTCTCTCCCAATCTGCGAACGCCCTATAACCAGCAGTGGCACTTCGGCGTGCAATATCAAATGCCCGCCGACACGCTGCTGGATGTTTCCTACGCGGGCTCGCGTGGCCTGAAACTGTTTGGCTTTTATAACGGCAATGAGGCGGCGCTTGCGACCCTCCCACAGTATGCAGCGCTGTGCACGGCAAATTATGGCGGCCCGCTGAGTTGCCCGACTGCCCCGCGGCGACCCGCCAACGGAGTGACACCAGGCCTCGCGCCCGGTTCTACTTGCGACCTCCTCAACGCCACGGATGCCAATAACTGCGATCCCGTATTTGATACGTCGATTGCGACGTTTCGCTCGAATGACGTCTCCAACTACAACTCTCTGCAGGTCCGTTTCGAGAAACGCCCCACCCACGGCCTGCAATTTCAGCTGGCCTATACCTGGAGCCACGCCCTGGATGATGCTTCGAGCGCCAGCCTGGGCTCGCAGAATGCGGGTGACTTCCGCCTGCAGAACGATCCTCTTCTGGAGTACGGAAACGCGGATTTTGACGTTCGTCAACGGTTTGTCTTGAGCTACGCCTACGATCTGCCTTTCGGCAAGAATAAGGCGTTCGGGGGGAGCGCTTCCGGCGTTTGGAACCAGATCATCGGCAACTGGCAGGTTGCAGGCATCACGATTGCATCGACTGGAAACTGGTATACCCCCACCGACATTGCCACTAACCTCTCCACGTCTGATGGCGGCGGGGAAGTGGCCAGCGCAGCGCGGCCCAACGTGGTCGGAAACCCCAATGGCCACCCATGTGTGCCGGGAACGCTGTTTAACACCTGCGCTTTTGCGACGAACACAATCATCGGATCGTTCGGCGACGCAGGTCGAAACATTATTCAGGGGCCAGGCGTGCAGAACTGGGATATCTCTATCTTCAAGTTTTTCCCCATCAGCGAAGAAAAGCGCCTTGAGTTCCGGGCAGAGTTCTTCAATGCTTTCAATCATTACGATCCGGAGTTCGACAACCCCGGTAGCTTCAATACAAATGTCGCAACCCAGCACGGGCTGGATGAAACGGCGGCAGAGACGGGCTGCCCGAACGGCAATTCGAATTCAAACTGTCCATTCGGCTTCGCGCAAGCCGCACACGACCCGCGGTTCATTCAGTTTGCGCTGAAGTTTTATTTCTAGCGGCGCTTTTCCATGACAGGTGCGGCAGCACGGACTATCGCTCGCGTTATCTTAGGTCTCACGATCGCCCTGTCGGCAGGGGCTCAGGCACCGGGCTCCGCGTCTGCTTCCGGGAAATCCCTTGGTGACGAAGCGGCTCTCCGCGGGTTCGCGGCGATACATCCCATCGACGTGCACGTTCATGTTTTTAAGGTGGACTCTGCATTTCAGAAATTGCTCGAACGGCTGAACCTGAAGCTGATGAATATTCTTGTGGTGGACGATACGAACCCCCGTCGCAAGGATTTGCAGCGGCAGATTAATGATGCATGGTCGCTGGTGCGGTCGAGCCACGGCCACGTCGCCCTGTGTACGACTTTCGATCCCTACTTGTTTAATAGTCCTTCCTTCAGTGCCGATGCCATCCGGCAGATCGACCGCGACTTCGCGCGGGGAGCGGTCGCCGTGAAAGTCTGGAAGAACATCGGGATGGAAATCAAAGATAGTAGCGGCCAATACGTCATGGCTGATGATCCGAAGTTCGAGCCGATCTACAAAGACATCGCCGCTCACGGCAAGACGCTGATGACCCATTTGGCCGAGCCCGATGTAGCCTGGGGGCCACCGGATCCGGCCGATCCGTCCTGGTCTTACTACCAGGAAAATCCGCAATGGTACGTGGCTAACCGGCCCGGGTTTCCATCCAAGCAGAAGATTCTGGAGGCGCGTGATCACGTGTTGGCTGACAATCCAAAGCTACGGATGGTGGGAGTTCATCTGGGCAGCATGGAGCGTGATCTCGACAACATCGCCAGGCACTTTGACAAGTATCCGAATTTCGCCATCGACACGGCGGCGAGGATGGAATACCTGATGCTGATGCCGCCGGAAAAAGTGACCGCGTTTCTGATCAAGTATCAGGACCGCGTTCTGTACGGCACGGATCTCGATTTACACGCTGATGCTGATGTTGCGGATGCGTTGGCCGAGTGGCGGTCAACTTATGCGCGGGACTGGAAATTTCTGGCGACCGGCGAGACGCTGACCGTGGAAGGCAAGCAGGTGCATGGACTGAGCCTGCCCCGGCCGGTGCTACAAAAAATATTTCATGACAACGCTGTCCGTTGGATTCCGGGATTGTGATGCGCCAGTTCACTCTTGAGGAAGCGCGAAGCTGATCACATCGCTGCCTGCAGCGATGGCGACGTACTGAACTCCGTCGACCGAGTAGCTCATCGGTGAACCGCGAAAGTTCTGGCCAGCGTTGAATTGCCAGAGCGAGTGGCCGGTTCGCGCCCCAACGGCCTCGAAAGCTCCGGTGTCGTTTCCGAAAAACACCAAGTCACCCGCCGTGGTCATTGTTCCGCCCCAGGAGTTGCCTCTGCCGACTTGGGGATAGCGCCAAACGATCTTTCCCTCGGAGACGGAGTATGCCAAGAGAACCTTCTGAGCATGGTCGTCGGTCGCAAGCTTCGTACCGGTGTCGTAAAAAGTCTGACCTTGGGCAAAGGGTTGCGGATGCGCGAAGAAGACGCTGCAACTCTCCAGCGCCATTACGTAGAACAAACCGGTAGCAGGATTGTAGGAAGGCGAAAACCAATTTGTAGCTCCGTCGATGCTCGGACAGATCTGCGTACCCTCCGTGCTGGGTATTTTCCCTGACAGTAAGGGACGGCCGGAGCCGCCAATTCCTTTGGCCCAGTTCAGCTTTTTCACAAACGGTGTCGCCTTGAGGAACTTTCCGTCGGCGCGGTCGAGAACATAAAGAAATCCGTTGCGATTGGCCTGCACCAGCAAGTCGCGCGTGCGACCGTTTACTTTGGCACTCAGCAGCACCGGGGTTTCATTGGCGTCGTAGTCGTACAGATCGTGCGGAGTGAACTGGAAGTACCATTTCAACGCACCTGTGTTTGGGTTCAGGGCGAGAACGCAGGCAGTGTAGAGATCGTCGCCGGGACGAGAGTCGCCTACGAAATCGGGAGCCGCGTTGCTTGTCGTCCAATAGAGTGTGTCGAGTTTTGGGTCGTAGGTTCCGGGCATCCACGTCGTAGCGCCGCCATGGAGATAGGAATCGCCTGGCCAACTGGATGAGCCGAACTCGCCCGGCGCGGGAATGGTCCAGAAGCGCCATTTCAAGTTGCCGGTCGCGGCATCGTAAGCGGCCACGAAGCCGCGCACGCCGGAGTCGCCACCGGAGGTTCCTACGATCACTTCGTCTTTTACAATCAGCGGAGCGCTGGTTGCGCCGTAATGTTTTGCTTTGTCTGCGTACATCACATCCCATAGCAGGCGTCCGGAGCGAGCGTCGAGGCAAAGCAGGTGGGCGTCGTCAGTTTCCATGTAGACGGAGTTTCGCCAGACTCCGACGCCGCGGTTCTTGTGAGCTGCCGCATCGTCGAGCAAGCCTGAACTAACTGGCCTTGGGTGATGCCAGATGGTCCGGCCGGTGCGCGCATCGAGAGCCCATACATCGTTGGCTGAGGTGACGTACATTATTCCTCTCACGACCACGGGGGTTACCTCGAGCCGCTCAGAGTTCGAAGAATGGAAGATCCAGGCCGAGCGGAGTCGGCCGACATTGGACGCGGTGATCTGGTGCAGTGCGCTGTAGCGGCGGCCGGTGTAGTCACCGTTATAGGAAGTCCAGTTGGCCACGGGAGGCTGCGTCAGCAGATCTGCCTGGCTCACATTGACGTCGGCGAGAACTGGAGCCTGCCCCGGCTGTCTTCCTTGTTGTGATGCAGCGGAAGAGCACAGCAGACTGGAGCCGGCCAGTATGGCCGCAGTGAATGTTTTCCCGAATGATTTCATGTCAATGATTTTCGGATGCGCTCACTTGAACTTCCTGAAGAGCGCCGCAGTCGAGCCCCTGCGCGTCTTCGAGATGAAGAGAGATGCGCGAAGACTTCGCCGGAGAGGTTAATTCGGTATCCAGCTGGACGAGATCTGTGGGGTCGACCTGGATGACGGGCATAGTTCCCACGCTGGCGCCGTGTTCGTCGTAAAGGTGGGCGACCAAGCGTCCTGCGAAAAATACTCCGAACGAACCCGAGAGCCGGATGTGGCCGCTTGCCAAACGAGTGGCCTGAAGAGGACGCACCACGATGCCCGAGTCCGCTGCGCCGTGGAATTCGTTGCCGGCGCGGGTGGGAAACCACTCGGTGTCGAGATCGCGAGTTTCCCCCGGCCGCAACTCGACGAGGGGGCTGTTGACCTCGGCCTCTAGATAATAAGGGACTCCGTCGCCGGCTGAAGTGAGGGAAGGCTCTCCCTCGGAATTCAATCTCGTCTCGGGGCCGTTCATCCAAAAAATAACTGATGCCTTGCCGGGATAGATTTCGGTTTTTTCGTAGCGGAAGCGTTCAACCATGGCATAGCGGGTGTCGCCATCCACCACTGCGAGCCAGCCTGGAGTCGAGTCGAGCCACAGTTCCGCGGCGAGGTGCGCGTAGTGCAGTGCGAAAAGACCATCGTCCCGAACAGAGACAGCTGGATTCTCCGCTGGACCGAACCGAACGTGGTAGCGATTCAGATAGCTGCTGGTTGGATTCGCGGGAGTGAAGGTCCAGAAATTTTGGTTGCGCCGCGCGGGCGTGGATGAATCCGCGGTGTTGTACTGCGAAACGGATTGCATGGACCATTCGATGACGTGCCCGGTTTTGTTTTGCATGGTCGCATGAAAGCGAATTCGCGGGGAGTCGGCGTCCAGGTGAATCGCGCGACGAATCTGAATCCCGG
>JBAWCJ010000327.1:0-22418 GCA_049590215.1 Candidatus Sulfotelmatobacter sp. | reverse complement strand
TACTACGACCTGGGCTTCGTCTACTTCACGGAACTGAAGGACTACAAGAATGCTGCCGAGGCTTTCGCGCGCGGATCGCGGGTTCCGAACGCTCATCCCTTCCTGAAGGTTCTGGCGGCGCAGATGGCATCGCATGCCGGCGACTATGACACGGCACGCAGCCTGTGGATGGCGAGCTACCAGAACACCCAGGACAAATTGATCAGGCAGAATGCAGTCGACCATCTGCGTGCGTTGCGTGTTGACGAAGATGTCGAGCTTCTGCAAGCCGCGGTCACCCGTTTCGGAGAACGCACGGGACGCCTGCCTGCCAGCATGGAAGAGCTGGCAAGTGCGGAGGGTCTGGCACGAATTCCCGTTGATCCCGATGGTCATCCCTACAAGTTAACTCCCGAAGGCCGCATCGAAATTCGTGAGCCGCATGATTTTCAATTTGCCACCAAAGGTCTGCCTCCGGGATTTAAGCCGTGGCCGACGTTCGACGCTCCGCAGCCTTAGTCTCGTCATCATTCTTGCGGTTTAACCATCGCTTATGATGGCGGAGCATGCAGCGCATCGATCCCTCCGCTTCATCCCGTACCAGCCTGTTGCGCTCGGCGTGGCAATGGTGGAGTGACCTTGCCGTCCGCGAAGGCCGCTTCGCGGCTACGCAGCAACTTGGGGAGGCAATCTGGGAGTTTGTTCGTGACTCCACTCCTGAACGCCGCCGCCAACGTTATGGTGACGCCGAATACGATTGGGATTATCGAGTCAACACCACCAGCGCGGCGGTCGGTTGGCGCAACCGGCTGCTTGGAGTTTTCCACTCGCCGTATCAGCCGACACAGCCCGATCTATTTCGAGAAATGCTTGCGGCTTTGAAGCAACAAAATCATTTTGAGTTTCACGACTTTGTCTTCGTCGATCTCGGATCGGGCAAGGGACGTACTCTGCTGATGGCTTCGGACTATCCTTTTCGCCGCATTGTGGGCGTGGAACTTTTGCCTGCATTACATGAGGCTGCTGAGGAGAACCTGAGCAAGTACAGAAGCGAGTCACAGAAGTGTTTCGCACTGGAATCGATTTGCGCGGATGCGACTGAGTTTTCTTTTCCTGCTGAGCCGATGGTGCTTTATCTCTTCAATCCGTTTCCGGAGTCGGGGCTGCGGCGGATGGTGGCGAACCTAGAGCAGAGTCTGCGGGAGCATCCGCGGGCGGTGTTTCTGCTTTACCACAATCCGCTGCTGGAGCATCTGTTGAGTGGGAGTGGCGGGTTGCGGAAACTGCACTCGAACCATCAGTATGCCCTGTACGGAATCGCAAGTGGTCTGGATCAAAAAATCGCAGATCAATTCCGCTAAATTATTGACTCGCAATGGCTTAGGTCAGCCGTATCCTGCTCAAATCTGGCTAAAATAATGCTTCTAAATAACTTAGCCGCAAAATATTGAATCTTAATGACTTAGCCTTGTCTTGATATGTGCCCATTTCAAGTGTCAAGGAACCGGACGAACCAGCGGAAGCTGCACTCGATAATGGTAGCTGAAAATTCACAGAAGCGATGTGACGGCTTGCCGAAAAAGGGCTGTGGAAATCTTTAGTGGTTAGGCCACGCTGGCCCTCTCGCTTAGTTCTATAGCGAGCGTTGCATCACATACGCCAAGGGCGTATAGTTGGGAGCATACTCTAATAGCGTACCAAAGCCGATATGGAGTTTATTGAAGCGCCGGCATTTACGCGTCACCTGTCTGACTATCTGAACGATAACGAATACCGGGAAATGCAGGCCCAGCTGGCGGCTGGCCCCGAACTCGGGGATTTGATGCCGGGCACCGGGGGGTTTCGAAAAATGCGCTGGGCGGACGCGCGCCGTGGCAAAGGCCGTAGAGGCGGGTTGCGCGTGATTTACTACCACTTCAAGTCCGATAGTCAGATATGGCTGGTGACTCTCTATGATAAGAACGAAGCTTCAGATTTGACGGCGAGAGAGAAGAAAGCGCTCAAGGCCGCGATCGAGAATGAGGTGGAAATGCGCGCCCGTCGGAAAAGAGCACCCTACAGGCAACGGAGGACACAGTGAAAGCGAAGCGGGACGTTTTCAGCGAAATGATGGAGGGAATCGACGCGATGAAAGGACAGCGCGAAGGCAAGCTTACCTTGCGCAGTTACAAGGTCGAGGTGATGCCGCTGCCCAAGGTCGATTCGAAACTGCTTCGCGATACGCGAAAGAAGCTGCGCTGTTCGCGGGCTGTGTTTGCGCGCAAGCTGCGCATTAACGAAAGAACCCTGGAAAAGTGGGAGCAAGGGCGCGCCAAACCCAATCCGCAGGCGGCCGCTCTGGTACTGCTTGTGCGCAGGTACCCGGATACGCTGGAGCGGCTGGACGCGCTGGCAGCGCGTTAGCGCATCAGCGTCCATTTTGGCAGGGTCAACGGCTGATGCGGCACCGAGGTCTAATGTGAGAACTCCGATTGGAGCTTGGGGTAATTATGGCGGGTATGGGGTGCTTCGACTACGTGGGATCGTCCTTTGGACGATTCCACTTCGCTCAGCATGACAGTTCCGTGGGGATGCAGTATTGCTATCGACTGCCGACGAGAGGCGTTGCCGCAGTACACTTAGAGTCATGACCACGACCACTCTCAATTCTCTCGCTCGCGCTTCATCCGCTTACCTGCGTTCCGCGATGCATCAGCCTATTCAGTGGCATGAGTGGGGCGAGGAGGCGTTTGCCGCGGCGCAGCGCGAGAACAAGCCCATGCTGCTTGATATTGGCGCGGTGTGGTGCCATTGGTGCCATGTGATGGACCGCGAGTCTTACGACGACGCTGAAGTTGCGGCTATCGTGAACGAACATTTTATTGCGGTGAAGGTAGATCGTGACGAGCGGCCGGACATTGATAGCCGGTATCAGGCTGCCGTCAGCGCGGTCAGCGGGCAGGGCGGCTGGCCGCTTACTGCTTTTCTTACGCCGGATGGCAAGCCGTTCTACGGAGGAACTTATTTTCCGCCGACCGACGGGTATGGGCGTCCGAGCTTCAAGCGCGTTCTGACCAGCATCGCCAACGCTTACAAGGAAAAACATGGCGACGTAGTGGAGCAGGCGAAGATGGTGGAGAGTGCGATTGTGCAGGCGGAGTCGTTTGCCGGGCGCGGCGGGCGGGTTTCTGATGGCATTATTGCTGCGATTCAGAAGTCTGCGTTCAGCATGTTTGATTCGGTGCATGGCGGGTTTGGACACGCGCCCAAGTTTCCGCATCCTTCGGTGTTGGATTTGTTGATTGAACGGTATGCGCGGACAAAGCCAGAATCAAAATCCCCACCCCTTCGCCAAGCTCAGGGCGGGCTCTTTCGCGAAGAACGCGAAAAGGATGGGACACCCGAACTTTCAGACTTAATCGTCACCACGCTTGAGCACACGGCGAATGGCGGCGTCTACGATCAACTGGCTGGGGGATTTCATCGCTACTCCGTGGATGAGCGCTGGGTGGTGCCGCACTTCGAGAAGATGTGCTATGACAACTCCGAGTTGCTGAAGAACTACGTGCACGCTTATCAGGCTACGGGTTCGGAGTTCTTTGCGAATGTCGCGCGCGACATTATTCGATGGATGGATGAGTGGCTGAGCGATCGCGAGCGCGGCGGTTTTTATGCTTCGCAGGATGCCGACATTTCCATGGACGACGATGGCGATTACTTTACCTGGACGCTCGACGAGACTCGCGCAGTGCTCACTGAGGAAGAAGCGCAGGTGGCGGCGCTGCGTTATGACATCAACGAGATCGGTGAGATGCACCATAATTCCGCGAAGAATGTACTGTACGTGCGCGCGCCGATCGAAGAAATCGCGCGGCGGATGAGCCTTAGCGAAGAACGCGTGCGCAGCCTGCTCGATTCCGCGAAAAAGAAGATGTATGCGGCGCGGCTCGAGCGGCCTACGCCTTACGTCGATAAAACGGTTTATGTGGGATGGAACAGCATGTGCGTATCGGCCTATCTGGAAGCGGCGATGGTTCTCAATCTTGAACCCGCGCGGCACTTCGCTTTGCGCTCGCTGGACCGGATACTGGCGGAGGCTTGGAAGCCTTCGACAGACGCGGGCGGGGGCGCCCGCGCCACACTCTTGCGCGTGGTCGCTTATTCCGATCCGAAGGCCGAACATCGAGCGATTTCCGGTCTGCTCGATGACTATGCCGCGACTGCGCTGGCTTGCCTCGACGCCTATGAAGCTACGGCGGACCTCAGTTATTTCAAATTCGCGCGGGCCATCGGCGACGTGATGATTGCGCGGTTCTTCGATGCGGTTTCCGGAGGGTTCTTCGATGCCGAGCCGGCGGCAGACGGTAAGAGCCTGGGGGTGCTCGCCACACGGCGCAAGCCGCTGCAGGATTCGCCTACTCCGGCGGGGAATCCGATGGCGGCGATTGCGCTGCTGCGCTTGCATCATTACACCCGCGACAACGCGTACCGGGAGAAAGCGGAGCAAACGCTGGAAGCTTTTGCCGGCGTGGCTGAGCAATTTGGAATTTTTGCTGCGACCTACGGTATCGCGGTCCTGCACCTGCTGGAAAATCCGGTGCAAGTGGTTGTGCTTGCGGACCACGAACGGGAGGAAGCGGCGAAGAGTCTGGCTGCGGTCGCGGTCGCACCTTTCGCCTTCAACAAAAGCGTGCTGCGGTTGACGACGAACCAGGCGGTTGCCGGGAATCTTCCTCCGGCGTTGGCGGCCACCATTCCGAACCTGCCTGGGTTGAACTCGGGAGAGGCATTTGCGGTTCTGTGTTCGGGCTTTGCTTGCCAACCACCGGTTACGGATCCTGCGGAGTTGGAGCGCGCGCTGGGATCTGCGCTGACGAGCGAGGAATAACAAACTGCTGAAAAAAGCAGGCTCAGGAAAGGACCTACCTCAGGCGCTAAAGCGCAGATACCCCGTGCACGACTTAATGCCACGACTGAAGTCGTGCCCTTCCCGATCAGAGTTTTTCCTCAGCTTCTGAATTCGTGCCCTTCCCAAGACTCCTTCGCCCCCAGTTCTCCAAGCAGACAAAAAACAGGGCCGACGGTTTATGTATGAAGCCCGTCGGCCCGAAGATTGCGAGCCCCAAGTGCTCGGCCCAGTTACCTACAGGTTACTTTGGTGACCTTGTGGCTAGCCCCGATATCCGATTAACTGCTATCTCATCATCGGTGGTAAACCGGGGTTGCATTTAGCTGTTGATTGAGGTGGGCACAGTAGAATCGGGCCTCCGTCCGGGGCGGGAACCTGCGGAACGGCGGCTGCGACATACGTGCCCACTAGTCCAAACAGCAGGATCGAAATCCTGACTGCGTGCTTCATGGGTTTTACTCCTTCCGCGCCCTAGCTTCCTGAAAAGCAGCTGCTCTGACGCGGAGCAAAATTATAAGGCACAAGTCAAGCCCTTCCGCAAGAATTCCTGGGATAGTTGGTAGTCCTTCGCGTGGGATCAATTTACACGTCTCCAAGAAACCTGGAAATACAGGGCAAGCCGTAGTTATTCTAAGGTTTTTCCCTTACCTTGGATGGGCGGGATCTTGGCGGCCTAAAGGCAGGGGTTAGCAACGAATTATTTACGAAATACGGAATAGCAGCGCTACGGTGAAGAAACAGGGAAGCAGGTCGCTTGTAGAGCTGTGGGGCAACTCAGCGCTTGGATCCGACGCGCTCCACCAGCCCTGAGATGGTCAGGGCATTCATGGGGACGACTGTGGCGCGAGTCGCTGCGCCGTTCTCTGGTGTTTCCACGGGCGACACGCGAGTGCGCGACAGAGCCCGGTCCACCATGCCTTCGAACATCGGGATCAGGGAATCCGCGGGCAGTGGGTGCTGAATGTCGGATAGGCTCTGCTCCCAGCGCTGGGGCCGCAGCAAGGTGGAGGCGGCATCGCGGGCAGGGCTCTTCGCGAGCGTGTAGCCCAGCCAGATAAATAACGCTGCGTCATAGGCCCCCATGTTGATCAGGTTCACGCCGAGACTGCTGAGGTGATCGCCGGCCCAGGACGCGATCAGCGACAGTTCCACCACGGCAAAGGTTCCAAAACCCAACGCGATCCCGAAACTGTGCTGCCGCCGGCTTACGCCCAGGTAGCGGGCAAAGAACAATAGGAAAAGCACCATGCCAACCTGAATAATGCGTACGCAACGCTGGGCGGTCGTGATGGCCTGCACCCAGGGAACTGTGTCCGAAGAGTTAGTTGAAACCGATACCACGCCGGCCACCAGGAGCATCACCAGACCAGCCCATTTGAAAAGTACTGTGCCCAGGTCGCGCAATGTGTGGAAGGGCCGGAACACATCGAGAAAGGCTTCGTGGATCACCTTGAAACCCAGGGCTACACTAACCGCCGTGCTGAACCATGAAACGTAGAAGATGGCAGAGTAGTGGTACCTGACAGTCGGAAAGACCACGGCGAAGGTCAAAATCTGCGTGACCACGTAGGCAAAGAAATATTTAAATTCACGTTGCTGTCCGCGACGAAGCATAGCTATGGCAATGACCGTTTGGAGAACGGGATGCGCCAGCCAGAGAGCGTAGTAAAGAATCTTGATTTTCTCGCTCATCGGAATACGTCAAATCTCGAAACAAAACTGGCGCTCAGAGCCAGCTTCGCGGCACTGCGTAAAAAGCGATTCTGCCTAGTAAGAGGAAGTTAAACCTTCTGCCCCAAGTGTTCAATGTACTCAGGTAATCTAAAGTAACGTTACCTTTGTGCCATATAGGGGTGGGGCAGCACCGACGCCGGAAAAGCGCCTTCTACCCCTTTCGTGAATCGGGCGCAACTGTGGACCTAACCTCGTTACCGAGAAAGACGAAGTAGGAGCAGTTCCACAAGGCTGTGGGCAAACTTCCGCGTGGCCGCGCAGTGAGAACGATGTTGTATTCGCCGGTGGTGCCGAGGTCGATTTGTCCCAGCACATCGGCTCGTTCGAGATCTCGCGGCGCAGGCGGTTGCGGAGCTGTGGCCCGAGGGTCTTTCTGGGGTTCGATCACCGCCAGCTGCGCGAGGAATTCGTGCAGGTCGGTAAGGCGGCCGTGGCCTGGAACCACAAACGAGATCTCAGCATCCTGGGAAGAGAAATGCCATGCCAGTGAGGCGGCCAGATTCACCGCCTGCTCGTATGCCGGGCCGGAAATTACCCCGACCGCGGGGTTGTCGAAGACGATGCATAACTTGCGCTCGTCCTCGCGGCTGAATTCACGCACCTTCAATGAGCCGGATTTGGCGGTCGCTTTCCAGTCCACGTGGCGCGCCGAATCTTCCGGCATGTATTCGCGAATGCGGTACAAGTCGGAGCCGCGGCCCTGCACAAAGCTTTCCCACTCCCCGCGCACCAGCGGCAGGATTTCAAACAGCTCGTCGGGAGGCTCAATCGGGGGATAGACCAGAATCTCGCGCTCCAGTGGAACGTCTCTCGTCTTGGTGAGGAAGGCGAAGGGAAACCGCGTGGCTACGCCGAAACTCGATTCCAAGTACCGTCCACGGCGATCGAAACACAGCTCGAGGTCCGCAGTCACATCGGCTGCTGGCGGCAGGTAGGGGAAATAAATCATTCCTTCGAATATCCCAGGTGGCGGCGGAATCACTTGGACTCGCCTCACGCGCCAATCCCGAAGCTTCACCCACTGATTCTCGGGCGCACGGTTCGGCGGAAAAGCGAATGTCGCCGGCTCCCACCGCCATTGCTTGCGGGGCTTCTTTCCTTTTTCTTTTTCCCTGCGTGCGGGCACTACGCGAATCGAAAATGAGGGCAGGAATCGCCGTGCGTTGCGCAGAGCGATTCTTCCCACGACCGGCCGGCCAGCAAATACGTGCTCGGGCAGACGAACTTGCAATTCCAGGCCACGCAACACCAGTGCGGAAACCACTCCTGAGACCAAGATTGCGGCCAGCATCGCTGCCACTACGATGTACAGAAGATTATTTCCGGTATTCAGCGCCGCGATGCCGATCACCAGCGTGACCAGCACATAGACCACGCCTGCCTTGGTGACTTCATAATGGAAGGTCTGGCGCAACCTCTCGATCACAACTCGCCGCGCCAGGTAGGGCACTGTAACCAAACCAACGAAGGCCGCCATCAAGAGCGCAACGGATGCGAGAATCACTGACGCCCCGAGATTGCCGGCTTCACCCGAGGCAGTCGAAAGCAACGCGGCTCCGAATGCCAGTCCCAGTCCCACTAGGGCCAGCAGAAATTTTAGCCACACCTCTGCGGTTGCCGATTGCAGCCACGCGATTGCGCGGCCGCTTGCAGGCTGGCCCGAATTCACCGAGCTGATGGTTGCCGAGTTCACTTATTTGGAGCCTAGCATTGGCTGTGAGAACGGGCAATCACGATCGCCTTGCGGCGAAAGCCTTCGTAACTTGGCTCGCCGAACCTGGCTCGCCTTGTGAACCCTGCATGGCTTCGGAACCGTTTGGGACTTGTTTTCGATTCTCTGTGATTTGTGTTAACCTGCCGCGTCGCGATTAGAGCCAGCCCGGCAATCGCAATCCACTTTCGTCCATGATGAAGGAGATTTTATGACTCTCAGGAAACGTGCCTTCGCGGAATTCTTTGGAACTTTCTGGCTGGTGTTCGGGGGATGCGGCGCAGCGATTGTGTCGGCGGGTTTCCCTACGCTCGGCATTGGATTCATTGGCGTTGCCCTGGCCTTCGGTCTCACCGTCGTCACGATGGTCTATGCCGTTGGATTCATTTCTGGCGGCCACTTCAATCCTGCCATCAGCCTGGGGCTGGTTGTTGGGAAACGCTTTTCCGCTTCGGATTTTATTCCCTACGTCATTGCACAAGTGTTGGGAGCGATCACGGCGGCGGATGTGTTGTTCATGATCGCCAGCGGAAAGGCGGGCTTTGATGTTCACGCCGGTTTCGCTTCCAACGGATACGGTGCACATTCTCCCGGCGGGTATTCGCTGCTCGCGGGCTTTCTCGCCGAAGTGGTGCTGACCGCGTTTTTCCTGATCGTTGTTATGGGGGCCACCGACAGCCGCGCTCCCAAAGGTTTTGCCGGGCTTGCCATCGGGCTCTGCCTTACCCTGATTCACCTGGTATGCATTCCCATCACCAACACTTCGGTGAACCCCGCTCGCAGCACCGGCCCCGCGATTTTTGCCGGCGGCTGGGCCTTGCAGCAGTTGTGGATGTTCTGGGTCGCCCCGCTGATTGGAGGAGCGCTCGGCGGAGGAATCTACCGGGCTTTATTTAGCGAATAGATTGAGCGAACTCTAATACTCGGCCAGTTCTTTCATGGCGCGGAACAGGTCGTTCGGCTGCGGCAGGATGGCATCTTCGAGAATCGGCTGGTAGGCCACGAATGTGTCGGCGGCGGCCACGCGGCGCACGGGCGCATCCAGATGATCGAAGAGTTGGTCGGCGATGCGGGCTGCGATCTCCGCACCATAGCCCCAACTCAAAGTGTCTTCATAGGCGACGAGCGCACGATTCGTTTTCCCGACGGACGCGGCAATCGTCTCCCAGTCAAACGGATTCAGGCTGCGCAAATCGATCAACTCCACTTTGAAGCCGTGCTCGCGCTCGAGCTTCTGGGCGGCCTGCAGAGCGCGCGGCACGACTGCTCCGTAGGTAATCACGGTCAGGTCCGTTCCCGGATTCACGATCTTCGCCTTGCCGAACGGAATCATGTAGTCCCGCCCGGGATATGGGGCTCGGCCGTAGGTCTCGCGGTACAGACGTTTGTGTTCGAGAAATAAGACCGGGTCATCGCAGCGAATCGCGGTGCGCAGCAGTCCCGCCGCATCCAGAGCGTTTGACGGAAAGATCACGCGCAAGCCGGGAATGTGCGTGAACATGCTTTCCCCGCATTGCGAGTGGTAAATCGCGCCGCCGGTGAGGTATCCGCCGATCGCAGCCCGAATTACAACGGGACAGGAGAAGACATTGTTCGAGCGCCAGCGGATCACTGACAGCTCGTCGCGAATTTGCATCATCGCGGGCCAGATGTAGTCGAAGAATTGGATCTCGACCACCGGCTTGAGCCCGCGTGTGGCCATGCCCGTGGCGCGGCCCACAATGGCGGCCTCGGCCAGCGGCGAGTTGAAGACGCGGTCCGGACCAAACTCGTTTTGCAAACCGAACGTGAGCTTGAAGACTCCGCCCTTGCCTTTTACCAGCTTGCGCTTCAAGTATTCTTCGCGGCTGCAATCCGCTACATCTTCGCCGAAGATCACGATGCGTTCGTCGCGCTTCATTTCGTCCCGCAGGGTGACGTTGATCAAATCGGCCATTGTTTTGGCTGGCGGTTTCTTGCCGTCGGGGGAGTCAGGGCCGACCACCGGTTGGGTTTCGAACGTCGCGGAGGTGGGATCGAGATCGGGCGAATACACATACTGCAGCACGCTCTCGGGCGCGGGCGGCAGGGCTGCCAGAGCCAGGTCCACAGCGATCTGCAGTTCTTCGTCGACTTTCTTTTCCAGTTCGTTGATGCCCTTCTCGTCGAGAATTCCTTCGCGGAGCAAGAACATTTGCGTGCGGGAAACTGGATCGCGGGCGGCATCGCGCTCGCGCTCGGAGTCTGGACGGTACAGGCGCTCATCGTCGGAGAGCGAGTGCGAATACGGGCGGATCACGTGGGCATGCACAAACACCGGCCCATGGCCTCCTCGGCAATACTTCACGGCGCGCTGAAACGCAGCCGAACTTGCCACCGGATCGGTGCCGTCGACTTCTTCAAAATGGAAATTCGGGAAGCCAGAGACCAGCCGCGAAATACTGCCTCCGGCGGTTTGTATTTCGACCGGTACGGAGATCGCGTAGCCGTTATCCTGCACGCAGAAAATCACGGGCAGCTTGCCGAGCGCGCTCGCGTTCATCGCCTCCCAAAACTCGCCTTCGCTGGTGGTGCCGTCGCCGAGGGAAACATAGGAAACCTCGTCGCCCTGGAATGTCACATCTTTGAACTGGCGATAATCCAGCGTGGTCTTGGGCGGAATTTCGGCTGCCTTGGGGCGCTGCGCAAAATAGCGTCCGGCCTCGGCGCAGCCTACGGCCTGCAGAATCTGCGATCCCGTGGGCGACGATTGGGTCACGATATTCAGCTGCTTGTAGCCCCAGTGCGAAGGCATTTGACGCCCGCCCGAACTGGGATCGTCGGCTGCACCCACGGCCTGCAGAAACATATCCAAAGGCTTGGCGCCCAACGCGAGGCACAACGCGCGGTCGCGATAATAAGGATAGAACCAGTCGTAGCCCGACTTCAGCGCCATGCCAGCGGCCACGCCGATGGCTTCGTGCCCCGCCCCCGACATCTGGAAGAAGATTTTTTGCTGGCGTTTGAGCAGGATTTCCCGGTCGTCGATGCGCCGGGAGGCGTACATGATGCGGTAGGCTTCGATCAGTTGCTCACGCGTAAGTCCCTCGTAGATCTGGGACTTCTTGCCGCTTGCGATGGAGAGCTTGGGATCGGTTTTTGTCGTCGCCATCCGTTTCCCTGATTAAGTGTTATGAATACGCCGGGTTTACGGTGATGAATATTACCCGACAGGTTGCATTGTAAATCGGAATTGGGTGTTGGAAAACATGGAAGTTCCTGCCTCGGGGGATTGTCGAAACTTCAGTCATGCCGTGCCGGCGAGTTGGGGGGCGCCGACAGGCGCATGCTCCCATCATTTATCCTGAATGGGCATGATTCAGACCCGCCGCGCCTTCGACCCGCACGCGATTAAGCTGGTGATCTTCGATCTCGACGGCACGCTGATTGATTCGCGTCTCGATCTGGTGCACTCGGTGAACGCGGCGCTGCGCCACATCGGTCGTCCGGAGCTGCCTGATGAGGTGATTGCCAGCTATGTCGGAGACGGTGCTCCTATTCTGATTCAGCGCGCGCTCGGCGGTGAGGCGGTCGAGGAGGCCGTCGTGCGCCGGGGCCTGCAGTTTTTTCTTTCTTATTATCGTGAGCACAAGCTGGATCACACTACGGTCTACCACGGCGTGCATGAAGCGCTGGCCCATATCTGCAGCACATCCAACAAACATCCTCGCAAGATGGCGGTGCTTTCGAATAAGCCCGTTGGACCCTCGCGGGCCATCGTCGAAGTTCTCGGGCTGGGCCCGTTTACCCAGATTTATGGGGGAAACAGTTTTGCCAGCAAGAAGCCGGATCCTGAGGGCGCGCGCAAGTTGCTCGAAGAAAACGGCGTGCGACCCGAAGAGACCGCGATTATTGGCGACTCGCACGTCGACGTTGAAACCGGGGTCAATGCGGGATTGTGGACTGTGGGCGTGAGTTACGGCTTTGCTCCGCATACGTTGGAGGAGAGTCCGCCTGACGTGCTCGTGGATAGTCCTCACGAACTTGTTGAACTGTTCGCCTCAGACTCTGGGAAGAAGCCGATTAAAGTACCTCAGGGGCTGAAGCCCTGATGCTCGTGTGGAACCCGATCGCAGCGCTGGAAGCGCAGCGCCGTCCAAAATTCACGCGGTCTCATGTAAACTCATGCGACGATGAGCGATCCATTGGCAGGTTTCACGGCTTCGGAACTGCGGAAGCTGCGCAGCATGAAAGATCCTTACGGCATTCAGAAGTTTCTTGACGATGCTCCGTATCATCTTGCGGATACGGCCTGGTCGCCGCGACGGGTGCTGGCCGAGCAAACCGCGCACTGCCTTGAGGGCGCCATTTTTGCCGCGGCCGCTCTGCGGGCGAATGGCTATCCTCCGCTGCTGCTCGATTTCGAGGCGGACCACGACACTGATCACGTGATCGCCATCTTTCGCCAGAATGGTGGCTGGGGTGCCGTCGCCAAATCGAATTACACGGGATGCCGCTGGCGCGAACCCATCCATCGCACGCTGCGCGAGCTGGCGATTACTTATTTCAACGGGTATTTCAACTTGCGCCGCGAGCGCACGCTGCGGCGCTATTCGGTCCCCGTCAACCTCAAGCGCTTCGATCGTCAGAACTGGATGACCACCGACAAGCCGGTTTGGTTCATTGTGTATCACCTGTTCGATATCAAGCATTATCCGCTGCTCACTCCGGCCATGGCCAAGGGCCTGCATCGCTTGGATGAACGGCTGTTCCAGGGCGAATCCTTGGGCAAGGCGTACAAGACAACTGCAAACGAATGACTGTTGTTTTCGTGCATCCTGAGCGAACCCCCAGCCTTCTAAGGACATAACGCCATCATGAGAAGGCTGGGTCTGACCGCTGTTACTCTTTCTATCATTCTGTCCGCCGGACCTGAGTTCGCGCAGGAACAATCCACGCCAGCTCCCTCGTTGACGCCTTCTGGCGCCGCTTCCCTGCCTGATTTGACACCTGATGCCAACGGCAAGCTTTCGCAGAAGCAGATGCAGGATCTCAGGCAGATTGTTATGGAGCACTACAGATCGAACTACCAGAAACAACGCGACTACACCTATATCGTGCGTAAAGTGGAGAACAAGCTCGATGGTGAGGGCGCGATCAAATCGAGCGAATCCAAAATCTACGAAGTCATGGAACTCTACGGCGAGCAGATCGAACGCGAGATTGCGAAAGACGACCAGCCGTTATCCGAGAAAGATGCGGCTAAGGAGGAAAAAAGAATCGACAAACTGACCGGCGAGCGCAAGAACGAGTCGGAAGGAGATCGCACGAAACGGCAAGCGGAGGAAGAAAAGCAACGGGAGAAGAATCGCGAGTTTGTGCGCGAGGTTGCCGACGCATATGATTTCCGCCTGCTGGGAAGCGAAACGTTGAATGGTCGCGACGCGTGGGTGATTGGGGGGGAGCCGCGGCCGGGATTCCAGGCTCATTTGAAAGAGGCGCGAATACTTCCTAAATATCACGGCCGGCTATGGATCGATAAGAAGGAGCTGCAACTGGTTAAGTTGGACGTGGAAGCCATCGATACGGTTTCATTCGGCTGGGTGCTGGCGCGAATCTACAAGGGCACGCGCCTAGTGATTGAACAGACGCGGGTGAATGAGGAAGTCTGGCTGCCGCAGCGTGTCAGCTTCAGGTTCGATGCGCGCGTCGCTTTGTTCAAGAGTTACAACGAGGAAGACGAAGATACTTTTCGGGATTACAAGAAATTCCGCGCCACAACGAAGATTGTGAGCGTGGGAGACGTGAAGCCCTAGCCGTCGGGCGGCCTGGAGCCTCGACCGGATTCGTGTCATCTAACCAAACTGCGTGGCTGCCGGGCGACCGCGACCATGTATACTCTGCCTCTCTCGGGGTGAAAAATGTCTTTTCCAGTCATCCTCGGCCCGGTTGGTTCCAGTTCCGGCGGCGCAAGTCCGGTCTTCTCCGGCGGACCGGTAAATCAAGAGCGAGCCTTTCCTGCGCTTACGCCTTCGCAGATCGACCGGATCCGCCCGTTCGGCCGGATCCGGCAGACGACCGTTGGAGAAATTCTGTTCGAGCCCGGAGATGCCTCCGCGCGTTTTTTCGTGCTGCTATCGGGAGCCTTGGAGATCGTGCAGCTCACCCTGCAGGGCGAGCGCTTGATCGTGACCCACCAGGCCGGAAGTTTTACTGGCGAGATGACGATGATCTCGGGCCGCGGCTCACTGGCGCGCGGCCGGGTGACGGCTGCTGGCGAGTTCCTTGAGCTGACCCCGGAGGCGCTGCGTACCCTTGTAGGTCGAGATGAGGAGTTGAGCGGAATCTTTATGCGGGCGTTTATTCTGCGCCGCGTGCTGCTGATTTCGTCTGGCGGCGGAAACGTGATTCTACTGGGATCACGGCACTCGGCGAAGACGCTGCATCTGCGGGAATTTCTCACTCGCAACGGGCATCCGCATACTTATATCGATCTGGATACCGAAACAGGGGCACAGGAACTACTCGACCGGTTCAGTGTCACTCTTGACGAGATTCCTGTGGTGATCTGCAACGGAGAGACTGTTCTGCGCGGGCCGTCGATCCAGGAATTGGCAAGATGCCTGAAGCTCAACGCGCACATCACAACTACGGAAGTACGGGATCTGGTGATTGTCGGAGCTGGCCCCGCAGGCCTGGCGGCGGCGGTTTATGGCGCCTCGGAAGGGCTGGACGTTTTGGTCATCGAGGCTGAGTCTCCCGGTGGGCAGGCAGGATCAAGCTCGAAAATCGAAAATTATCTGGGCTTTCCTATGGGAATTACGGGGAACGAACTGGCGGGCCGTGCCGCTGCACAGGCACAGAAGTTTGGCGCCAAGGTGCTGGTCGCGAACAGCGTGACGAAATTCAATTGCGAGCGGCGTCCCTACGAGTTGAGCGTGGACTGCGGCCAAACCATTCGCGCGCGTGCGGTCGTGATTGCCAGCGGCGCGCAGTACAACAAGCCGGCAATTGACAACCTGAAGAAGTTTGAAGGCCAGGGCGTTTATTACGGGGCCACTTACATCGAGGCACAGTTGTGCGGGAACGAGGAAGTGGTGGTAATTGGCGGGGGTAACTCGGCCGGACAGGCCGCGGTCTACTTATCGCAAACCGCGAGCAAGGTTCATATGGTCGTACGGGCGCGGCAGTTGTCGGACACGATGTCACGCTATCTTATTCAGCGGATCGAGGAGAATCCCGCGATCGAACTGCACTACCGCACCGAGGTTGTAGGCCTCGACGGCGATACGCAACTGGAGCGCGTGACCTGGCGGGACAAGAACACTGGAGAGATCTCGACCCATAATCTGCGGCATTTATTTATCATGGCGGGAGGTTCTCCGCGTACCGAATGGCTGAAGGGATGCCTGGCCATGGACAGCAAAGGCTTCGTGCTTACCGGGCGGGATCTGGATCCGGTTCTGCACGACTTCCATTGGCCGGTTTCGCGCATGCCGTTCATGCTGGAGACGAGCCTGCCTGGAGTGTTTGCCGCGGGCGATGTGCGTGCTGGGAATGTGAAACGCGTGGCCGCCGCCGTGGGCGAGGGATCGATCGCAATTTCTTTGGTGCACCGGGTGCTGGCTGAGTTGTAGGCGCGATATCTTTGCCACGGATCTTCACGGATTTTCACGGATTCTTCTTGCGGGGAACTCCCCGGACTACCGTTTTTGACGGCGTTTATAATAGAGAGATTCTTGGTCGGGGAAATTACCGTCTGTATAGATGGGGGCGAGGACAGCAGATTCCTCGCTTCGCTCGGAATGACAAACTCGATAGAGCCAGGAGCTAAACAGCTAGAAGCTGCTTTTCATGGATTTCAAACTTGTTTCCGATTACAAACCGCAGGGGGATCAGGGGCGCGCGATTGAGTCGCTGCTGCGCGGGGTGTATGACCGCGAGCAGCATCAGGTTTTGCTCGGTGTCACCGGGTCAGGCAAGACTTACACCATGGCCAAGGTGATCGAGGCGGTGAACCGTCCGACTCTGGTGATGGCGCACAACAAGACGCTGGCGGCGCAGCTTTATCACGAGTTCAAGAATTTCTTTCCGCACAATGCGGTCGAGTATTTCGTTTCTTATTACGACTACTACCAGCCTGAGGCTTACGTTCCTGCCGCCGATCTTTTCATCGAGAAGGAGGCGACTATCAACGATGAGCTCGACAAGTTACGGCTTTCGGCGACCAAGTCTTTGTTCGAGCGGCGCGACGCACTGATTGTGGCTTCGGTGAGCTGCATCTATGGCCTGGGATCGCCTGAGGCTTACTACGGCATGATGCTGTTTCTGGAAAAAGGCCAGAAGATTACGCGCGAGGACATCACGCGCAAACTGGTCGACATTCTCTATGAGCGCACTAACGGGGAGTTCAAGCGCGGAACGTTTCGCGTGCGCGGCGACGTGATCGAGGTCTTCCCTACCTACGACGACATGGCTTACCGCATCGAGTTGTGGGGAGATCAGGTGGAATCGCTGGCGCAGATCGATCCGCTGTTTGGCACCGTGAAGCAGAAGTATATGCGGCTGCCGATTTATCCGAAGACGCATTATGTGATGAAAGATGAGACGCGGGCGTCGGCGGTTGAGTCGATCAAGAAAGAGCTGGCGTGGTGGGAAGTGGAACTGGAGAAGCAAGGGCGGGTGGTTGAGTCGCAGCGTGTTCACCAACGAGTGAAGTTTGATCTGGAAATGATTAAGGTGATGGGCTACTGCCACGGGATCGAAAATTATTCGCGGCATTTTACGGGACGGATGCCGGGTGAGCCTCCGCCGACCCTGCTGGATTATTTTCCGCGCGATTATCTGATGTTCATCGACGAGTCGCACCAGACCGTGCCGCAGCTGCGCGGGATGTACGCCGGGGACCGCTCGCGCAAGGAAACGCTGGTCGAGTATGGCTTCCGCTTGCCTTCGGCGCTGGATAACCGTCCGCTGACGTTTGAGGAATTTGAACACCGGACGAATCAGCTGGTTTACGTTTCGGCGACGCCGGGGCCGTATGAGCTGACGAAATCGGCGGGCGTGGTGGTGGAGCAGATCATCCGTCCGACGGGGTTGATCGATCCTGAGGTCGAAGTGCGGCCGGTGAAGGGGCAGATTGACGATCTGCTGCACGAGATTCGCGGGCGGGTGGAGAAGGGTGAGCGCGTTCTCGTCACGACACTGACCAAGCGAATGTCCGAAGATTTGGCCGAGTATTACGCGGAAGTCGGTGTCAAATGCCGCTACATGCATTCAGAGATCGAGACGCTGGAGCGGGTTAAGATTCTTCGCGATCTGCGCAAGGGCGAGTTTGATGTATTGATCGGCATCAATCTGCTGCGCGAGGGCCTGGATTTGCCGGAGGTTTCGCTGGTGGCAATTCTCGATGCCGACAAAGAAGGCTTCCTGCGGTCGTGGGGATCGCTGATTCAGACGATTGGCCGCTGCGCCCGGCATCTGCACGGGCGCGCGATTCTATACGCCGACCGCATGACCGATTCCATGAAGCGGGCGATGGATGAGACCCTGCGACGGCGCGAGATTCAAACTGCCTACAATCTGGAGAACGGAATTACACCGGAATCGATCATTCGTCCGCTGGACATGACGCTCGCCGGGATCGTCGCCGCCGACTATACCGACCTGACGGGCGGCGAAGCCGAGGGTATGCCGGAGTTCAAATCGCAGCCGGAGTTAGACGCGTATGTGGTCAAGCTCGAAAGCGACATGCGCGAAGCGGCTAAGCGGTTTGAGTTCGAGAAGGCGGCGAAGTTGCGGGATACGATTAAGGAGTTGCGGACAAAGGAGTTTCTGTTCGCGTAGAAAAGTGGCGTCAGATGAAATCGCGATTAACAATTCCGTGCGCTTGCGCCAAGCAAATAGACTTGGAGGTGACTGGAAGTGACCTTCCCGATCATGCGAACTGTCCCGAATGCGGCGCTACAATCTATTTGATCTCCCCCTTGGGCAACATTGTCACTAAGTTGCTCATGGAGCGCGCAAAGCACGAACTCCAACACAATGACGCTACCATTTCCACGCTCTTAAGCGCCGTGGCCGTTGAGGCAGAGATGGCCTACTTGTTTTCTAAGTGGAAAGCGATTGATTCTGGAAAACTTCCAGCGGATCAAACCCCTGAAGACAGGAAGGCGTGGGAGGACGAGTGGGCGAACATGCGGTCGATTAGTAAGCGACTCGATGAGCTATCTCGGCTCCTGACGGGTAAACCTTTCGACGAGTTCGCACGGCTGAAACAGGATCTCTTGAAGCCTGCGCTTGCGGGCTATAACCCTGCAGCCTCGATTAAGGATTTCTTTCAGGAGCACTTCTTCGACAAGCGAAACGACATCGCCCACTACGGCAAGATCGACTTTCAGGAGGAGGATGGCACGCGGTCTCTGTCTGTCGCAACTGCTTTGCTTAAACTGCTGCAAACGATGGACGTGACGCGCTACGATTCGACCTTCCCTAAGAACTGAGCGGGCGATGAAACCGCAATTCCCCGCCACGGCCTCATTTCCAGCAAATCCGCATCGCCCGTAATAATCGCATCGGCCCTGCCGTTCAACGCCGCTTCCAGGAATTTGTCGTCCTTCGGGTCGCGGCATGCGCGGACTAACTGAATGATGGGAACGAACTCTGCCGTACTTTCAATCTGCGCCACGAAAAGCTCGCGCTCCGCGCGGCTCATAAAGCTATCGAACTTTGAACGGGATAGAACTTCGGCGAGTTCGGTCATCGTGGCCTCGGAAAAGATCACGACGCCGTGGTCCAAGGAATGGTCGACAACCTGACGCGGAACCGAGCGTGGGAAGATGATGGCGCTCGCAAATACGTTGGTATCCACAACGAGACGGCGCAAGATTCGCATGAATCTGGCGCCTCAATCCTTCAAGATGTCGGCAAGGACTTCCTCGGTCATTCCGCGTGCTGCGGCCTGAGCGCCGATGCGGTCCATCGTTTGCTTAAGCTCGGCGATGTTGTGCTTACGAATGCGCTGATATTCTTCGGCAGACATGATCACCGCAACATCACGATTCTGCCGGCGAATCAGCACAGGTTCGCGCTGGGCTGCATCGAGAAGTGCGGCGAGGCGCTGCTTTGCATCTGTAGCAGAGACGGTTCGCATTTGTCTATTTTAGACAAAATAGACAATTCTCGTCAAGGAACCAATCCATTACACGATTTTCGTGTTACACTGTTATCGTGTCATCCGCCAACCGTCTACGCAATGTAACCGTCACCCTCGAAGAAGACGTCGCCCAATGGGCTCGCATCGAGGCGGCGCGCCGGGATACCAGCGTTTCCCGGCTGCTGGGAGAACTGTTGAAAGAGCGGATGGCTGCTCTCGACGCGTATGAAAAGGCTATGCGGCGGGCACTGGGGCGCAGGCCCTTTCTCCGCAGCGATGGCCGCTACCTGACGCGTGAGGAGGTCCATGACCGCTCCCGTCTTCGTTGACTCGAATGTGTTTCTTTACGCTCTAGACGAAGCGAATCCCAAGAAACAGCAAGCCGCACGAAACTGGCGCGCGGAATTGTGGAAGAGCCGGCGAGGGCGCGTCAGCTTTCAGGTGCTCGGGGAGTTCTACGTCAACGCCGTGCGGAAACAGCCCGCAGCGCGCGACGAAGTGCGCGCCGAGGTTCGCGATCTTCTGGCGTGGAATCCCGTAATCGCGGACGCGGTACTTCTGGAACAGGGTTGGAAGATTCAGGACCGCTACCAGTTTTCGTACTGGGACGCGCTGATCGTGGCCGCTGCCAAGGCGTGCGGCTGCCGTTACCTGCTTACCGAGGATATGCAAAGCGGGCAGAAGTTGGATGGAATCGAGGTCGTCAATCCGTTTCTGCGCGGTCCCGAGTCGATCTAACCGGCCAAATCTTCCCCAGAGAGCAACAGCCCTCTGTGATCCCCGGCGCTCTTTTTCCACCTACCGTCCATAGGCCGCGCTAGCAGCCAGCGGCTTGCGGTGGAACGTATAACCGTCGAAAGTTTCGGAGCGGAAGTTCAGGTTCGGGGTGCAGAGCTTTTCGGTTTGGCTCAGGAAAAGGTATCCGCCGGGCTCGAGGTAGAGATGCAGGCGCTCGAGCAGGGCAATCTTCTGGGCGCGGGAGAAGTCCGGCAGCACGTCCATGCAGAAGATGCAGTCGAAGCGACCGATGTAGCCGGGGCGGGCCAGGTTCATGCAATTGAAAGTCACAAGGCTGCGCAGGCGCGGCTTGACCAGCAGATGCGCTCCGTTGGCTGGAACATTCTGCGATCGAGTGGCAGCGCCGTTCCTTATTGGGCTTTGGATTTGACTAAAGTCATTGCTCTCCGTTTCGTCCCGAGCTTCGTCCGCCGCATTCGGTGAAATGATGGGCGAACTGATCTTCGAAAAATAGTTGCGGATGGTGGCTGGGGGCAGGCCATCCAGCGCCGACTGGGGATACACGCCGCGATCCGCGGCTTCGATGCTGCCTGGCAGCAAGTCACTGCCCACGATGTGAATCGAGAAACCCGTGCTGAGGTTCGCGGAGCCGGAAGCGGTTGGCCCGTTGTCGGCGATGCCTCCGTTGCGCGCAGCAGTGGACTTTCCGTTCCCGTTGCCGTTACTGTTTCCATTCGAGCCGTTTGCGTTGTTCCCGGGACTCCCGCCTCGGCTCAACGCGTCGCAGACCGCGATGGCGATGGAGTAAGTTTCTTCTCCGGTGGAGCAGCCGGCGCTCCAGATGCGGAGTGGACTCGGCCCATCGGCCGACTTGCGAGCACAGAGCACAGGTACAACTTGCCGCGTCAAAGCGTTGAGCGCTCCGGGATGACGGAAGAAACCGGTGTTGACATTGACCAGTCCATCGAGCAGGGACGGCAGCGTCGAAGGATCCTGATCGGAGGCGCGAAGACGCTCCAGAAGCGCGGTGGATGAACCCAGACCCTGCGCCTCAATACAATCGGCCACGTGCGCGGCCAGGGCGCTGTTGGGACAATCGAGAACGACTCCGGTCTGGCGCTCGACCAGCAGGCGCAGCTCCGAAAGCTCGTGTTCAAGGATGGTGCTGGTCGCGATTAACTTGTGCATAGAGTCTTTCCCCAAGCGCAACGAAACATTTTGCCCGCCCGCCGGGCGAGATCGAGTCGGCGTATTGCCAGGGGAGTATGTAGCAGTTCTCAGTCGCCTGCTGTGGCGGCGACGCGATACTTGCCTGAATCGCGTTCGACCTGCTGCGCCACCACGTTCATTTCCTTTTCAATCGATGAAAAACGCTGCAGCACCTCGTGGATGCGCAGAGTCATATTACGAATAGTTTCAATCTGCGCCCGGGCTTGGGCGGAAAGGCTGCCGGGTTCGATCAACAGCAGATCGGAATTGCCCAGAAGTGAAGTAAGCGCATTGTTCAGGCCGTGGCGCATCTCCAGCATGTAACGGCCGAGCATGGCCTGGCGCTCAAGCCTGGCACAAGCTTCCTCAGAGGCGCGAGCGCGGGCCTCGGCAGCAGCGCGGAGCACAGCTTCTCCTGCTGCCGGAATTAAAACGTTCAGCCAGTTTTCATCGCAGCGCAACACCGAGGTGCGCGGCCAACGCTCGCGCACCAGTTGCGCCGTGGGAGCATCTTGACAGATGCAAAACAAGGGCTGCTGGGTCGAGTGCAGTGGTTCCAGAACCACCGACAGCACTTCACGGCGCAGCGGACCGACAATGGCAACCGCGAAATTATCGATGGAACGTGGCCAGAGGTCCCCGCTGAGCAGCGTGAACGTCGGCACGTGGCGCTCCATTTGCCAACGCGCGGTGATGCTTCGCGAGAACTCCGCGTCGTCGGAGATAACCAGTACGGTCGGATGATCCACTTGCAATTTCCTCTTGGCGCTTATTTCTTCTGGCCGGGCTGCGCGTCCGCGTCCGGATTCCACTCTTGGGCACTGGAGATTTCGAATTCAGGCGCGTCTGCATTGGCCACGGCGAACTTGGCTTTGGGCTTTGCGGCGGGCTGTGGCGTAGCCTTCGGTGGCACGGCCTTCTGCGCTGCCGCGGCGTTCGGCGCGGGGACTTTGGGTGCGGGGGGCTTTGATGCGACAGCCGCAGCCGCAGCCGGCTTTGAGGCGACTGCCTTGGGCGCGGTTGCCTTGGGAGTTGGCGGTGCAGAC
>JBAWCJ010000326.1:0-6770 GCA_049590215.1 Candidatus Sulfotelmatobacter sp. | reverse complement strand
CGGCGGTGATCCCGAACACGCTCGTCGAGACCAAGCCGCAGCCGTAAGAGACCGCGGCAGCCAGCAATCTACCGCCGAGCACGCAGAGGGCGCCGAGAGAAGTCTAGCAAAACCCTTAGGATAGCCTTCTCTGCGATCTCGGCGCACTCGGTGGTGAATGGCTCCTTGATTTGAACTCCCTGTCCCGCGCCCGTATACTTACTCCCCGCTATGAAGGTGGTCGTGATCATTCCGGCTGCGGGGCTTGGAACCCGCATGGCTCCCATGCCCGTCGGCGCCAAGGGCAAGAAGAAGACGACTCCTTCGAAGCAGTTTACCGAACTGGGCGGCACGCCAATTCTCATCCACACGCTGCGCAAGTTTGCCGCCGTCGACAAGGTGAGCGAGATTTGGATTGCTCTGCGGGAAAGCGAGATTGCCGGGTTCCGCGCGCGGCTCGCTAGTGAGAAAGACATCCTGAAGAAGAAAGTAGAGCTGGTCGTCGGCGGCGAACATCGCCAGCAGTCGGTGGAGAATGCGTTGCACGCGGTTGCGGCAGCAGCGCATGAGGATGATATTGTTCTCGTGCACGATGCAGTGCGCCCGTTCGTGACCGGCGAAATTATTCAGGAAGTGATTGACGGGGCGGAGAAATACGGTGCGGCGATTGCCGCCCTGCCCGCCGTCGATACCGTGAAGCAGGTCGAGCGCACAGCTGATGGCGCGCTGATCAAGGCGACGATTCCGCGCGCCGGCATCGTGTTGGCGCAGACGCCACAAGGCTTTCGTTACGGCGTGATCGAGAAGGCGTTCGATGAAGCGTCGGCCGACGGTTTCCTCGGCACCGACGAAGCCTCGCTGGTCGAACGATCTGGCCACGAAGTGGCGGTGGTGATGGGCTCGCCGCGGAACATCAAGATCACAGCCCCCGCCGACATGGAACTGGCGGAGTTCTACTTAAAGAAGTGAGAGACATTCATCGCGCGAATCTTCGGCGATGCAGAGGTTGATCTTGAGAATTGGCTACGGGTTTGACTCGCACGAATTTCGCGAGGGGATTCCGCTGAAGATTGGGAGCGTCGCTCTGGCTCACGACCGGGGGCTGGGCGGGCATTCCGATGGCGACGTGTTGCTGCACGCCATTACTGACGCGCTACTCGGCGCCGTGGCTGCGCCCGACATTGGAGCGCTGTTTCCGCCGTCTGACTCGAAGTGGAAGGGCGCAGACTCCATTGTCTTCCTGCGCGAGGCGCTGAAACGCGTGCACGATGCGGGATACGTCGTGGCCAACATCGATGCCAGCCTGATTCTGCCCGCTCCTAAGATTGGACCGCACGCGGCTGCGATTCGAGTGCGCGTGGCGAGCTTGCTGGGAGTGCACGCTGATTGCGTCGGCTTGAAAGCGAAGACTCCGGAAGGACTGAATTTGGATCACGCCGCGGTAGCGCATGTGGTTGTGTTGCTGGAGAAGAAGAGTAGTCCGAAGAGGACCCGAACGAAGAAAGCGCCGAAGAAGAAGACGCGCGCGAGGGCTAAGTAGCCTTCGCATTTCGCCACTCAGTGTTGCGCTGCTTTGATCAGGGCGCGGAAGATGGCGCGGGAAGGCTCGTCTAGATCGATCGAGCGCTCGGGATGCCATTGCACTGCCAGGACGAAGTGATCGTCGGCGGTTCCTTCCAGGGCTTCGATGATGCCGTCGTCAGGGCAGCGAGCCGCGATGCGCAGGCCGCTCCCGATCACATTGGCCGATTGGTGATGCGAAGAGTTTACGGGAATCATGCGGTTGTCACCTCTGCCTAAAATCTCTTCCAGCTTTGAATCGCTTTCAATCTGGACTGTGTGAGCGACCGCAACCTTCTTGCCCGCTTCGTGGTTGACCTTCTTGCGCAAATCTTCCGGCAGAAAATCCGGGATGTGTTGGATTAGCGATCCGGCGCGGAAGACGTTGAGGCTTTGGAGGCCATAGCAGATGCCGAGGATGGGCTTACGCCGGTTGTAGGCGTCTTGCAAGAGAAGCTCATCGACGGCGTCGCGGCGAGGGTCGGCGGCGGCGGTGTGGGGTGAGCGCTGCGCGCCAAACTTTACGGGATCGACATCGGCTTTGCTGCCGGGTAAGAGTACTCCATCGCAGCTCTCCATCATTTTCAGGGTCTCGATCTTCATCATGTCAGCTGAGGCCTGGTTCAGGGGAATGCGGACGGGCTCGCCTCCGGCCCGCTCAACGGCGCGCTCGTATTGCGGGATGGCGCGCTCGGCGTACTCACGATCGAGGGAGTGCGGCATGGGGATGGCGATGCGAGGCCGTGGGTTAGTTGGCAATCAACTCATCCTCTCGTATCCCTCAAGCCCTCGAGCGCGGCCAGTATTCTAGATTGGCGGTAGTGACGGATTTCCATGATGAGCGCGAGGACGAAGATGATGCTGCCTGCGACTGCAGCTGCGGGGAGCGCGATTTGGCGGTAGGCCACGGTCATGTTCGGATGAACGTGGCGCACGGCCGCGATGGCCACGGTCGCGATGATTCCCAAGAGCAGGCTGACGGCGAATGAGATCAGAGTACCTATGAAGGTCAACAGCAGGACTCGCACCGGAATCGCATACCAGCGGGGCGGGCGCAGGGTTGGCGGCATGCTTTCAGGCTACCACTACCCGGTCGCCTAGGGGTTGGACCGGCCTCGATCTGGATTCAAAAAACGCAGATCAATTCTCAGTAAGATATCTGGAATCAATGAGTTGCGGGTTCCGATCTGGCTTGAATCCGGCTAAAATATTGGAAGTAAAGGGTTTACCTACAAAATATTCCATTCAAAGGACTTAGGTGGGATTGCTTGGCTTTGCCTTAGGCAAAGCCGGATTGCTTTAGCTAAGTGCCTTGGAATCAGCGGCCGGGATGGCAAAATATTGAATTTGCGGCAGTTAGCTAAGTGCTATTTGGATGTCAAGGAGCTAATGCGACTAGAGATAGGATTACTCTTTTCGGAGTCCAAGTCAAGGGAATTAGTCGAGGCGAAGGAGAAAATGCTGTGCCATCCCTGATGGGACTTGTTCCGACTTTACCGCTTTACCCCGGACTTACGTCCGGGGCTATCATATGCCGCCCCTAAAGGGGCTGGGGTCGGGTGGCATCGTGCTGCATCTTTTCCTGAAGTGCAATTTTCATGCGCTTGCTCTCAGGGGCTAAAGCCCGCATTGATTCTTTGACGGCTAACGCGGCGCTGAAGCGCCGCTCTTCCACGTCACTGCACGCATTCCGGTGGGCCGAAAATGCTCTTTGAGTCAGAAGACAGAGCAAAGAGCGGAGGTCCAAAACAAAGGCGAGGTCAACGGCAAGAGCAAAGTCAACGGCAGCAAGCAGAAGTGCTTGCTCCTCACGAGCAGTCTGACACGAGCGTTAGTGTATAAAAGAGTCATTATGTCGCAGGCAGCGACGGTTATTACGCGGAGCCCCGGGGATGTGGTGCGGATGACGCCGGTTTCACAGGCGGCGAATGGGGTGTGCTATGCCGTGGCGGGCGAGGTCTCGATCAGCTCGTTTGACCTGGAGCGCATGATTGCCGCGGTGCCGGGGAAGATTGCTGCGGCGCTGAAGCGGAAGGCTTATTACTTTGTCCCGCTGACGATTAGCCAGGGGGAAGAGATCCTGATCGCGGACCGCTACGATGTGGTGCTCAGCGATAACGCGGTTTGCCATCGCAACCTGAATCTGGGTGATTCGCAGTGCGTGTTTATCTCGACCCGGCTGATGGACGACAAGTTTTCCGTTGCGTTTGAGTTTTACATCAATGTGGGGCACGCGCTGGTGGAGATTGCCGGAGTTTCGGCGGAATTCAGCGAGCTGGCGTGGAAGCAGGTGGAGACCGGGGTGCGCGGCGAAACTTCTCTGGACGCCTTTGAAGCACGGAAACTGGCTACGGCGGGCGGTCCGGATGCGGAGCGCTTCAAGAACGAATACTTCGAGGCTGCGTTCGCGGACACGATTTCGATTTACTTGCTTTCGCTTTATCTGGATGTGGATTACCGCGATCTGCGGGAGCGGGACTATCCGCTGCTGGCGCCTTCGGCACTGGCGGAACGGTTGAGGAAAGTGGCGGAATTGTTTCCTGCGAATGCGGGGTTTGAGTTTGCGGTGCTGTATAAGCGACGGGCCGGTGCCTAGCCTCAGAGCCTAAAGGCCAGCTCGAGGGGGCGTCAAGCGGCACGACTGAAAGTCGTGCCCTTCCCGATCCTATACGCGACGAGGCGTTACCTGTTGCCTATCGCGAAATTTACCGTGCTGGATCCATTGGCATCGACCGTGACTGATTTTTCCCAGGTTTTTGGTTCGGTGAAGACTGGCCGTTGTACGGTGCGCTCAGTCAGGACGTCGTAGGCCTGCTCCTTGCCGGCGAGCCCCCAACCCTCATGCCAGGCAACAATCTGATAGGTGCCGGGCGGGACGCTGGTGAATTCGAAGCGGCCGCTCTCATCGGTGACGGCGTAATAGGGATGCGTCACGACCATCATTTCTGCGTTCATCCAGACATGTCCGCCGTTGCAGTGAAGGTTGATCAAGCCCGGCGTGGACATGGTGCGGGAGACGGGCTGATTGGTGAAAGGGAAGGGCAGGTTGAAGGTGGCTGCTCCGTCCATGTGGATAGTGTGCAGGGTGGCGTCAGAGCTTTGCATTTCGAGCGACGCGTTCTGGGGCACGAGAAGAATGTGCGGGACGTAGCGACACTGCTTCTGGTCGAGGTGACGACGTTGTTCGGGTAGTTCCAGCGCTTTGCCCGCGGAGATGTCCTTGAGGTAAACGATGGTATTGGCGACGCCGCCCTCGGGCCCGATGATCAGACGTTCGAGGCTGACGACTTTCTTGCCCTCGGGGTCGCAGATCTGGGGATCTTTGGTAACTGGGAAATCGAGCTGGTGAGGGACGGGTCCCGACCATTTGACGGTGCCGGAGATAGTTCCTCCGTTAGTGACGGAGATGACTCGATAGTCGCCCTGCGCCGCGGCAAAGCCTGCAGCCGCAAGAAGGAGCGCCAGCAATGAAAGACGGGCAATGAGACTGCGCATAGTGAAACCCCTGTTTACCCCGCCCTTCCACGCGGCCTATCCGCGGTCGTCGTGGAGCGCGGGCTGAAATTAGGTCGATCCGCTTGCTTTTCCGCAGGCAACGGCTTACGCCCGACTCGTGGGCCAGCGCTCACAGGGGGCCCTACGGACGGGCCAGCGCTTCGTGTTTGCGGTCGTGCTTACTTATCCCAAACGGGAGGGCCGTGGGGAGGCAGTTGGTGTGATCGAAATCACGTACCTCTAGAGTGCGCTTGTGGAGTCGAGGAGTCGAGATTACCAAGGTGGTGTATCGGGCGGGGGAGGCGACTCTAAGCGGGCCAGCCTCCGGGCTGATCTTCTTTCAACAGCGCCGAACGCTCCGGGTGGTCGGGATTGGAGCGGACAAAAACGCTCTGGCCCTTCATGGCAACGACAAATTTATCGGCCGAGCTCTCCCAAATGAAGACCCGCTCCAGATAGCCCGAGAAATATTCTCCGTTCACGGAGTACGAGTAATCAATTCGTGCGACGTAATAGCTGCCGTAGCGGGTTCTGCGCTGCTCTACGCTGACGAACTCGATGGTTCCCTGGTTGGTTGTCCATCCGCCGGCGAGCAGACTCTTGGCGTAGTTCCAGGCCAGACCCCTGATCGCCAGCGCGGTCAGGGCAGCGACGATCAGAACGTTAACAAAGGTATCCCCGGAAATGGCACTGATGGCCAATCACAATCTCCAGGAGCTTCGATGCCGTGACAGTATAGGCATAGAAGACACGAAAATCGAATTGCACTGTGACGCGAGAAGTCTGCTTCTGCAGCAAAGAAACTGTTCTCGAAAATCAGCGACTGACACTTTACAATCTGCCTCCATGACTATATCCGTCCGATCGTTTGCGAAGATTAATCTTGGGTTGCGCATTGGGGTGCGCCGCGAGGATGGGTTTCATCAGTTGCTGACGGTGTATCAGACGATTGGGTTGCATGATGTGATTCGGGTGAGTGTGGGGCGGGGCCGTGGGATTGAGATTCACTGCGCGGACCCTAGAGTTCCGAAGGATGAGTCGAATACTTGTTATCGCATTGTCGAGAAGGCGATGCGGGCGTTGAAATCCGGGGGGCGGGTTGTCATTGATATTGAGAAGCGGCTGCCGGTGCAGGGCGGGCTGGGCGGGGCTTCGGCGAATGCTGTGGCTGCGCTGCTCGGGTTGGAGCGGGTTTTGAAGAGGGCTTTGCCGGCGGAGGAACGCTTGCGAATTGCGGCGGAAGTGGGATCGGATCTGCCGCTGTTTCTGGTGGGTGGAACGGTGCTGGGGGTGGGGCGCGGAGAGCAGGTGTATCCGATGGAGGATCTGCCGGGGATGGCTTGCGTGGTGGTGACTCCGGATGTGGGAGTTTCGACGCCGGAGGCGTTTGCGGAATGGGATCGGCTTAGGGCTGAAGAGCCGCGGGGGCTAAAGCCCGCACTCTCTCAGGAAGTCGACGCGGCACTGAAGCGCCGCTCTTCCACGGGATTGCAGGCGTCCGTGGTGGCTGCAAGCACTACCGGGCCTCGCCCGGCCTTGACCGGCAAGAGTGCCCGTCCCCACACGAGCTGTGGAGAATTGACGGTGGCTGGAGCGTCCGATAGAATGGTTGAGCTTGGCCGAGGGCTTTCGGCGTGGCTGAGCAAGAGTTACTCCGGTGCTCCTTTTGGAAGGGGCCGGGCCGAGAATCCGCTTCTCGAGCTTGTCCGGGCCGGGATCAAGAACGACTTTGAAGA
>JBAWCJ010000325.1:0-2353 GCA_049590215.1 Candidatus Sulfotelmatobacter sp. | reverse complement strand
CGCGAAAGCGAAGCACAACCGCAGTCGAAGGACCCCCTGCACGCCTGCGTTACCGGCGCCCCCGCAAGGAATTTCTACGACTGCCCTAACTTCTCTCCAGTTCCTTCCGATTCCACTTCGCCAGATTCGCCCCCGCCTCGTAAGTGCTCTGCAAAAAACTCAGCAGCGCCTCCCGCGGCGAAGCGCTGTGCCGCACGTCGTCATACATCAACAGAAATTCCTTCATTTGCGGATGATAAAAAGCCGCCGCCGGCTGCACCTTCTGCTCGGCAAAACCCGCGGGCTCCGGTGCGGCATACGCATAGAACGCCGCACCTTTAATATCGCCGCCGCCGGGCCAGAATCCCGCGCTGATCACTTCTTGCGAATAAGCTTCGCGGGTGACCGGATCGGCGCCCACTCGTTCCGGAGCGCGCCGCCCCGAGAACCGCGTCACGCACAGATCGAAGCTGCCCCAGAAAAAGTGTACCGGACTGTCTTTGCCGATGAAGCGGGCCCGGAATTCCCAGAAGACGTTGTCGCACAAAATCAAGATTTGCCAGAGGCGGTGCGCATATTCAGGATCATAGGACGCATGCTGCGTGTCGCGGTCAAAGGGAACCGGGTTCGGCACTTCCTGCGGCATGGTCCAGATTTTCACCCCAATGCCGAGGGACCGCAAAGCGGACATGAATTCGGCGTAGAAATCGGCGACCGATTCCGCCTTCAGCGCGAAAGTCTCCGACGACCCCCAACTGGTCTGGATGATCAGCCTGTGATCGATGAAGTCGAATTGCACCTCGAAGTTTGCGCCGTTATAAGGAATCGCAGAGGTGGTGAGCCCGCGCGCATTGACATACAGCGCAACCTCCCACCAGTGATTGACGCGCGGGCTCAGTGCCAACCGCACTTTGCCCACAATCTGCGTCCACATGTGGAGCGTAGCGTAAGTATCCTGCCAGGCTGCGAGCGGCAATTCGGGCCAGGAATTCTGATTCAAGCTATCGGGGAGCGCGGCCATCGGGACACCTCGCGTTCGGATCAGGAAATGGTAACACCACCTTGTCCGATTTCTGTTGCGGAGTAGTTTGGATTGCTGAGTGAACAATTCTTAGGCACTCTTCTTCTTCGCGTAGAACCTGCGCACCTTGGCGCGGTTGCCGCATTGCTTCATGCTGCACCAGCGGCGGTGATGATTCTTGCTGGTGTCGAGGAAGAACCACTGGCAGGTGGGCGAAGCGCAGGTGCGCACCAGCGCCAGATCGCTCGAGGCGAGCAGATCCGCCGCCGCACGCGCGATCGGCCGCAGCATTGCGCTGAGCGAAGCCGTCATCGGCTCGAAGCGCCACTGCAAACGTCCGTCGTCTGGAGGTATTTTGCCTTCAGCGCTTTTAGGTTGCACCAGCCACGAATGCAGCGCGGCGTCGTGCAGATTCGTATTGAGCCTGTCCATGGCAAGCTGCGGCGCGGGCTGCTTATTCAGCACGGCGGAAAAGATATCGTAAAGTGCCTCGCGCAGATTGCGGGCGCGGCGCATCGCCTCCTGCGCCTCATCGGGTATGAGGTGAACCCGCTCGTAAAAAAAATCCAACTCCTGGGGTGTGAGGATTCCTGTGTCTTCGCCGAAGCGCGCCAGTTCATAGAAGCTCTTGAGCAATTCTTTGGGTCGGCCGCTGGGGCGATTGTCGAGCGTGTTGATGAAATCCAGGCAGACATTTCCCATCAGTTCGAAAAGCGGCGGTTGGCGTCTGCCGGATTTGGTTTCCATTATGAATTCGGGAAAATCTTCGCTTCGAATCATATAACCATCAAAAACGTCTTGACAAGTTATACCACATCGCCTAGCATCACGCATAACCTGTTAAATAGATTTAGCAGGTTAGTCGATCCAAAGGCGGTCCCCCATGGTTCCCACTCATTCAGCACAGATAAAGGCCATGCTTCGCAACGGCAAGATGATGCATATTGGAGGTAGACCCGTGATTGTTCCGGAGCCACGTATGAACGCGAATTCGCACGATCGCAGCCACGCCATCAAGGTGGCGCTCGCCTTTGTGGCGATCTATGTCATATGGGGCTCGACTTACCTTGCGATCCGGTACGCGGTCGAGACGATTCCGCCGCTGGTGGCTGCGGGAATCCGGCATTGCATCGCGGGCGGCATCATGCTCGCTTGGGCTTACTGGCGCGGGTTTCGCCCGACGCGGCAACAGTGGGCTGCAGGATTTGCGCTAGGCGCGCTCTTCTTCTTAATAGGGCATGGTTCATTGCACTGGGCGGAGCAGTACGTGGCCTCGGGGTTAGCAGCGCTGCTGATCGCGACTGAACCAATGTTCATTCTGGTGCTGGGCTGGATGATGGGGCAGCAGAAGAT
>JBAWCJ010000324.1:0-2336 GCA_049590215.1 Candidatus Sulfotelmatobacter sp. | reverse complement strand
AACGTGGACATCAGGATTTGCTGATGACGGTGGACGATCCGGACCTGGAAGGCAAGCTGCTCGTGGCTCTGGAAAAGCTGAGTTGTGAAGGTGAAGCGATCGCAACCGGAATTGCGCAGACTGTCGTCAGGAACTTGAAGGTGATGGCGCGCATGGGCGTTTATTTTGAGGAGGAAGTGCAGAGGAGATATCCGGAGTTTGAGACGCGCCGGGGCGAGTGGAGTTGGGAGGATTATCTGCCGCCGATGAGTCGAGGGCTGCGGGAGTTGGCGGCGGCTTACAACTAGAGTTGCGTTCTTCGTAAGTGCTTTTTGGCAATCCATATCTTTATCTTGAGCACACTCATTCCATTCGTCGGAGAAATATTTTCGCAACTGCAGGTGGCTGCGGATACGCGGATTCTTGCGGAGATTCGCGACGGCGAAATCACCGGCGTGACCGGTGGCGAGTTATTGGAACTTGTGCGCAGGGCGAGGACCTTTATTGCTCCCAAGGGACTGCCGAAGGGCGAGCGCTGTGGGTTGTTGGCGGCGAACAGCATTCGCTGGGTGGCGATGGATTTGGCGCTTATGGCCGAAGGGCTGATTGTCGTTCCGCTGTATTCGCGGCAAGCTCCGGCGGAACTGGTGGCGATGATGAAGGACTGTACGCCGGCGGCGGTGTGCTGCGGAGATGCGGCGTTGCGGGATGCGATTGCGCAAAGTTGGGTGGAAGCTCCGCCACAGTTTCTGTTTGACGAAATCTTTGCGGGCGTGGAAGGCGTGCAACTGGAGCGGCCTCAGGTCGGCGACGACAGTCCCGTAACGATCATTTATACGTCAGGGACATCGGGCGAAGCCAAGGGTGTGGTGCTGACGGCGGCGAACGTGGGCTTCATGCTGGAGCGAACGGCAGAGCGACTGGAACAGTTGATGTCCGGTTCGTCGTCAGGTTCGAGAGCAGGTTCCGGCGGACAGGATCGCATCTTTCATTATTTGCCGTTTACCTTTGCGGCTTCGTGGATCGCGTTGCTGACGTTTCTGAAGCGACGCAGCCTGGTTACGATCAACATGGATCTGAGCAAGATCGCAAATGATATGAGGGTCGTGGCTCCGGATTATTTTTTGAATGTGCCGCAGTTGCTGGAGCGCATGCGGCGGGCAGTGGATGAACAGCTTTGGCAGACCGGCGGAGTTGCGCAGACAATTTATTCGCGGGCCAAGGGTGCGTGGGCGCGGCGGCAGGATGGGCAGCGGAGGGCGGGAGACGCGATCTGGCTGGGGCTGGCGAATGCGCTGGTATTTCCGGCGATTCGGAAGAAGATGATCGGGAGGAATCTGAAGGCGCTGATTTGCGGCTCGGCGCCGCTGAGCGCGGAGACGCAACTTTATTTCATGATGCTGGGAATCCGGGTGCTGCAGGTCTATGGGCTGACGGAGACTACGGCGATTTGCACGATGGATGATCCAAACCGGGTCGAGGTGGGGCGCGTGGGGCCTGCGATTCCGGGGATGGAGATGAAACTGGGAGAGCACGATGAGATCCTGGTGCGTGGGCCCAACGTTTTTTCCGGCTATTGGAAACGACCCGAGCAGACGGCCGAGGCGCTGCGCGATGAATGGTTCCATACTGGCGATCAGGGCGAGGTGAACGCGGCTGGAAACTGGCGGATTGCGGGGCGGATCAAGAATCTGATTGTGCTGGGATCGGGACACAAGATTTCGCCAGAGCCCATTGAGAGTGCAATTTCGAAGAATTTGCCCGAAGCGCAGCAGGTGGTGGTGGTGGGAAATGGCCGCGGATATTTGTCGGCGATCGTGACCGGGAATGTGGCTGCTGAGAAGGTGCAATCCGCACTGGACGTGGTAAATCCTGAGTTGCCGCATTACAAGCAGGTGCGGGCGTTTTACGTGCGCGGGGAAGCTTTCTCGATTGAGAGCGGGATGTTGACGGTGAACGGAAAGCTGAAGCGGGATACGATCGCGGCGCTGATGAAAGAAGAGATTGAGGGGATGTATCGAGTGAGGCAGGCGGTATAGTGCAGGCGAGGAATGCTGAGAAACGCTGAGGATGCCAGGGTGAACGGACGAAAATCTGAGCTTCAGTTTGCGAGCAAGTGTGCGGGGAGCGCATTGTCCTGGAGTATTGCAGACGGCGTGATCGAACTGGCCCTGCATCGGGAGCCGTGCAACGAACTGGGTTCGGCGTCGCTGGACGAGTTGGAGAAATTTGCGGTCGCTTTGGAGAGGATGCAGGCGGAGGCACATGCGCTCATAATTTATAGCGAGATGAAGCCGGGATTTTGCGCTGGGGCCGATTTGCGCGAACTTTACCAGCGCTCGCGGGCGATGGAGAAA
>JBAWCJ010000323.1:0-14075 GCA_049590215.1 Candidatus Sulfotelmatobacter sp. | reverse complement strand
GACTCAATGGACACGCACTGCCGTTTCAAATCGAAGCGAATTCATCGGATCAGCATGTAACCGTAAATGTTCCGATTATGAGCGGCCAAAGCATTGTTGAAATCCAGATGAAGAACAACTTCGAGCTTGGCGAAACGTCGACTCTTCCAGAACTGGGCGGCAGCAGCCACGGTTTGCGAGTGCTTTCCCAGTCCTGGTCGCCGAAGCGCGACACTCTAACCTTGCTGCTCTCGGGAGCGGCGGGGGAGAATTATGAACTCTCGGCATGGAACCCAGACCAGATTTCTTCCGTCGAAGGGGCCGAGCTTGAAAAGAAGGCCGGGACGGAAGCAAGAGTCCGCATACAACTTCCGGCCAGCGCGCCAGGAAGCGATGCGCGGGCCACCGTCATCTTTCATTTTGCCGTGAGGTGAGCGCGCTGGCTTTGGGATGCGGCTTTCTAAATTATGGAGAACGACACGAAATGTCTCAAAACTTCAGGTGCCTAGCTTTGCTAATCACAGGTGTGTGCCTTGCACTTTCCTTCTCTCAGGCGCAGGCGCGGCCGGTTGATGCCGAAGGCCACGCATGGTGGCAGCATGCTGTTTTTTACGAAGTCTATCCGCGCAGTTTCGCCGACAACAACGGCGATGGCATCGGCGATCTCAAAGGGATTGAGTCGAAGCTTGACTACTTGCAGCAACTGGGCGTGGATGCCATCTGGATCACTCCTTGCTATCCCTCGCCGCAAGTCGACTTTGGCTATGACGTTTCCGATTACGAAAACATCGATCCGATGTATGGAACCTTGGCCGATTTCGACCACCTGGCAGAAGCCGCAAAGAAAAAGCACATCCGCATCATCATGGATTTCGTCATCAATCACACTTCGGAACAGCATCCGTGGTTTTTGGATTCAAAGTCCTCGCGCACCTCCGCTCATCGCGACTGGTACATCTGGCGCGACGGTAAGGCCGACGGCGTGCCTCCCAGCAATTGGATCTCAGGTTTCGGAGGTTCGGCCTGGAAGTTCGATCCCACGACTGGTCAGTATTACTACCACTACTTTGCCACCGCACAGCCGGACCTGAACTGGCGCAACCCAGCCGTGGAAAAAGCCATGTTCGATGCCACTCGATTCTGGTACAAGCATGGCGTCTCCGGGTTTCGTCTGGATGCGGTTGATCTTTTGTTTGAGGATCCGGAGCTGCACGACAATCCGGTTTTGCCGGGAAAGGACGAACTCGGCGATCCGAACATGCAAAACAAATACAACGACAAGCTTCCGGAGAATCATGAAGTCCTCCGCCGCTTGCGGACCGTGGCCGACGAGAGCGACGCCGTTCTAGTGGGTGAAACCTACACCGACAGCGCCGCCGAGCTGAAAGAATATTACGGGGCCCACAACGATGAAATCCAGTTGCCCATGGATTTCATGTTCTGCACGATCGACAAGCTTTCCGCCCCTGAATTCCGGAAGCAAATTGCGCTTGCCGAATCCACCGGCGGCTGGCCGACTTATGTCATCGGCAATCACGACATGCCGCGATCCTTCGTGCGCTACGGCGACGGCAAGCACAATGACCAGATCGCCAAACTGATGGCAGCGCTCTATCTGACGCTGCGAGGCACTCCGATCATGTATTACGGCGAAGAGATCGGCATGGAGAACAACGATCCCACGCGGAAAGAAGATGTGAAGGATCCGATGGGAATCACGGGGTGGCCGGGATACAAAGGCCGCGACGGGGAGCGCACTCCCATGCAATGGGACAACTCGGCCAACGCGGGATTCACGCAGGGAACACCCTGGCTGCCGGTTCCATCGAGTGCCAAGACGCACAATGTTGCAACCGAATTGAACGACCCGAACTCCATCCTGCAGTTCTACCGGCAGCTGCTGGTATTACATCATCAGAATCGCGCCCTTCTGGACGGAGATTACGTCGCGCTGAACCAGGACGATCCGAACGTGCTCACCTATCTCCGGCGATACAAGAATGAAGCCGTACTGGTCGTTCTGAATATGTCGGGGACATCGCAGAAAGTTAGCTTTAATCTTTCCGCAGAAGGTGTTTCATCCGCTAAGGCGAAGACTCTACTCACGACCTCAGCGTCCGCGGCCAGTGGTCGGTTGGATCAGGTCGCTCTGGAGCCGTTCGCCGTGTACATCGCACAAATCTCCCAATGAAGCAGCTACGCATGAGAGGAATTAACCTGCGACACGTGTTGTGGCTAGAGATAATCTTTGGTGCCATCATGCTGACCGGCACTTCTTTCTCGGCCCAGTCAGATGGCGGTCAGAGCACGATGCTCTCCAGTCTCGTCTCACCTCATGATTATGTTCAGAAGAGGGCCTCCAGCTATGACCGCACCGGCGGCAATGACGATTTTTACAAAATTCCCCCCGGAGACACGATCGCATTACTCGATGACGCTGGCCCCGGAATCATTACCCACATCTGGATCACCATCGCGTCGCCGGAACAGTACCACTTAAAAAAGCTGGTCCTACGCATGTATTGGGACGGCGAAGTCTCGCCCAGCGTTGAGGCTCCAGTCGGCGACTTCTTCGGCCTGGGCCTTGGCGACTATTTCCAGTTTGAATCGATCCCGCTGTCGGTGGCCCCAGATAAGGCCTTGAATTCGTTTTTCCCTATGCCTTTTCGGAAACGAGCCCGAATCACAGTCACCAATGAAGGAAGGGAAGCGGTCGATGCGTTTTATTTCAATATCGACTATCAGGCTTTGCGCAGGGATCTTGCCGCTGACACCATGTATTTCCACGCCCAGTACCGGCAGGCAACGCCAGCCAAAGGGTGGACCAACCAGTGGGAATCAAACGACGCGCCAGCCGTAACCGCGAAGAAAAATCTTGATGGAGAAAACAATTACGTATGGATGGAAGCCACCGGCCAGGGACACTTCGTCGGCGTGACCATGTCAGTGTTTCAGAATCAGGACGGCTGGTGGGGCGAAGGCGACGACATGTTTTTTATCGACGGAGAAAAACGTCCCTCCATTAACGGTACCGGGTCGGAAGACTACTTTCTCGGAGCCTGGGACTTTGGCGATCATCCCTTCTCTTATGCACTATACGGAGCACCGGTAAAGGGCGCCGAAGTCGCGGGTAGCCGCTCTTCCGTGTATCGCTTTCATCTCGATTCGCCGATCCCTTTCACCAAATCTCTCAAAGCGACAATCGAGCACGGCCACGCCAATCATCGCTCCGACAACCTTTTTTCTGTCGCGTATTGGTACCAGAAGGAACCGCACGCCGCGTTCCCGGCTCTACCCCCAGTCGAAATGCGCCTTCCCCGAATTTATTCAGTGGGAGGTCCGGGGAACTCCGCCAAATGAGCAGTCCATGAAGAAACTGGAGGGTGACCGGCCCCCCGCCATCATTTCTAAAAGTTAATCTTCACGGCCAATTGAACCTGCCGTGGCCCGATCGGCGACATGCTACTGATCACTCCGAAACTGGGATCGCCGACATTCAGAGTACTGCTGCCGTAAGGACCTGGGCTGCCCAAACTAAAGAGCGGATGATTGAATGCGTTTTGGGCCTCTAGTCGTAACTCCATGTTCAGGCCTTCGTGCACGCCCGACAACGGGAACACCTTGTTCACCGACAAATCGCTGGTAAACGTGAGCGGTGATCGCACAAGTGCGATCGTTCGCGGCATAGTGCCGAGCGTGAACAGGGCGGGCATCTGGAAGACCTCAGGATTTGTGAAAAAGTCGTTCTGCCAATCGTGGCCATAGTTGCGTCTCGGCGTTCCGACTAGATTGGGCCTCTGAGCGCCGTAGCTGGGCAGGGGCGTACCTCCGTTGGAAACAGTTATAGGCAGGGGCCTGCCGTCTGCAATCTGCCAAATGCCGTTGGTCCTCCAACCGCCGACAACGGCGTCGAGCACACGCGGCATATTGCCGAGCATGGCTCTGTGGCGCCCGAAGGGCAGATCGTAGCTGTAACTGAATTTCAGTACCGAGGGTATATCGAAGGTCGACAGGCTGCGCTCTTGCCAGGGCTTGTTGGGATCCTGAAGGCTGGTGAAACTTCCCAGCCAGGTTACGTTGTCGTCGCCCACCGACGCATCGTCGATCGATTTCGACCATGTGTAGTTGACGATGAATTCCAGACCGTTGCTGAAGTGCTTGTTTGCGCTGAGTTGCAGTCCGTGATAGGTCGAGTTGCCGATCATCTGGACATCGGTGCTAACTCCGGTGAATTGCGGATAAGGCGACGCTATCTGACTGTAGGGAACCTGGGCCGACGAGAGCGTGCTGTTCGGGTCGCTGATGGGGCCACCATTCAGTGAAGAGAGAGGATTGGTCACATAGGTGTTGAGGCAGTTTATCGTCAGAGTTTGGCATTGGTTGTTGGGATTGGGGCCGGAGATCGGCAAGGTCTCAATCGACGTACCAAAGATGTCGATGTTATTGGCGCCGCTGAATGGCAGATGGGTTCCTTTCTTTCCGAGATATTCGACATCCAGAACCACGTTCCACGGCATTTGGCGCTCGACCCCAAAGCTCCAGCTTTGTTCGTAAGGGGTCAGATTTGCGGCGGCAATCCGGAGCGGACCATTCGCTCCATAGCCGACGTCGTTCAACAATCCCAGAGAGCTCCCCGCAGGCTGGTTTAATCCGTTAGGAAATGGGTTGCTGAGGTGCAGGTAAGGTGTGGCGCCGTCGTTGTTGTAGGTCGAAATCACATTAGTGTATTCGTTGAAACCTTGGCCGCCGTAGGGCACAACTCCGCTGGCGCCCGACCGTGACTGGCCATAGTAAATTCCGTAACCGCCGCGGACCACCATTTTCGGAGCGAACTGGTAGGCGAAACCAAAGCGTGGCTGGAAGTCCTTCCAGTCGGTTACATAATTGGTGCGCTGGTGCGAGTTGGCAAAAACCTCGCCACCGAGCAGCGGGCGAGTCACAGGATTGCCGGTAACCGGGTCAGTGTAGCTGAACGAACCGCCATTCAACGGATTTACTACATTCGGATCGAACCAGTTCTGGTGATTGAAGCGGTCCGTGCGCGGCAACGAAACATCGTAACGCAATCCAAGGTTCAAGGTGAGTTTGGGAGTCACCTTCCAGTTGTCCTGAACGAAGGTGGCGTATTGATAATTTTCCGTCGCGGGCTGAAATTGGATTTCGTAGAAACTGCTTCCACCCCCGGACAGTTGGCCCATGAGAAAGCTGGCCATGGAGTCTCCACCGCAGTCCGCAAAATCGTCTACGAAGGGGCACAGCGAGCTGCCCGCGTTATTGAACTGGAAGTAGCCCAATGGAGCGTTCGTCTGGATGTAATTCTGCTGATGCAGGCGAGCCTCGAATCCAAATTTCAGCTCGTGCGGCCCATGGATCTTGCTCAACAACTCGCTGAACTGACCGGTGATCTGACCTTGCTTGTAGTTGCCATAGGGATCGTTTCCTGCATTGGGGAAACCCGCCGCAAAGTAATCGTTGATGAACATGGCGGGAACACCGTTGAAACCATTCGATTCTAAGTAGGATGGAAAACCCAGTGTGCTGAGCGGATTGGAGTTGAGACTCGAATCGTAGGCGTAAATACGCATGGCGCCGCGGGTGATCCCGAAAGTTGTGGTCAGCAGCATTGTTGGGTTGATGGTGTACGTGTCGTTAATCGCGAACAGGTGGGCTGTGCTTTTGTTGGCTCCTCCGGCGCAAGGATCGATGAAGGTCTTGAAGCAGTTATAAGGAGTGTTCGAGCCCCACTGATAGGAGTACTTGGCACTCAACAGATTTTTTTCGCTGAAGCGATGATCGATCTTCAGATCGAATGCCTCATTATTGCTAGGGGTCGCTCCCGAAGCGATCCAGTTATTATAGATAGTCGAATTCGGCAGGTTGGGCGTTGGCAGAGGGAACAGGTTCAGTACATTCTGAGCTACAGGATCGATCAGGTTGCCTGGACCAGGGGGCGGTTGAAGGTTCGCCGGAAGATTCGGGCTGCCGGGGCTGCTGTAAAGGTCAATCCTGTTGTAGGGGATGAAGGCGTTAGGGTTGCGAACGGGACCGCCGTCAGCAGAACTGTAGACGCCCGAATAGGGATCATAAAGCTGCCCGGCGATCAACGGACTCCCACCTTCCGTACACATTCCCGTGGAATTGAACGATCCGCCCTGTGAGGTGCAGACTTCGCCAAAATCACCAGTGCGCATGGCAGCGCTGGGCACACCAGCCACATAGGTGCCCATGCTGCTCTGTAGAATGCCATCCCAGTCGAAGAAAAAGAAAGTTTTGTTCTTAAAGATCGGGCCGCCAATGGTTCCGCCAAAGTCGTGCCGGTGAACTGGAGGAATAGGAATACCGGCCTGATCGTTGAACCAGTTGTTAGCGTCGGTGATGGTGTTGCGGATGAAATCGTAGACGCCGCCGTGAAATGAGTTCGTTCCCGAGCGCGTGACCATGTTGATGATCGAGGCGCCGGAAAAGCCGTACTCTGCGCTGAAATTGGTTTGCTGCACCTTAAACTCTTCCACTGATTCCGCCGAGGGCTGGTACACGATCTGGGTGACCCCGCCATTGGGCTCGAAGTTGGTGATGGAAGCGCCGTCCATCAGAATGTCGGCACTGGCGCCACGGCTGCCGTTCGAAACAAAATTGGTGCCGCCGCAGTTGGGGCACTGATCATCCACGTCGGTGACGCCCGGCGCCAGATAGGTCAGATCAAACACGTTGCGGTCGACCAGAGGCAGATCATTGATGGCCCTGCGGTCGACGACTTGGCCGGTCACCGCATCTTGGGTGTCGATGCTCTCACTTTGGGCCTTGACGTCAACGCTTTGTGATGCACTCGCGACCCTAAGAGTCAGATTCGCGGTTGGGTTCTCGGTGACACTCAGTCTTATGTGGGTGCGCTCAGTCTTTTCAAATCCTTGCTTCTCGGCAGTCACCGAATACAGCCCCGGAGGAATCGAAACGAAAAGGTACCGTCCCTCGTTGTTCGAGGTGGTAGTGAACTTATATCCCTTCTGCTCGTCGAGCAGCGTGACCTTTGCACCCTGGATGGCGGCCGCCGATGTGTCGGTCAGGATGCCGCTCACGGTCCCGAAGTAGCCTTGGCCGAAAAGTGCTGCCGGCAGCAGGACGATGACGGCGATGGTTAGAGTTCGCAGTGCGTGCTGGCAGTTTTCCCGAAACGTTAGAGCGGAGAGACTCACGTTGCCCCCTTGGCCGGATAAACAAACGAGGCCGGTGCCTCTGATTGCTGTCAGATTTTGCTGGGGAACTCACTCAATGTAACGCCGGTTCCCCAGGTGTGAGACCGGCGAAAGCGGACCAGGCCCAATTAAAACGATTCATTATGCACTTCTGAGGCGACTATGCAAAGGATTTTTGTCTGTCGTCCTCGCCTGGCTCCTATGTTCTTTTGAGAGGCGAGAATGACGCGGGCAGACCGGCAAGAGAACTCGCTGGTTTACAATCCCGCGCTCAGGAAGGCTGGGGTTCTCGCGGAAATGAATTTGCATGCACTCGGCGTGCGCGCTTTCGGGCTCCACCGCCCGATGAAGTTTCTGATGACAGGATGGCCTTGGAGACGGGGCTGGGGACGATCGCAAAGATCGCGGAGTAGGTGTTCCGCAAGTGCGTACGACAAGCCGAGCCCGTCGGATGCACGATGCGATCTTGTGCGAAACCAGACAGTTGCCTGTCGCGCATTCAATTCACATCATTGAAATTGGTGCGGAAGGGGGGATTTGAACTACTCCATCACGTTGATAACACGTAACTTATTGATTTTGCATCCGGCCTAACGGCCCAAATGCCCCACAATCCCGCTTCCATTGTACGTTTATTGTACGGCGAACCGAGCAGAAGAGAAAACCGCGCAGAAACACTTTCTCTCAATCCTGCCAGCAACAGTTTGACATCCGCCCCTCCTATCGGTCAAGGCCACTGTTCGCGAATGTCTGAAATGGTGAGCGTGCTTCGAAGCCCGTTTCCTGATCTCGCAGTTGATCTGGTGCCCCGCGAGGTCGTGGCTCGATCGATTACTTCCTGTTTGCCGACCACTCATCCAGAACCGCCCCAGGTGTCTCAACACTATCTACCTCATCGCGGCTTCGATGTCCTCAGCCGAATAGGGAACTCCCGGGGTGAGCAGCTCTGCGCCATCCCTAGTAATGAGGTACATGTCTTCCAGGAAAAATCCCTGGCCATCGACCGAGGCGATCGGCTCAAAGTTGATCGTCGTTCCCTGCCTGAGTGGCCCCACCGCGCGACCGGCCATCAGGTTCGTCGTATGCACTTGCCAGTACGGAACATTCTTGCGATCTGACCAGGAATCGATCGCGTGCTGCGCAAGCGGAGTCTTTGCGGATGCTCGATGACGAAGCAGTTCTGCACGCCAGGCGTCGAAGACCTGGTCGACAGTGGCCCCGTCGTGCAACCCGAGGACACCAGCATGATATGCCGCCACGAATATCTGCCAGGTCTCTCTCTGATCTTCGTCATAGTGGCCGGAGACCGGAACTGTCCGCCCCAAATCTCCTATGTAGTGGTCCTGTTCGCATCCCACATCAAGCCGCACCAGGTCGCCGGAGCGCATATTTTGGTTCAAGTGATCGTAACGCGCGAGGGATGTAAAAGGCCGCGGGAAGACCGCATTGTCTCCTGCCATTGCCCACGGCCAGAAAGAGGAACCATGTGCGTCCACGCTCCAGCATGTGTTTTCGACCACCGCTTCGACGCTCCGTTGGGATACGCCTGGTCGAATGGCACGCATTCCGGCCATTACGGCAGCCACAGTCGCCTTCGCAGCCGAGCGCAGAGCGGCAGTCTCCTCCGCACTCTGAACCGCCATAAGGGCCTCTATTCGTTCCCCCGACTCTTTGGCTTCAAAGGCGGGCCACCTTTGCAGGATGATCTGCAGCCAGGTCGGAGCCTCCGGTGACTTCGGGCTGAGAAGGTTGGCTGGCAGTTCAGCAAATGTTGGCAGATCCTCGCCATAGTACAGGGGCTGCGCCTCGCCGGTGTGTGAGGCTAGAAACCTTCCCAGTTCGGACCAGTCAACGACATGTTCCATCCCCAAGCGTTTCGTCGCTTCCGGTCCGGGCTGAACTTCCGGCTGTAGACCGATTCTCAAGAACGGTGGTTTGGACGGCAAGAAAAGCCAACTTTCGCCCGATATTCCGTCGATGGCGAGCACGGCCCCCACCGTGTTTCCCAAGCCCGTGAAGTAATAGAAGAAAGGGTCCTGGCGGAAACCATCAGCGGTGAGATCTAGCTCGGAACTGGCGTGAATCAAAAGAATCCCGTCGCGGAACGCAGCGGCGGCTCGCTGCCGGCGCTCGTGTACAACCGCGTTTTGAGATGTCGCCGTGCATGTAAAACCGATGAGAACGATTGTCAGAATCAATCCAGGAACTCGCATGGCCGAATAACTTAGCACGCAGACCGTGACATTCATAGTCCCCCACAATTGGTTTCTAGGAAGAGTCTCTCTGCCGGCACGTTTGTGGGCGAGTGACGGGCAACCCTTCCGTAATCCGGTAAGGTAAGGTTTGCCGACTGCTCAGGATCAACCTCGTGAAGGCCGGACGGATGCCTTCCAGATTGCCGCGACGCGGCTCACCGCGCCTTTCATTCCTCTACCAACCTCCGTTTGGCCAATGGTATAAACACTCATTCAACCAAACCCATGCAAAATTTGGGCGGGCTAGATGGCTAAACAGATGTCCGACGTACCACGCGTTACCCCGGTGCCGGCAACTCCGGTGAATCGGTTCACTACAAGACGCAACGCTTTTGTTTGGCTTGCACTTCTTCTGGTTGCGCTGGCAATCCTGCGTTCGGCCATTTCAACTCGCCTGGATGGCTTCACCATCGATGAGGCCTACCACATCGCCGCCGGCGTCTCTTACGTGAAGTACCACGATTTCCGAATCAATCCCGAGCACCCGCCTCTTGTGAAACTTTGGGTGGGCATTGTCATGTATGCAACAGGATTTCGACTGGATTCGCTTCGCCAATTCAATGACAAGCCGGGAGAACGGGCTTTTGCGAATCTCGCCGTCTTCCGACAAAACGATCCCGACTTTGTCCAGCGGCGCGCAAGAGTGGCAATGTATGGGTTGAACGGCCTTCTGTTGCTCGCTTTGGCTTTTGCGTTGGAACGCGTTTTTGACGCAGGCGTTTCTCTCGGTACTCTTCTCTTCCTCGCTATCGACCCGACGGTCGCGGCGCACCTGCCCGTGGTCATGACCGATCTGCCGGTGGCGCTCCTCTCGACTACGGCTGTTGTGCTCGCCGCAAGAGCCTTTCGTGATTGGATCTGGACCGACCTTGCCGCTTGCTCCGCGTTTCTCGGGCTTGCTTTGACCGCAAAGCATTCTGCACCCGTTGTTGCGGTGGGCATAGCTCTCATTGGTACGGTAGTTGCTATCCTCCAGCCGCTTGGATCGCCAAGCCACTCGCGCTGGCTTAGAGTTGTGAAACTTGGCGCTGTACTGGGCGGGGCAATGTTGGTGCTATGGGCTTCCTATCTGTTCCGGTATTCCGAGTCTCCAGCTGGGCAGGAATCGTTTAACCGCCCGCTGGTTGACAAGATCAACGACGTTGCTTCGCCCACCTATCACGCCATACTAGCCACGATGGCCACGACTCACGTGGTGCCCCGCGCCTACCTCTGGGGTTTTGCAGACACCATCCGTGCCGGGATGGAGGGACGCGAGCATCCTCAATTGATTCTTGGCAAGGTATACGACTTTAGAGGTCCCGGATATTTCTTCCCCGCGATGATCGCTGCCAAAGTGCCCATCGGTCTGATCGTGGTGATGCTGATCGGACTGTTTCTTTTTTTCACCCGCCGCATTCCGCCGAACTGGATATTGCCTGCTGCGATCGTGCTGAGCGCGGCGGTCTGGTTTTTGCTCGTGCTTTCGAGGGGCGCGACCTATGCAGGAATTCGTCACGCTTTGCCTGTGGTTGTTCTGCTTTCCGTTTTCGCGGGGATCAGTTTTGAGATGGCACTATCCTCCAAAACGCGGCAGCTCAAAATTTTCGTAGCGACCGCTTTCATTGCCGCGGCCGCGTCAGCGCTGCCGCAGATGCGTCCCTGGGAATATTTCAACGAGTTCGTCGGGGGTGCCTCGAACGCCTATAAGGTCTTTAGCGATGAAGGTGTGAACCTCGGACAGAGGTCAAAAGAGCTAGCGGAATACTACAAGCGGGAACTCAAACCAAATGATCCTCGGCCTGTCTGTCTCTATTGGATTTGGGACGAAGAAAAGGCCGCAAGAGGCATCGACTGCCTTGGTAGCGACGAGAAACGTGACGCTGCCCTCATCGAACTCCCGGAAAGGTCGGGAACGATCTTTGCCGGGCCATCCGACTTTGTTGCAACTAGGTATTGGGATAGCCCTGCCTTGCGGAAAGCCCAGCCTGCAGAACGATTGGGGAATCTGTTCATCTTCCGGGGCACGTTAAACCTGCCTGGAGAGGCGGCCTCAGATTTTTACTGGCGCGGAATCAACCGGATTTATGGCGGAAACCCGAATGACGCAGAGGCAGAAGAAGCGTTTCGTCGCTCCGTCGAGCTCGACCCGACGGCATACTTCGTTCACATTCAGCTCGGAAATCTCTACCTAAAGAGCCGATTTCGCGAGAAGTGTGTACGCGCATATTCCGAAGCTCTCAAGTATGCGCCGGAAGACCCCAAGATTCGTTCTGCACTCCAGAATCAGATTCGGCGTGTGTCCCGCGAGGATCTGGCGGAGGTCAATCCGCTGCGAGACCCTCACATGGAAACGCCCTTCACACGCCGAATGCCTGCCGCAAGATCGGGGCTAAGAAGTCCGCAATCGGATGCTTCATCCGCCAGCCGGCGTATCGCCGCCAATCTCAGGTTAATCGTCGACGGGGCCTACGGGTGCTGTTCGAGCGCGATTCGGTACCGTGTGACCACGGTCCTGTTGAAGTATCCTGGGCTCCGAGCAGTACCATTCGATGAATTCACGAATGGCATGGTCGTACGAGCGCTTTGAACTCGAAGACGTGAGACTGTTCAACACCGCAGATTTCGATTGTTCTAGATCGAGTAGTTTGAGGACCGTTTTCGGGACTCGTTTGCGTTTGCTCTTCGCCATTGGAAGCGGCCTCCGGTGCCGCGGCGAAAAGCATGATCCTGTCCCCGATCTTCTAACCAGTAGCGCGTTTATCGTACCGATCCCGGCAAACTCCCCAGAAGCCGACTTTTGGCCCAAGCGCCGCGCGGCACGGCGGATTTTGAGTTCCACAGTGGGTTCTGAACCGTTATGAAAATTCTCTACTCTACTTTGATTCTTCAGCCGCTTACAAGAACACCGATTCGTCCCGACATGATCCGTTTTGCCCCGTTTTGAACATGGAACTACTACAGTTTTACTACAGTGTTTCCAGCGACAAATGGACCTCACCGACGTGACTACTCATTGACCCGTTTTGGGTTTTTCACGCGGATGTGGAACTAGCCGCTATCGCTCGCGCCGCTGAGTCGCGTGTCGCCCGGTTCTTACCCAAGAGCTGCTCGATTGTTTCAACGGCGGCGGGCTTAGAGTAGAAGTACCCCTGGGCCAGTTCGCAGCCGATATCCTTTAGCAAGTCCACTTGCGCTTGAGTCTCGACGCCTTCCGCAACGACCTTCAGGCGGAGACCGTGGGCGAGCATGACGATAACGCGAACGATTTCGTGGGTTGCGAGGTCAGTATCTATACGCGAGATAAACGCACGGTCGATCTTCAGCGTATCCACGGGGAAGCCTTGCAGGCGGCTAAGGGAGGAGTATCCAGTCCCGAAGTCGTCGATGTCCAGATTAACGCCGAGCGCTTTTAGCTCGGACAGCACGACGGTAGACGTCTTGGCATCGGCCATGGCGATCGTTTCAGTGATTTCCAAGTTGACACAACCAGGATCCAATCCGGTTTCCTGCAAAGTTTTGCCAATCTGGGCCGCCAGTTCAGGTTGCGCAAACTGTTTGGGCGTGATGTTTACATTGAGCGTAAGCGGCGGATCAGAGGGGAAAAGCTCCTGCCACGCACGGAGTTGCCGGCAAGCGTCGTAAAGGAGCTGACGGTTAATGGGCAAGATGATACCGGTCTCATCTGCAACCGCGATGAATTCTCCGGGCATAACCAGACCTTCGGAGCGCTGCCAGCGACTTAGCGCCTCGAACCCTACAATCTGGCCGTTGCGCAAGCACACGATGGGCTGGTAGTAAACGCGAAACTCGTTTAACTCGAGGGCCTTGCGCAGGTCCGTTTCGAGTTGCAAGCGTTTGATGGCACCGGCATGCATCGCATGGTCGAAAACTTCACAGCGGCCCTTGCCCGTGCCCTTGGCGCGATACATGGCAATCTCGGCATCGCCGAGGACATCCTGTGCCTCCGCTCCGGCATTGCCGCTGAAAGCAACACCGATGCTCACCGTCAACACGATTTCTTGACCATTCAAATTGAAAGGAGCGGCTAATCTCTGGTGAATGCGTTCGGCGACGCGAATGGTGTCACTGGGGTCATGAAGCTCCTCGATGAGAACAGTGAACTCATCGCCACCGGGCCGCGCTAGCGTACTCTCGCCCACGAGGGGATCTGTGGCATTGCCCAAGCGGGGGCGAGAAACAGTGTCGGCGCCGCGCAGGCAGACGCTCAAACGCTGCGCGACTTGGAGGAGCAGCGCATCACCGGCGGCATGTCCGAGACTGTCGTTGATCACTTTGAATTCGTCAATGTCAATGAACAGCACAGCGAATCTGAAGTCCGAGTGCCGTCGCGCCTGTGTGATTGCGCGTTGCAACCGGTCGAGAAAGAGTGCGCGGTTAGGGAGATTGGTCAAGCCGTCGTGGAAGGACAGATGGTCCAGCTTTTCCTCGGCCCGCTTCCTCTGGGTAATGTCGCGGTTTACGATGACTAACCCTTCAGTCTCGCCTTCCGGGCTGCGAATAGCGCTAGCGGTGGATTCAATAAAGCGCCAGGAACCGTCTTTGTGACGAATGCGATATTCGAGCCGTTCACCCCGGCCGGTATTGCGAGCTTTTTCCGCAGCTTCGACCACGCGTGCGCGATCCTCAGGATGGATCTGATCCATCG
>JBAWCJ010000322.1:0-3308 GCA_049590215.1 Candidatus Sulfotelmatobacter sp. | reverse complement strand
GGCAGTTCGAGATGTTTTCCCTCGTGGTGCTGGCTTATCTCTGTTTCACGGCAATCGCGTTCCTGGTGGGCGCGAGGTCGCTGATCTTTCCGCGCTTCATTTTGGATGAAAGTTTGGGTTATCACGTTGACCGGGCGCGAGGACCGCTGCTGCAAGCGGTGGCAAACGGCGTGTCATTGAATCTGCTAGGGGTGCTGGCTCTGCACGCTTTTCTGCGGGGAAGAATACGGGGATTGAAAGCCGCGGTGCTGCTGGGTTCCTTACCGATCGCAATTTTGGCGACGATGACGCGCGCGGTGTGGCTGTCTTTTGCGGTCAGCGTAATGGTTTTGATTTTTCGTGCGCACAACCGGAGGCTTCGGCTTATCTGCGTCGGGGTGGCGATCGTGGGAGCTCTGGGCTTGCTGATCGCTCTGAGCTTTGATGATCAGCGCCAGGCGCTCACCGAGCGGCTCAAGGAATCGGGCCCGCTCGATTTCCGACGGGCGGTTTATACCGCAGGCTGGGAGATGTTTTTGGAGAAGCCGCTGACCGGATGGGGTATCAACCAAATGCCCGCGGAGTTGGCGCGGCACGTGAGCGGGTACAAGGAGAAGGAATTGTATCCGCACAATACTTATCTGGAGTTGCTGGCGGAGCATGGCGTCTTCGGTTTAGCTCTGTATGCGTGGCTGATGTGGGAGCTTTGGCGGCTGGCACGAGGACGAGTTCCTTGGGCAGAGCGCGGGGGGTTTCTGAATCGGCAGTTTCATGCCATGTGGCCGGTGATGCTTGGCATCTATTGGGTGAATGCTGCTCTGGTGGTGATGAATTACCAGTTCGTAAATGGGCTTTTGTTTTCCATGGCGGGAATGCTGGCGGCGCAGCAGCGGCGCGCCGCTCACGAATTGGAACCTAGAGCAAGTCTGTTTGCCCGGGGCGTTCGCGGGTCCGCCGCTTAGATTTCGTTCGATCTGGTTCTCCGACTCTTTAATTCCGCGACTATCTCTTCTTCTCTGCTGCAAATCTGGATTCCGTGTTGACGGTTGCTTATCTCGCCAATCAATTTCCTGCGGCCGTTGAGCCTTATGTGGGCGAGGAAATCCAGGAGCTGCGGCGGCGGGGAGTTCGGGTCATACCGGGCAGCGTGCGCAGACCGGATGCGGCGCAGAGCGCGTCCAACGACGCGGCTTTGGAACCGGAGATTCTCTGTCTGCAACCGGTTCGAGTTTTGACTCTGCTGCGAGCTCTCGGGCTCGTCGTGCGGCGTTGGGAACGGATTGCCGGCCTGGTCGCGCGGGTGCTTCTGAGGGGAAACGAATCGCCGAAGCTGCGACTGAAAGCTCTGTTGCATACCTGGCTGGGGGCTTATTACGCCGTGCTGCTCCGAGATCGAGAGATGGATCGCGGGATGGATCACATCCACGTACATCACGGATATTTCGGGTCGTGGATCGGGATGGTGGCGGCGCGGCTGCTGGGAGTGGACTTCAGCATGACGCTGCATGGGTCAGACCTACTGCTCAACGGCGCTTATCTCGACGTGAAGCTGAAGCATTGCCGGTTTTGCATGACGATTTCGGAGTACAACCGGCGTCACATTTTGAAAAACTTTCCGGCAGCGGATCCGCGCAAAATCATCGTCTCGCGTCTGGGTGTGGACGTGCCAGAACAGGCTGAGTCGCGGAGGGTTGCTCGCGGCACACGCCGCATCTTCACCTTGCTGGCGGTGGGACGGCTGCATGCGGTGAAGGATCATGCGTTTCTGGTTCGCGCCTGCGCTCGACTGCGCGATGGTGGACTCGATTTTGAGTGTTGGATCGCAGGGGAAGGACCGGAGCGGCAACGCCTGGAGTGTTTGATTCGGAAAAACCGGTTGCAGGACCAACTCAAGCTGCTCGGCCACATTGGCGGAAGGCAGATGGAGGCTCTGTACGGGCGTGCCGATGTTGTTGTCCTCACTAGCCGAAGTGAGGGGATTCCTCTGGTGCTGATGGAGGCGATGGCGCGGGGCAGGATTGTTCTCGCGCCGGCAATCACTGGGGTCCCGGAGATTGTCATCCCTGGGAAATCCGGTTTTCTCTATGCGCCGGGAGCGCTGCAGGATTTCGTGTCCAAGATTCTCTTCCTCGAGAGATCGATGTGCAGAGAGGATCGTTCGGCGGTGAGCCGGCTGGACTGGGTCCGGCACGCCGCTCAGATGCAGGTGGTTCACAACTTTAGTCGCGGGAAAAATCTAACTCGATTTGGCAGCCGGTTTCTGCGCGGGATCGCTGCGCCGGATTTCCCTCCAACTCAGAATTTTGTAACTCAAGAACGGAGTGCCCCTCGTGAGAATCTTGTTTTGCAACAAATATAACTACCCCTTCAGTGGCACGGAAGTCTACCTGTTCGAAGCCATGGAACTGTTGCGATCCCGGGGGCATGAAGTGGCGCTGTTTTCCATGGCCGATCCGCGAGGCAGCCCTACGCCGTACGATCGCCACTTCATGCCCCACGTTGACTTCAAGGAGCGCAGTGGATGGTTCGAGAAAGTGAGGCTGGCCGGGCATGCGATTTACTCTCGTGAGGCGCGGCGGCGGATTCGGAGGATGATTGCGGATTTCCGTCCGGATGTGGCGCACGTACGGAATATTTATCACCATTTGTCGCCCTCGATCTTGTGGGAGTTGAAGGCGCAGAAGGTTCCGGTCGTCTACCACTTGAACGACTTCAAGGTGTTATGCGCCAGCTATAACCTGGTATTGCGAGGAGAAGCTTGCGAGGCGTGCAAGGGCGGCGAATTCTGGCACGCGCTGAAGGAAAAGTGCTATCCGGGATGGGGCGCGCGGATGACTCTGGTGGCGGAGGCATACGTCCACAAATGGGTGGGCACGTACGAAAAATGCGTGGACCGCTTTCTTGCTCCCAGCCAATTTGTGCGAGACAAGTTTGTCGAACACGGATGGGATCCGGAGAGATTCGAGGTGCTTCCCCACTTTCAGCCGGTTAGGGCTGCGACGGAGCGTGCCGCGGAAAATGCTCCGCTGCTTTACTTCGGACGGCTGTCCGCGGAAAAGGGCGTAGACGACTTGCTGCACGCCATGCGGCGACTGCCACATCTTCGGCTGATGATCGCGGGCGACGGCCCGGAGCGCGGCCGGTTGGAGCAACTGGCTGGCGAGCTGGGATTGGCCAACGTCGAGTTTGCCGGCCACATGCGGGGAGCGGAACTGGAGCGCGCGATTGCCGGGTCGCGCTTCACCGTGCTGCCGTCGCACGCCTATGAAACCTTGGGCAAGACGATTCTGGAATCTTATGCGCAGGCGCGCGCCGTGGTAGCCACGGAC
>JBAWCJ010000321.1:0-10702 GCA_049590215.1 Candidatus Sulfotelmatobacter sp. | reverse complement strand
CCGCCAAGCTGGGCATCGACGCCGTTATCACCATCGGCGGCGACGGATCGCAGAAGATCGGCTACGACCTCTTTCAAAAGGGACTGAAGATCGTCGGTGTGCCCAAGACCATCGACAACGATCTTTCGGCGACCGAGGTCACCTTTGGATTCGACACCGCGTTGCACACCGTCACCGACGCACTCGACAAGATTCACACCACCGCCGAGTCGCATCATCGTGTGATGGTGGTCGAAGTGATGGGCCGCGACTGCGGCTGGATCGCGCTTGAGGCCGGCATCGCCGGAGGCGCTCACATCATCCTGATCCCGGAAATCCCCTTCACCATCGAGCACGTCTGCCGCTACATCGCCGAACGCGAAAAAACCGGCAAGTACTTCACCATCGTGGTGTTGGCCGAAGGCGTGAAGTTGCCGCCGGAACTGAAAGAGAACCGCCGCGCCAGCCCCATCGGGACTCTGATCGGCAACGCCATTGCCCACGGCTCGAAAAAAGAAGTGCGTGTGAGCGTGCTGGGGCACATTCAGCGCGGCGGAACGCCCTCGCCCTTCGACCGAATTCTGGCAACGCGCTTCGGCGTGGCCGCTGTCGACCTGATTGCTGCTGGAGGTTTCGGCATGATGGTCGCCCTGCGCGGCGAGTCGATCGTTTCCGTAGACGTAGCCCATGCGATCGGGCACCTCAAATCGGTCGACCCGAAAGGCGAACTTGTACGAACCGCGCGCGCCATCGGCATCGGGTTCGGCGACTGAGCAAGTTTTTTGCTCTGGAAATGGAGAACTGAGAACTGACTACTCCTTCATCATCGCATCAATCAGCGCATAGAGCTGGCTGGCATCCTTCATCTCCACGTAAGGTCTTTCCGGATGGCGGGTGCTGACCACATAGACCGTCGGAGTGTGTTCGAGCTTGATGGCTTTGCCCACGTCGCGGTCGGCATTGACCTCGGCGGCGAACTTGCCTTGTGGATCGATCACGAAAGGCAGTTCCACTTTGTGTTCGCTGGCGAACTTCTCAGCATAGCCCCGCAAGTTCTGCGGGTTGATCTCGAACTGGTTCGCGAAAATATAGTCGCGAAATTCGTTGCCCAGCTCTTTCGAACTTTCATCGAAGTAGCGCGCAATCACGGCAGCGTCGTAAGACCAGTTGTGCCCAGGCAGAGGGAAATCATGACGCACCAGCGGAATCTTGTAGGTCTTGGAAGCCTGCTCAAGAATCGGCGACACGCGGCGGCATTGCGGGCACTGCAGATCCTCGAACACCACGATGGCCACCTGCGCGCCCTTGGGCGGACGCAGCGCCGGATTCACCGGCTCATTCGCCGCAGCGCACAAACCGGCAGCGAGCACCAACGCCACTAACGAGAGAAGAAGAAAATGATTCTTGGACATGTTTTTCATCACGGCCTGCCTTCATGGTAACCGAAGCGGCGGCGTGATGTCAGGATGCCGTCTTTGGGTCTCCCTGAAGTAGGCGCGGATCTTTGGGCGCAGGAGGTAAATCAGCAACGCTCCGGCAATCGCGAAGCCAACACCGCCCCGCAGGAAATCCCCCCTGAGGCCATTGACCAGATCTCCCAAAACCTGAGTCGCGATAATGGCGACGCACAGTCTCCATCCCCAGAGCTGGCGGCGAAACCAGCCCACTCCAGCCAGCGCCAGAACCGCGCCCAGCACCAGGAAAGAAATTCCGACCAGCTTGCCGAAAGGTGCAAGCTGCTCTAAGCCGCGCGGATTGAGTACCCAGATTCGGTCAAGAACCGTGCCTCGCCAGATCAATGTGATGGCCGCGAGAGAAGCCATCACGTTGCCAAAGAATAGAAACACGCCGATAGCCGTGAATAATAGCGGTCTTGCTCCCATTCCCTCTCCGCTGAGAGAGCGCAGGCGATTCTCCATTTGCCGACTATAAAGCAGGACAACCTCGCATGGGGTTCGAACGCTGAATTCCGGCAAAACTTGCCGCGAAGAAACTGCTGCCTCGCCGCGCTATAGTAGAACGTCAACGCTCACGTCGGCTTTCTGGAGCTGACTGGGTGAAGTGAACTGGTTGATGTGGGCTGGTTGCTGTGAACCTGGCGAAGACCGTGAAATCATCTTATCGATCGCATCTTTATCAGCGCGCTCTGCTCTTCGCGCTCGCCGCTGTCTTGCTGCTTGGAGTTTCCGCCTGCAAAGGCAGAGGCCGTCGCGTCCTGGAAATCAATTATGTATCGGTGGGAGAAGCCATGCTGCGCGACCGCGTCGCCCCCGTCTATAACCACGTGGGGACGGTCAAGAACGGCGAGCGTGTGGAGGTTCTTGAGCGAGAGAAGCGCTTTTCCCGTGTGCGCACCGCAAGCAGCGTTGAAGGTTGGATCGAGCAACGCTACCTCGTAGATCAGCAGACCTACGATGCCTTGCAGAAACTCACGCAAGAGAACCTGAACGATCCGGTGCAATCGCCCGGTGTGCTGCGGAATGAGACGAATTTGCACATCACCCCCTCCCGCGAGGCCGAGCATCTGTACCAGCTTCCGTCGGGAGCGCGAGTTTCCGTGCTGAAACGGGCTACGGCGGAGAAGCAACTGGGATCGGCCGCCGAGCCCGCGGGGAAGAATTCCGCGAAAACCTCCGGTGGAAGAGCGTCGTCCGGCCCGGTGTTGGAGGATTGGTGGCTGGTGCGCGACGCCGACAACCGCGTAGGCTGGGTGCTGGCGAGGATGGTGGACCTCGACGTCCCGCTCGATATCGCGCAATATGCCGAAGGCCAGCGTATCGTGGCATTTTTTCCGCTGAATCACGTGCTGGATGGCGGCAAGGACGGCACGGGCAAAAATGTTTCACAGTACCTTTGCGTCCTCACTGAACCGCACGACGGTCTGCCCTACGATTACGATCAGATTCGCGTTTTCACCTGGAACGTGAGAAAGCACCGCTACGAAACCGCCTACCGCGAACACGGCCTGAACGGCGTGCTGCCTGTAACCGTGACCAGTGAGAACTTCGATAAGGAAGGCGTGCTGCCGGTTTTCATTCTGCGAGTGAAAGACGAGAGCGGCAACGTCACTGAACGCAAGTACAAGTTGAACACGCCAATTGTGCGCAGAGTATTGGCCCCGGGCGAGCAGAAGCAATCGCCGGCGCGCACGAGGCGTCGGCGGGGCTAGACTCGCGGCCGTCTAACTTTTAATTTTGGTGGAAGCCGCGCCCAGAATTTCTCGCCCTTTTTTCTGTTGGACGAAAACCGTCACGTGCAGATTCGCAAGATCCCAATGCGAGTTGAATTTCACGATTTGATCCCCAGTGAACGACACCGATGCACTGTTCGCGTCCGCGACCCCTATTTTTCGGAGGGAACGCAAGGTCGCAACGTGATGGAGAACGTGTCCGGCATTCTCTCCCAGGCTCACCGACGAATGCAGGCCGTCTTCCGTTACCGCCAACCAGACCTCGGCCACGTCGCCGGTTGCGCTTGGCGAGAGCTTTCCCACCGAAACTGTAAAGCGCTGCGACCCCTCTGCTTCCGCGTTGCCGGGTTTGATCGCAACCTCCGTTCTCGGGCCATGCGCTGCCTTTTCGATTTCGAATTCGGCTTTTCGTGCGTTACTCCCGACGAACTGGCTGTGCCCGTCCACGACGAGTTCGGGCGTATACGGGTCGTTTTTGAAAAGAGCCGCATAGTCTTGCTGCCGCTGCGTCCATTCTGCAGAAGAAAAAGGATCGATCCAGCCGTCGTGATTCCAATAATCGACGTGCTCTTCGAGTGCGATGATCTCCGCTCCAGCTACCGGTTGTTGCTGCTCCAACTGCTGCAGGAGGGCATCCGCCGGCGGACAGCTGGAACATCCCTCGGAAGTGAACAACTCAATCACCACTGGCTGGCGCCCGACTTCCGCGCCAGAGTTTTGCGCTTTTGCCTTGGCCGCGAAGGGGGAGCACACAAGAAGCAATGCAAAAGCTAGCTTTACTGCTGCGGCTGAATAACGTCTCATCGCATTCACCTTACTCATCTAATCAGAGTGGATGCCCGACCCAACGGAAGGTTACACGAACAGCAAGCTAGCAGTAAAAGTCCGCAATGCTTTTTACCACCCAACGTTGTTCGTCGTCGGTGAGTTCGGGGAACATGGGTAGAGCCAGCACTTCTTTCGCCGCGCGTTCGGCTTGCGGGAAGTCGCCTTCGCGATAGCCAAGATAAACGAATGAGGGCTGCAGGTGCAGTGGAAGCGGATAGTAGATTTCTGTTCCAATCTTGCGCGCGCTGAGGAACTCTCGCAGTTCGTCGCGGCGGAAGGCGCGGACGACATATTGGTGAAACACGTGGTGAGCCTTGGCAGAGGTCAGTGGGAGCTGAATGGGTGCGGCATTCTCAGGTGGTTCACCGGTTGATATGAGGCCAGCTGCGGCAAAGAGCTGGTCGTATTTCATGGCGCGCTGGCGGCGGGCTTCGTTCCATCGTTCCACATATTTCAGTTTCACGCGCAGGATGGCAGCCTGAATGGCGTCGAGCCGGCTGTTCCATCCCAACTCTTCGTGAATGTAGCGACGTGGACTGCCGTGATTTCGCAGGCGGCGCATTTGGGCCGCCATCTCGGGGCTGTTGGTGGTGACCAACCCGGCGTCGCCGTAAGCGCTGAGATTTTTTGTGGGATAAAAGCTGAAGGCCGCGGATACGCCCATGGATCCCGCACTCTGTCCGTTCCAGCGCGCGCCGATGGCCTGTGCTGCGTCTTCGATCAGGAGCAAACCGAACTCGTCGGCCAGAGGCTGCAACGACTCCATGTCTGCGCACTGACCGTAAAGATGCACCGGAAGCAGCGCGCGCAGTTTGTCGCGCTTCCCGGCGCGCAGAAAAGATTCCACCTGAACGGGATCGAGATTGAAGGTGCGCGGATCGATATCGGCAAACACCGGACGAGCGCCGATGCGCGCAATCGCGCTGGCCGATGCGAAAAAGCTGAAGGGCGTGGTGAGAACCAGATCTCCCGGCTGCACGCCTGCGGCGACGAGAGCCAACCACAGAGCGTCAGTGCCGGAGGCGCAACCCACGGCATCGGAAGCCCCGCAGAATCCCGCCAGTTCGCGCTCGAAAGCCTCGACCTCAGAGCCCAAAATGTAGTGTTGCGAGGCGCAGACGCGGCCCACTGCCGCCAGTACCTCAACACGCACTTGTTCGTACTGCCTCTGCAGATCTAGCATGGGCACGGAGTCAAGCGGCGTCGCGGTCGATGAATCCGCATGCACCGGCCCGGGCTTGGATGCTTCGGGCTTCGTGGAAGAAGTGGTCACGGAAAGCAAGATTGTAACAGCGTGTCGACCAGCCCAGGACTTTTTGAACTGAGGTTTATTGGCTGTTTTCTCCAGGTCGGAAGTCCTTATCCCGTGCGGGGTTGAGGCCGAAGTTACAAGCTCATACTGTTTTTAGTAGATGGTCTCCAAAAAACTGTGTTTTCTCGGGGCCGTCGCGCAGACAAACCTGTCTATGTCTATGAATAGAGAAAACTTCTATAGATTGTGATCATGGAAGGAGATTTGCACGAGGGTGTAGCTTACGTTGCGATTATTTTATAGAATTGTTCGCCTTGCGTTGTGAATCAAGGCCGAAAAAAAAGCGGGTCTCGCTAAAAAGAGGAGAGAGAAGAATGCCGAGTATCAGGTTTTGCTTGGGAATGATTCTCATCGTTCTGGTCGTTTCTGCGGTGTCAATGGCACAGACCGGGTCGATTGTCGGGACCGTAGCTGACGAGACTGGCGCCGTGGTGCCCGGGGCGGACGTGACGGTTCGCAACACCGCGACCAACCAGTCCCACAAAACGATTAGCAGTGCCAGCGGCACTTATACCGTCACGGATCTGCCGGTCGGCCCCTACGAAGTCACAGTAAAGAAAGAGGGCTTCAAGTTGTTCCGCCTGCCCAGCATTGATTTGACCGTGGCACAATCGCTCACGGTCGATGCGAAACTAACTCCCGGCGCGGCCACTGAAGAAGTGACGGTGCGGGCCGACGCTGAGCAGGAGATAGATCTGGAAACTTCGCAGATCTCCAACCTGGTTGACGAACGGCAGATGGAAAGCTTGCCCCTGATCACGCGCAATCCCTACCAATTGGTACTGCTGTCGCCAGGAACCTCGCAGACAGATAGCGGGAACGGAGGCATTTCCGTCAACGGGGCGCGTGACCGGAACAACAACTTCCTGCTGGATGGCGTGGATAATAACGATACCTCAGTGCCCGGAGGCATGGGCGGAGTGCTGAACGCCAACCCGGAGTCGACCGAGGAATTCCGCGTTATTACCGACACCTTCAATGCCGAGTACGGCCGCAATACCGGCGCCATCATCGACGTGGTTACCAAGAGCGGCAGCAATTCGCTACACGGCAACGTCTATTACTTCGGGCGTTGGAACGGTTTTGGAGGCGCGCGCGACTATTTCAACCCAGGCACCGGACCAAACGCCGGGCCCATGAACCCGTACATTCGTCATCAATTCGGGTTTTCCATTGGCGGCCCCATCGTCAAGAACAAGACATTCTTTTTCTTCAACGACGAGATGGACCGCTTTCTCACGACGTTGACTAACTCGGCCATCGTCCCCACACAGGGGTTTCTGAACGGGCAGTTCAACTATACCTACGTGGATACCAGCTTTGCGCAGCACACCGTTCCGATTGACCTGGTAGATACGCCAGGCACCGGCCCGGCCGGCAGCGGGAATAATCCCTCGCTGAACTTTCCCAATGGCAGCTATGTCGGCGCTCCCGTTCCGGCTGATCCCACCATGCAGAAGGTTTTCGCCTATTATCCGGTTTCGCCCGCGACTTCGTCGTTTAACGGAATTTCGGGGACGACCTTTTTTCCGAGTACGTCGGACACCAGTACTTACAATCCGATCATCAAACTCGACCAAAACTTTAGTGACCGTGAAACCCTCAGTCTGCGTTATGCCTACAACCACTTTTACGATCCCAACGGTTTCCATGCTGATTTCTTGCCGGGCGGCATCGGGGCGATTGCGACGAAAGATATTGACGAAGGTCTCGCAGTACAACTGACGTCCACATTGAGCAACCACTTGGTCAACAATCTCCAGTTTGGATGGAACCACATCTACGCAACCTTCTACCTCCCGAAAGCGACTACGAACGAGTTGGACGCCCCTGGAGGGACAGATGCTGAGGGAAACGGCTGGGACTACGGCTTGGATCCGTTCAGCAGTTTCGCCAGTACGCTGTCAGGGGCGGATATGCAAGAACGCAAGACGGGCACGATCAGCTACACCGAGAGTCTTAGCTGGATTCACGGGAACCATACTTTCAAATTTGGTTTCGACTTCCGCAACGTGGGTGAAGGCGGCTTTGACGACTTTACCGCCCGCCGCCAACTTACGTTGGATCCGGAAGCCGCGTTTGAAGGTTTTAATCCCGGGCAATCGGCGCCATCTGGCCCGACGCCCTCAGGACTAGTTGCCAATGCGCCCTATCTTGCGGACGGGACCGACCCTGATAGAGCACTGGTTGATGCAGCGGACGCCTATTACGGCGACGTCATTGAAGATGCCCAGTCCCAGTTCTTCAACAAAACCGCTGCCCGGCAACCGACGGACAACAAGAACTTCCGGCAACATGAGTTCGACTGGTACGGCCAGGATACCTGGAAGATTCGGCCAAACTTTACTTTGAACCTGGGGTTGCGCTACCAACTCAACGGCGTTCCGTTTGAGACCGGCGGAAATCTCTCCAACTTGCTGCAAGATCCGGGTACGTTTGCAACCGGCCAGCCGGTCACATTCAGCGTCGTAGGCCCGGGCTCGGGTCATCAGCTCTACCAGCCGGACTACAAGGATATCGAGCCGCGTGTTGGGTTCAGTTGGGATCCATGGAAGGATGGCAAAACTGCGATCCGGGCCGGATACGGCATTTTCCACGACCGCACGTTCGGCAATGCATTCGGAAATGTCCGAGCCGATCCGCCCTTCCAGGCGTCGTATACCAACTACCCTGGGATAAACAACTCGGGGGAGTACGGGGAGACCATTAACAACGCTTTCGGTTCGGGCACCTTTCCGGGTTGCACCGGGGGAGTGCCTCCCTGTGCCCAACCTCCAGTCCAGATGGTTTCACCGTCGATTCCCGATGAGTCGCTGGTCTCAGGCATCGTGGTGTTCGATACGCACTTTCCCAATGCTGCCAGCAACAACTGGAATCTTGATATTCAACGGCAATTGCCGGGCAACAACGTCATAGATGTTGCCTACGTAGGGGCGCAGGGCGTGCACGTTTACGGCCAACGGGATGGAAATCCCCCTGATCCGAATTTAGTTGCGCAGTTGGTGGCGTATTGCAGCAATCCGTCCAATGCCTACGGCTGCACCCCGGAAACGGTCAGCGGCGCGTTGCTCTATGAGGGCTTCGAATTCGGCTATCTGCCGTTTGACGCAGTCAATAATAACGCGCTGTTTCAGCCCGACTACCAAATCAACGAGTACAACTCTATTTATCACGGACTGCAAAGCAAGTTCACGCATCGCATGAGCCACGGATTGCAGTTCCAGGCGGCTTACACGTGGTCGCATGCTCTCGACGATTCCGTAGATCCCCTTACCCCGGCCGTCGGGGCGCACACGTTTCCGAGGAACTCCCGCGATCTGTCACAAAACTACGGCAACTCCGACAACGACACCCGGCACGTCGCTGTGATCAACTACATCTGGGAACTGCCGTTTGGCCGGGGCAAAAGCTACCTCAACCACGGGCCGATGGGCAGGATTATGGAGGGCTTCGAACTCGACGGCATCTTCACCGCCCAGACGGGACATCCGTTCCAGGTTCGTGGAACCTTGGACACACAGAGGACGGGCATTGCCGCCTGGGGCTACCAAGTCGGAAATCCGTTCGGCTCTGGGGCCGGTTGCGGCCTTACACCAGCACCGTACTCTGGCTATGCTTACATTCCCAACGAATGCGCTTTTACTAACCCTCCGTTCGGATCTGCCTCCAACAACGAGCGCAATCAATGGTACGGGCCGGGCTTCTGGGATTGGGATGTAACCTTAGCCAAGAGAATGAGTATCACAGAGCGGGTCAAGGCTGAACTGCGCTTTGAAGGCTACAACATCCTCAATCACCCGCACTTCCTCAATCCCGGAACAGACGCGGCAGGCATCGGCAATCTGATCGGGCAATCGCAGTTCGGGGTCATCACCAGCACCTACACCCAGCCTGACGGGACAACTTCAGCCCGGCAGATTCAGGTGGCCTTGAAGATCATCTTCTAGAGCGCCAACCTCTTGTCTCTTCGTCGCCTGCGGCGAATTTGCCGCAGGCTTTTTTCTTGGATCTAAAAGTTCTGGCGAAAAACTTCCATTTGCGATTTCTAGCCGAGGCCGAGGGCCACGGAGGAGCATCCCGAAAGGGATGCTCCTAATTTTTTACTTTCCGAACATGGGGTAATGGCTCGCAGCCCCCATGAAGAACAGCATTACCACCGACAGCAGGGCGTTGGCTCGCGACGCCAGGAAGGCTTGGCGGGCCATGGCTTTGGCTTTGTCGGGGATGGGCGTGCCGTTGGTGGCGTTGTCGCGCGTCCACTGAATCAGGCGCTTCTGGATGCGCCAGATTACTCCCCACACGTTGAGTAGCATGACCCAGCCTATGCCGCCGCCGATGCCGATCGCTAGCAGTCGGTTGCTCTCCCAACCGTGGCTGTTCAGGCTCAGGAAGAGCCAGGCTGCGACGGCGACGACCACGGCGTAGACCACGCCCACGAATGCGCCTTTGTCGAAGATTCCTTTGCCGGGGATGAGGCAGGCGTAGAGCACTGCCCAGACGATCGTCCAGATCAAGAAGAAGCTGCCCATTGCGGTGCCGCTTGAAGCGCCTCCATTCTGCGCGTCGACCGCGACGATCTTGCCCCAATAGATAAGTCCGGCGAGCACGGTCAGCACGGCCGACATGCGGAACCACCACAGGGCGCGCGTCATCAGCGCGGGCATGACTTTTCCTTTGGTTGTGGCATCGAGTTCTTTCATCACGGGGACGTTCACCAGGTTAAAGAAATAGAGAAGGCCGATCCACGTGATGCCCGCCAGGAAGTGGATCCAGCGGACGAACATGAGGAAGTTGGTGTTGAAGTCGCGGGGGAAGTTGATTTGGGGTGCGAGGAAACTTGCCAGAGCAGCGCTAGCCATGATGCCTCCTAAGATTTCGCCGAAACCTTTGCCGAGCTCAACCCAGAACAAACAACGGGGTCGCGTTATGCGAGCGTCGAATCGCCTACGCCGGGGATTGTACACAACCGCCGGGGTGATGGGAGAAAGAACAACGGCAGAAACCTTCGCACAGTTAAAGAAAACCGGTTTCCACAGATTCCAGGTTGAAAAGCGCGGGGGGACGCCGTATGGTACTCGCAGCTACCTGCCGGGCGGCGCGGCCTCGGGAAACCGTGGCGGCGAAGAGGCAGGCTAAACCCCCGTGTTCCTAGTGCTGGAAGACCGGCGCGGGAAGACCAGTGCTGGAAGACCGCAAGGAACATGCTGTTGCTATGAACTTGCCTGGAAGACTGCGGACTGGGCAGGTGTCGGAGTTCAAAAGAACCTAAGGAGATCGGCTATGGAAAGCAGCAAGCCGGCGCAGAACATCCAGGATTCCTTCCTGAACACGGCCCGCAAGGAGCGATTGAACATCACCATCTACCTGCTGAGCGGAGTGAAGTTGACGGGCCG
>JBAWCJ010000320.1:0-2100 GCA_049590215.1 Candidatus Sulfotelmatobacter sp. | reverse complement strand
TCACTTCGGTGGGCGAAAGTCCGGCAATCTCCGCCGGCAGCACCAGATTGATTTCCAGGATCACATTTGGCTGCAGCAGATCTTCCGCCTGAAACAGCAAACCGGAGCGGCTGATGTTCTTGGTCTCGCCGTCATGCCATTTTTCTTCGTTGAGACGGCGGTACTTCAACGGCAGGTGAAGTTGAAAACGTTGCGCGCGCGTCGCCGGCAATTGATGCGGCGCTGGCACAGCCTTGACGTGAGCAGTTTGAGTGGACATGGCAACCTCCTGGGGGATCGTATCGAGCACTTCGCGAACTTTGTTTTTCAGATTGTGCAGGCTAAAGGGCTTCTGGAGGAGGCGTACACCTTCATCCAGCGTGCCATTGCGTCCGATCACATTCTCCGTGTAACCGGACATGTAGAGAATTTTCACGTTGGGGCGAATTTCAGAAATGCGCTGCGCCAGTTCGCGGCCATTCATTCCGGGCATGATCACATCCGTCAGCAGCAGATGAATGGTTCCTTCGTGCGCGACAGCGATCTGCATCGCGACTGCGCCATCGGCGGCCTCGATCACGCGGTAACCCTGCTTCTCAAGAAATTGCCGGGCCAGATAGCGCAGGTTCGCTTCGTCCTCAACCAGCAAGATGGTCTCCGTCCCTGGCTCGGTGGCTGCGGATTCCGCCGGAGCGGCGACCTGCTCGGGACTTTCGGCCGGTTCCGCGACGCGGGGTAAATAGATTTTGAAAGTCGTGCCTTTTCCCGCCTCACTGTAGACCCAGATATAGCCGCCACTCTGCTTCACGATTCCGTAAACCGTGGAAAGGCCGAGCCCCGTGCCTTTTGGCCCCTTGGTGGTGAAGAAAGGTTCGAAAATATGGGATTGCGTTTCCGAATCCATGCCCGCGCCCGTGTCGCTGATGGCGAGCATCACGTAGTTTCCGGGACGCAGCGGCGCATGAAAACGGGCGTATTCCTCATCGAGCGATACGTTTGAGGTCTCAATGGTCAGCTTGCCTCCGGCCGGCATGGCATCGCGCGCATTCACAGCAAGATTCATGATGACTTGCTCGATCTGCCCGGCATCAGCCCGCACCGCGCCCAGTCCCGCTGCCGGAACCATTACCAGATCGATGTCCTCACCGATCACGCGAGTAAGCATCTTCAGGTTTTCCGTGACCACGCCATTCAGGTCAAGAATTTTCGGCGCCAGCATTTGCTTGCGGCTGAAGGCGAGGAGTTGGCGAGTGAGCGAGGTGGCGCGTCCCGCTGCGCCGGCAATTTCCTGGGCAGGGCCGCGCACTGCGGGGTCCGGGCCGAGGCGGTCGAGCAAGAATTCCGAATAGCCGGAGATCACCATCAGCAGGTTGTTGAAATCGTGCGCAATGCCGCCCGCGAGTCTTCCCACAGCCTCCATCTTCTGCGATTGCCGGAGCTGCTGCTCGAGGGCGCGGCGCTCGGTTACATCTTCGGCAAACAGTTCGAAGGTTCGTCCCTTGCCGCCGTCCGAGACGGCGCGGCCGGAAACGCGAACGACCGTGGCAGTGCCGTCTTTGCGCTTCCATTCGGCGATTAGTCCATTAAAGGCATTCGCCGAGCGCAAATAATCCGCTAACTCGAACCACTGCAGCGTGTCGGCGTGGAGGGTTCCGAGATGTTTCCCGACCACTTCTTTCGGGGAGGAATATCCGAGCATCGCGAGCAGTGCCGGATTCACATCCAGCAGTTGGCCGGAGGAATCGCAGCGGCAGATTCCGTAAGGAGCATTGGTCACGAGCGACCGGAAATTCATTTCCGAGCGGCGCAAGCCTTCCTGGGAGGCGCGCAGGGCCGCGTTGAACCAGCAGATCAGAGCCGCCAGCACAACGAACAGGGTCAGCCGGATCATGGTCGAACGGTATTGCGCTGGCGTGTGTTCTCCGGAAAACGAGAAGTACGCGCTGACGGTAAGAGCGAACGAAGTGGCGACCAGCCCGGGTTTCCAGCCGCCGTACCATGCGCTCACCATCACGGCGACGGCGAATACGGCCAGCCGGCTTTCCGCAATGTTAGGAAGCAGGAGCACCGGAATCAGCGCGAGGGTGGTGCTGAACACGGCGACTCCGTAGCGCAGGATCG
>JBAWCJ010000319.1:0-35242 GCA_049590215.1 Candidatus Sulfotelmatobacter sp. | reverse complement strand
ACCTCTCGGTCGAATACGATCGCTCGGCTCCGATCCGCGACTCTGTGAATGACGTCAAATTCACTCTTCTGCTGGCAATTTTTCTGGTTATTCTCGTCATCTTTCTTTTTCTACGCAACGCGTCGGCCACCATCATTCCCAGCCTCGCTCTTCCGATGTCGATCATGGGCACGTTCGCGGTCATGTACCTGCTCGGCTATACGGTGGACAACCTATCGCTGTTGGCGTTGACGCTCTCGGTGGGTTTCGTCGTCGATGACGCGATCGTCATGCTCGAAAACATCGTGCGCCACCAGGAGATGGATAAAGGACCGTTCGAGGCCGCACTCGACGGCTCGAGGGAAGTCAGCTTCACGATTCTCTCCATGACCTTGTCGCTCGCTGCGGTTTTTCTGCCTGTGTTCTTCATGTCAGGCGTCTTAGGCCGCTTGCTCCATGAATTTGCGGTCGTCATCATTTCCGCCGTTCTGGTTTCCGGCTTCGTTTCCGTCACCCTCACACCGATGCTCTGCAGGTACTATCTGCGCCCCGAACACGAGAGCAAGCATGGATGGATCTATCGCAAGTTGGAAAACATTCTCGATACATCGCTCCGCTGGTACGGATGGAGCCTTCGCAGGGCCATGCAGCATCGCGTACTGGTGATGTTTCTCGGTTTTCTCATCCTGGTGGGGACCGCTTGGGAGTTTTGGGTGATTCCGAAAGGCTTTCTACCGCAGGAGGATACCGCTCAGATTTCCGTCGCAACCGAAGCCAATCAAGGCATTTCCTTCGACGCGATGAAAGCTCACCAGGAGGCTATCAATCGTATTCTCCAAGCCGACCCGAATGTGGTTCAGTTCTATTCGGGCATCGCCGATTCGAACGGCTCCGGCCTCAACAACGGCTACGCTTTCCTACATTTAAAGAACCGTTCCGACCGTCCCTGGACCGATAATCCGGCTTACGATCATCTGATTGCCCGCTATGGTCATGTTTCTATCGCTGAGACTGTGCTCCGGTACGTTCGTCCGCTCTTCGAACGTCACATGACCATCGACGATGTGATTCACGGGCTGCAACCAGAGCTGGACAAGGTCCCTGGGATGCGCGTCTTTCTCCAGAATCCCCCGGCAATTCGCATCGGCGGCCTATTCACCAAGAGCCTGTATCAATTCACGCTCTCGAGTCCGGTAACAGATCAGCTCTATAAGTACGCGCAGTTGCTGGAGACAAAAATGAAGACGCTGCCGAGTGTGGCCGATGTCGCCAGCGATCTCCAGATCAAGAATCCGCAAGCGAATGTCGTGGTTGACAGAGACAAAGCGTCTGCTCTGGGAGTGACACCACAGCAGGTCGAAGACGCGCTGTACAGCGCCTACGGTCAACGTCTGGTGTCGCCCATCTACACTTCGAATAACGAATACTGGGTCGTTCTCCAGGTACAGGATCGCTTCCAGAGCGATCCTGACATGCTCTCGGAGCTTTATATCCGCTCTTCCTCCGGCCAACTCGTTCCACTCGCGGCCGTCTCGAAATTTACCACTGGCGTCGGTCCCCTCACAATCAACCACACCGGGCAACTTCCGTCAGTTACGATCTCATTCGACCTCGCACCGGGAGTGGCTCTTGGCCAAGCAGTGAATGATGTGCAGAAGTTGGCCAATTCCATGCTACCCATCTCAATCAACACCAGCTTCCAAGGCACCGCCCAGGCATTCCAGCAATCGATCGCTGGCCAGGGCATTCTGCTGATCATGACGGTGGTGGTCATTTATATACTGTTGGGCATTCTCTACGAGAGCTACATTCACCCCATCACAATTCTGACGGGGTTGCCGGCTGCGGCCTTCGGTGGGTTAGTCACACTCTCTCTGTTCCACGAGCAGCTCGATATCTATGGCTTTGTCGGTTTGATCATGCTCATCGGCATCGTCAAGAAGAACGCGATTATGATGGTCGATTTCGCTTTGGACCTCGAGCGGAAGGGGGATTTCACAGCCAGCGAATCGGCCTACCAGGGCTCGATGATTCGCTTCCGCCCGATCATGATGACCAGCGCCTGCACGATCATAGGCACCCTGCCCATCGCCATCGGTTTTGGCGCCGACGCCGACGCCCGCCGTCCACTCGGTCTTTGCGTTGTCGGCGGTTTGCTCTTCGCGCAAATCGTTACGCTTTACATTACGCCGGTGTTCTACACCTACATGGATACCTTCTTGAAATGGCGTACCCATAAGCGCGTCGAGGCTCCTGAACCTTCCGTCGAGCCCGTTACGCACGCATAATGTGTCACCTCAGGGTCCACGAGCTTTCAAGCAAGAAAGCCCCGCTCGCGAGAGCGGGGCCTTCGATTTATGGACGGCGACGACTATACGAAATACTTAGCGTCTGCCGCCGTGTCCGCCGCCGCTGTGGCCTCCACCTCCGCCGTGTCCACCGCTGGCATGTCCGCCGCTAGAGCGTCCGCCACCGTGCGAACCGCCTGAGCCTCCGTGCCCTGACGCTCCATGCGAAGCAGGTCCGCGCGATTGAGCGCCGCGGCTACCGTTGAAACCCCCGGCGCGCGGCGCGCTTGATCCGCGTCCCGCGAAACCTCGTTCGCCGCCGGAGAATCCCCGGTTGCCCGCGAACGCTCGGTTCCCTTCTGCGCCCCGGTTAACGGCTGCCCCACGATTGCCGCCGGCGAAGCCGTGCGACGTTCCGGCGTAGCCTCGTGATGCGCCCGCATATCCGTGACCTGCGGCTGAGCCAAACCCGCGCCCACCACGATCCGCAAATCCGTGCGCTCCGAATGCGCCATGCGCGGAAGAAAATCCTCGATAGTTTCCGTGCACAAACGCGGCGTGGTTATAAAACGCTCCGCTGCGGAAGGCATAAGGATGGCCTCCGAAGAAGATGCCACCGTGAAAGCCCCAGCCGATGCCCCATCCGTGCCATCCCCAGCCGAAGCCGAAGAACGGCCAGAGCGGGAAGCCAATGCCGAACGAAATGCGCGGGCCGCCGAATCCCCACCACGGATAGAACCCTGGCCACAGGCCTACGGGATATCCGTACACATACGCTGGGTTGTAATCAGGCACATACACCACATCCGGGTCGGCAGGCTGGATGTCTACATTCGGACCATCCTCGTACACGCGCTCTTGAGGCGTAGGCCGCAGATTCCCCGCGTCGTAAGCCTTGTGACGCATGTACTGGATCGCCTGCGTCACGTCATCCTGCTGGTTCTGATAAGCCTGTCCCAGCTCAGAGGTCCACGACAAATCCCTGTCCAGGTTCGCCAGCACTGTGGGAAACTCCACCAGGGCCTTCACGCTCGGATCCCAATCCTGCTGCTCCGCTTGCTGGGCCAGATCTTTTCCCTTCAGTTGCGGGTAGTCCCGCACCATGCGGTCCGCTTCTACAATCTGCGTTGGATACGCTGATGCGGCCAGTATCTGCGCCACGAGCGCGTCGGGATACAACGCAATCGGCGCTACCAGCTTATCTAACTGGTCCGGAGGCAACGGTGTGAACTGTCGTTGAGCGGGCCCCGCTGGAGGCGGAGGCGCCTGGTCTTGGTTTGTACCTTGGTATGCACCTTGATCTTGCTGTGGTGGAGGCGCGACAGCCTGAGGCGCGCTCTGATCCGGCGCTTCGGATTGCGCATTCGATGGCGGCGCGGGCTGGTCTGCCGGCGCTGCCTGATCCGTGGGAGCGCTCACCGCTGCGGAGGGCTTGTCCATCGACTGGTCCTGCGCCACCAAGGAAGTGCTAGCCCCGAGCGCCATTGCGGTCGCCAACACCGCGGCAAGAAGCGTTGTAGATAATTTGGTTTTCATAGTGTCCCCCAGAATTCCTGTCACTAGATTGAACCCGGGAAATCGAAGAGAGTTCCGTTCTTTTGATCGACTTACGCTGGTTGATTTCAGCCAGGCAGTGGTGGATTTCGTCCACTAAATATGCTTGCGAGGAGAGGGCAACTTGGCCGCCGAGGCGAGGCTCTCAATATGCTACGGAATTCGCTGTATTGCCCACAACGACTGCTTCGCCTAGTATCGCAACTGGATAGTGGATTGGCGGTCATGGGTTAGCGCCGGGCGGCTGACTGACATTCGACCCTCACGACCGCATCGTCATCAGCGGGGAAAGCTCGGCGGGAACTACCTCCGGCAAGTCTTACGATCTGTCTATAAGAAAGTCTCTTCGAGAAATCCCCTTACCGCCCGAACCTTTGGATTTAACCATCACTCTTTTCTGTAATCCTCCAAAATATTGGCGAGTCTACATGATTTACCGGAGTTTCATAGGCAGGTGGGATCTGTATCTTGTCGATAATTAGACGGTGGAGCACTTGACATGGCAGAGAGCACAGCAGCTGCTTATGGATTTTATCCTCGCGACGTCGCTTTGACCGATGTGGTGCGAAATCTAAACCTTGCCGGCTTTGAGAACGAAAACATCTGCATGATGCTTCCTCCCGGCCATCCCATTGCATCGATCGTTCGGAACGCGAGCTTCTATGACGCCGAAAAGGAAGCCAGTGCGGCGACCGCCGGACTGATTGGATGGCTTTCGGAATTCGGGGCTGTGCTGATTCCGACCGTAGGCTTCTTCATCCGATCGCAGGCGTTTTTTCACACTCTCATGGTGGCGCGCCAGACTCCAGCACTTTGTGGGAATGCGAAAACCCTGATGGGTCTTGGTTTTTCTGAGGAAGAAGCAGAAAGATTCGAGGATCGACTCGGCGATCTGGGAGCCCTGGTGTACATCTCTTGCGCGGAAAGCGCGAAAACACTGTGGGCCAGAGAAGTGCTGCGGCATAGCGGAGCGCGGGAAGCGGCCACATTAGAAGGAAATATTGGTGCTGCAGCCACGGCCTGATCAGTCCGCACGAACCCCATGCCACCTCCGGTGCGTTACGAAGCACCGGTGCGGAGAAAGACTCCCATACGTTCACCCTTTGCTCTTGACGTTTTCTCAAGCTACCTCCCATGCGAGAAAGACATCCAAGCACCAGCCGTATTAACGAAGGAGGCCTCGTGAACAAACCGCTATCAACAATCACAAAAATGGTGGGTGCAGCGTCTTTGCTTCTGGCAGGATTCGTATTGCTGACGTCACTTCCGGATCTGCGGCGCTATATCAGAATCAGCACGATGTGAGAGTAACGCCTGCGGCCGAAGCGAATCCGGCGGACAGTTCCCCACAGAGCATGAGCCGATTCTTAGATCTCGCATGTAGAAGTGGTCTGCAGTTGGCAGGTCACCATCTGTAATCTCATGATGAGAAAAACCTACAGCCACTGCAAGCGACAAATAGAGTTTCCAGTGGATGGGCAGAGGCATCGGGGAACGTTTAGGCTCCATGGTTATCGTGGTTCGTGTTTCGCCTTTCGATCCGCGCAACCCGCAGCGGTAGAGCAGCACCGGGCAAGCGAAGGATGATTGGGCAAAAGGAAATAATATGCACATCAATTCAACCATCCGTTCATTAGCGATTCGTTCGCTGGCGCTCGCCCTGATGACGCTGGGCATGTCAGCAGCGTCACTCGGGCAGTTCAGAATGGCTATCACAGTCGGTCCGCCTGCATTGCCGGTGTATGAGCAACCAGTTTGCCCCGGCGACGGTTATCTATGGACTCCCGGTTATTGGTATTGGGATGATGATGCCGCCGACTACTTTTGGGTGCCGGGCACGTGGGTGCTGGCTCCTGAAGTTGGTTACTTGTGGACTCCGGGCTGGTGGGGTTGGGGAGGTGAGTCATTTATCTTCCATGAAGGTTACTGGGGACCGACAATAGGATTTTACGGCGGGATCGATTATGGATTCGGTTATTTCGGCACGGGGTTTGAGGGAGGCCGCTGGGACAATGGACATTTCTTCTATAACCGCGCCGTAATGAATGTGAACGTCACCGACATCCACAACGTCTACAACACTAAGATCAATACCACCACGATTAGTCGAGTGAGTTACAACGGCGGCAACGGCGGGATCGACGCGCGTCCAACACCTCAAGAGGAAGCGGCTGAACATGAGAGGCATATTCCACCCGTAGCTGCACAAGATCAACATGTGCAGGCTGCGCGAGGCAACCCGCAACTTCGGGCATCGGAGAACCACGGAAAACCTCCGATTGCGGCCACTGAGAAGCCTGGGGAATTCAGCGGTCACGGAGTAGTCGAGGCAAAAGAGGCGGGAGCTCCTTACAAACCAGAAAACCATCGCGGCGCTGCCGAGCCGCGCGCGGAATCCTCAACCCGTCCAGCAGTTCATCCGAATGATCTTCCGCCTCTGGAGCATCCCGCCGCGCCGAACACAGGGGATGCTAAGGCGGACAAGAAATATCAGAAGCAGCAGGAGAAGTTATACGCCAAGCAGGAACAGGAAAGACAGAAGCTGCAACAGAAGCAAGATCAGGAACACCAGAAACTGGCGAAACAAAAAGCCAGCGACGCCCAGACTCAGCAACTGGAGCAGAAGCACCAGCAACAGACGCAACAATTGCAGCAAAGACACGCGGCACAACAGCAAAGGTTGCAGGCGGCGCGACCGACTCCGGCGAGGCCGCGGTAGCAGTACCGTCGCTGCCGAAGCCTTGATCGTCGATCGTTCGTTGAAGTTTGGCCCCGGCCGGGTGTTCAACATCCGGCCTTCACAATCACACGGAAGGGACGAGAATATGGGTTATGAGGAGCCATCTATGAGCGAAAACCCAAGCACCACTCTGCCGGCAACTGTCGAAAAGATCATTAAACCTGTGTGCCCGAGTGAACCTGAGAAGGCCCAGATCGCCGTGGAGGGTGCCGATCACCTCTATCGAGAGCTTCGCATCGAGAACACGCTGACAGACGAGAATGGAGACTCGGTGCGCCTAAAGAAGGGCGCCGAGGTGGAAGTCACCATCGAAGCCGACGCAGAAGCAACGACCCCAAAGAGTGACGGGAAAGGCCAAGGCGAGTCGAGGCCGTAATCTGTCGAGTGCCGGGTCGAGATCACTTTGCCCCGCCCCCGGTTAACAGGATCCGAATCAGCAACAGCCATCGCCGGACGTTCGTTGTCATCAGAAAGTTCTCTTTGACATGCGCGCGCCCGTTCTCGCCGAGCTGTTTCGCGAAATCTGGATGGGTCAAAAGGTAGCGCATCTGATAAGCGCAACCATCCACGGAATGAACTAACACGCCCGTCAGCTTGTGGATAACCTGATTGGGAATGCCGCCAACGGCCCCGGCGATCGTCGGTTTCCCCTTCCAGAGAGCCTCCGTCACGGTCAACCCAAAACCTTCTCTTATCGACTTCTGCACGATCAGCGTCGAAGCCCGCTGCAGAGCGTTGATTTCCCGTGCGCACCAGGGAGGAAGGTCAAGAATAATAATGTCTGGGTCTTCGCCGGCAGCCTCCTTGACCTCCTTTAGAACTGCGGCGCCTTCAGGATCGTCGCTGGCTCCGCCGCCGGCGAGCACGAGCTGGCAATCCACATACTTCCGGGCCTGCTTGAAAGCCTGGACGACTCCGACTGGATCTTTCGCGCGGTCGAAACGTGAGACCTGGGTCACGATCGGCCGCGAGCGGTCGATCCCGAACTCGTCGCAGACCTGCTGAACGAAACTGTCTTCGAGATCTTTGTTCTTCTCGGACAGCGGGTCGATGCACGGATAAAACAAATACTGAGGAATTGACAACTGCCGGGCAAATGACGGCGAAGAAAAAATCGCCGCGTCAAATTGTTCAATGAGCGGCTGCAGAAAACTCCAGACTTCCGCATTCGGGTTGGATAAATCGATGTGACAACGCCACACCCACCGCCGCGACGAATCCGAGCGTGCACGAATGAGCGCAGCGGGCTGCGGGTCATGAATTACCACCACGTCTTCGGAGAACTGGATGCGCTGGCGGTTTTGTTCGTTGTACATCATGAAGATGTCGCGAGCGTTCTGCGTGAGTTTGTAATCGCTTCCCTGAAGTGCATTGTGGAATGCCTTGGTCACCTCGAAGAAATCATTTCCTCCCGTGATGACCTCCCAGTGAGTGTTTACTTCCAACTCATTCAGCAACGGCACCAGTTGATTGAGCATCTCGGCGACTCCTCCGCCCACCGCGGTGGAGTTAACCATCTTCACCGTTTTCCCCTTCAACTCGCGCGCGAGAAACCTCAATTCCTCAATGTCCGCCGCGCCGACGATGCCTTGGTAGTCGTCCAAACGCGGCGGCGGAACTGGCGCGGGGGGAGTCTCCCAGGTGCGGGGTTGCTTTCGCCGCTCGCGGCGCACGGGCGAGGCCGGAGCAGAAGCCGTCGATTGGTCCGATGGGCTTTCTGGTGCGGCCAATTCACTTTCGGTTTGTGGTTCCACAGGTTCCATAGTGTGCGCCTAAGCCAGCGCTCGCTCCACGACTCGAACTATCTGCTCGCGAACATCCTCCAGCGTGCGCGTGTAGATGTCGATCCGATTCAGTTGGCGAGCTGTTTCAGTCAAGCCCATATCCTCGTGCAGCCACTGCGAGAAATCGTTCGACATGAGCTTAATTCGAAGACGTGCCTCGATAAAGTGATGATGAACGGAGTGCACGCTCACGCCCCGCAATCCTTCTGCGAACTCCCGCAGGTTATGAGCCACGAAGCTGGTCGGAATCACGACGCTGTCGGATGCACAGAAATAGAAAGTCTCCCGGGCAATCCGCGTGGCTGCGGCCGGGGATCTTTGAAGGAAGGCCTCAACAATCTGGAGAAACCGTGCGCGTAATTGTTCGACCGAGGTGAATTCACGCACATCCACGCTGGCTAATCCTTCCGCCAGGCTGGGCTCATTGCAGGCCGAGAGCGCCCAGTGCGCGAAGTCATTGGAGAAACCCTCGCGGATGAAATGATGTTCCTGCAGAGTTCGAAAAGTGTGCTGAAAGATCGAGCCTTCCGGACACTCCCGCAGTGCATCCAAAAACTCGGCAAGCGTGCTCGATTTCTGCCGGGTAATACGCAGGAGATGGGCAGAGGTATTGAAGTAAAAAGGTTTTACAGGCGCTGGTACCGGCGTTATTGCCGCGGCGCTGGTCATACGTTCACCGCTTTCGCAGCGCTAGATGCGTCTCGCACCAGGCATGCCTCGAGCCAGCGCGTCAGAAAGTCGAGCACTTCGTCGGGCGGACTGAGCCAGAGTTGTGCGGCGGTCTGCCGCGACCCTCGCCTTACCAGAACGCTCAGGCCCCTGCCATTCACGGCCTGGAATGCGTGCTCGTCCGTATTGTCATCTCCTAAATAAGCAGTGGGAGTGCCTGGATTCATTTCACTCATGACGATGCGGACGGCATGGCCTTTGTCTGTTTCCGACGCACGAATCTCGATGCCGCCATCGAATTCCAGCAAGTTCACGTGGGTCTGCCTGGCAATCGGTGTCCAGCCCAGCAGCACGCGCCCACGGATCGACTCCGCTTCGGCCTTATCCAATCCCCGCCAGTGAACTGCGATGCTTCCAGTTTTGAATTCGGCGGTGTGGAGGAGATGCTGGTGGCGCAACCAATTGTCGGCTGCCGCCAGCGCTTCCACAGCGAGTTCGTCCACGGGAGAAAGATCGGCGCTCCCGTCGGGTTTGATGCGCTGCAAACCGTGAAGCCCCCAGACTTCAGGAAGCGGCTCGACGCCGAGCAGTGAGATAACGTCTTTCGCATCCCTGCCCGAGATGATTACAACTCGCGTCTTGCCAGTACGAATGATCTCCTGCAGAACCGCCGGAATGCCGGAATACGGGTATGCCTGTTCTGGATCTTTCCGGAAGGGCGCGAGCGTGCCGTCGTAGTCGAGCATCAGCAGTGATCGAGGAGCGCGGGCGACCGCCTGCAGAAGAGATTCAACCTTAGGTTTTGCGTGCGGCGTCAACAAGTCCTCCTCCATCTCTTCCCTTTGGTCGATCAGACTGCGATCATGCTGCTACGAAACTCTTCTCGAGCGCGATCTGCCACATCCAGGCGCACTTCGCAAAGCTCTGTGATCAGACTCCCCGCCCAGTGAAAAATGTTTTGCTCTTTTATCAGCTTGCGCATGCGGTGCACGCGCATTTGCTTCTCCTCCGGTTCCATCTCCAAGGCGGCGCGAATGGCTTCAGCGGTCTGATCAATGTCGTAAGGGTTCACCAGCAAAGCATCCCGCAGTTCCCGCGCGGCTCCGGTGAACTGGCTCAGGATCAGTACGCCACGTTCGTCGCGCCGCGCGGCAAGAAATTCCTTGGCCACCAGGTTCATGCCGTCGTGCAGTGACGTCACCAGACAAAGGTCAGCGGCGCAGTAGTAGCGCCGGATTTCTTCGTGGCTGTGTTGCCGCTTTAGAAATACGATGGGCTTCCACTTCCCTGCCTGAAAGCGCCAGTTGATCCGTTCCGCTTCCGATTCCACCTCTGCCAGCAGGTCGTGATAGCGCTTAATGTGAGTGCGGCTGGGCGCTCCAATCTGCACGAATGTGAACTTGCCTCGGTAGGCTGGATATTTTTCCAGAAAGCGCTCGATCGCCCGAAAGCGCTCTGGGATTCCCTTCGTGTAATCCACGCGGTCGACGCCAATCCCTAAGAACGTTGCCTCGATGCCCAGGCTATGCTTCAATGCCGAGCGTTGCACGTAATTGAGGGAAGAATCCTCACTCTCGACGGACTCATCGTCCGTAAGGTCCACACTGATTGGGAAGGGGCGGACGATGGTCCGGTGGTTCTGTCGCGACACGGCGAAGTGCTCCCAGTCCACGCGTGATTCCACAACCCGGTCCACCGTTTGAAGAAAGTTATTGCAATGGGACTGGATGTGAAATCCAACGAGATCCGCTCCCAGCAATCCATCGACAAGCTGGCGCTGCCATGGACAGATACCAAAGGCTTCCGGGTTGGGCCATGGAATATGCCAGAAAATAGCGACGCGCGCGTCGGGCCTCTTTTCCTTGAGCAGCCGCGGCAATAAAGCAAAATGGTAATCCTGGACCAACACCACGGGCTTGGGCGTATCCTCGATTTCCTCCAGCACCGCATCGGTGAACTTGCGATTCACCTCCTGATAGTGCTGCCAGTCCTCTGCCCTGAAGATTGGGCGCGTGTGGGCGATGTGGCAAAGAGGCCAGAGACCTTCATTCGCAAAACCGTAATAGTAGCCTTCTTCTTCCTCTTTGCTCAGCCACACCCGGCGGAGGGTATAGCGAGGATCGTCCACCGGGACGCGCAACCGGTCGTGCGCGTCCACAACTTCGGCGTCGGCGTCTCCGCTGCCATGAGCGATCCAGGTTCCATCGCAGGCGTCAAGTATCGGTTCTAAAGCACTGACCAGGCCGCTTGGCGGTACCACCACCTCGATCGATTTCCCATTTCGCTGGTGCGTGTAGGGCTCACGATTCGACACCACAAAAATGCGGCCGCCGTCCAGGCGAGTCTGGACCTGTACCGCGAGCCGGTCCGCTGTCCACATGGACTCTGAGGCTTCCCGCAGGCGGGCCTCGTTTTCCGCCGCGTTGCGCGCCTGACTAAGGCTTTCTGCCAGCGTGACCACTTCCCTTGCCAGCGGCCTGAATAGTTCAAGATCTGGCATCTGCTGGCGCGAGGAAATTCTTCCCATGCGAAGCGCACGCATCCATTGCGCGGCTTGCGCAATCGGACCGGCGATGCTCCAGCGCACGATCAGCAGCGTAATGAACACTATGAGGAACATCTGGACGAGCACTCTCAGAAAAGCCTCGCGCCACGCGCGAAGGGTTTGTGCGCGAATGTAGCTGACATCGTGGACGACCACGAGCACCCCCACGGTGTTGTCCTCGTGGTGTAGGGGCAGAACCAGGATGTGTACAGCATCATTCCCCAGTCGGCCGAAGAAGCCCACTCCGCTATTTTGGGCTATGACTTGGGCTACATTGTGTGGAGTCGCGGTCAGGATTTCTGATAACTCGGGGGTAAGCGCCACCAGCTTGCCTTCGCGGTCATAGACGGCAACGCCTAGTAAATGTTCGCGGTTTCCGAAGCGCTGTACGAGCCGTTGCAGTCCACGCTCCGATCCGCTTTCCCGGGACTTCTCAACCCGGGATTTCTCAACCCAGGTCTTCTCAACATCGCTGGCAACGCTTTCGCCGATTACCTCCGCGCGCCGCTCCAGGTCGCTGCGTAACGCGCGCTTTTCTCTCACCACCTCGTAGTAAGAGAACCCCAAAGACACCAGGGTGATACCGACGATCAGAGACACAATCAGCCGGACACTCAACAAGCGCATGGGGAATCTTAATTGTGCGGAGCACGCCTGGGACATACAGGAATCGCCGTAGTGCTCCGCGGGGAGCGGGACCGATGACGCCTACAGGAAACACCCTAGGGTCAGCCTACAGTTCTTCGTGGTATCAATCGGTCACCTGTGGATTCCTCCTTAGGTTTACATTTCAAGTGGATGTTTTGATTTCCCTGCTTTTGGTGGTTCAGCGGCCCGGGAGAGAAGAAAACAATTATGAAGAGAAACAACCAAGACTCGGCGATTGCCGTTGCTGACGTGGCATCGGGAGATAAGAAAAACGAAGACAAGAAACACAAGAGCAACGGCAATTCCGGCCCGGTCGCTCAACCGACGGCGGCAGATCTCAGCGTGATCCTGGCCAGCCTGCAAACCATGCGGGATGGCGATTTTTCCGTGCGGCTTCCGGGATCCTGGACAGGACTGGCGGGGAAAATTGCAGACACTTTCAATTCCATTGTCGCTGCCAACCAGCAGATGGCCGGAGAACTGAAGCGCGTTGGGCAGGTAGTGGGAAAAGAAGGCCGGACGCGAGAACGCACGCGCTTTCATGAATCCAGGGGAGCGTGGGGCGAGATGGAGGTTTCCATCAACACTCTGGTTGAGGATCTGCTTCGTCCTACCGAAGGTGTGACCCACGCCATCGCGGCCGTTGCCCAAGGAAATCTGACGCAAACCGTGCGCCTGGACGTGGACGGACGGGCGCTGGAAGGCGAATTCCTGCGATCCGCCAACATCGTCAATACCATGATTCAGCAGCTCAGCGTATTCACCGCTGAAGTAACGCGCGTGGCGCGTGAGGTCGGCACGGACGGCAAGCTTGGCGGCCAGGCACAGGTACCGGGCGTGGCCGGCACGTGGAAAGATCTCACGGACTCCGTGAACTCGATGGCCAGCAACTTGACCGGCCAGGTGCGCAACATCGCGGAAGTTGCAACTGCGGTCGCCAGCGGCGATCTATCCCGCAAAATCACCGTGGATGTGCGGGGCGAGATTCTTCAACTCAAGGAAGCCATCAACACGATGGTGGATCAGTTGCGCTCGTTTGCATCTGAAGTAACGCGCGTAGCGCGCGAAGTCGGCACAGACGGCAAGCTGGGTGGCCAGGCCGTCGTCGTGGGCGTGGCAGGTACGTGGAAGGATCTTACAGATTCCGTCAACGCCATGGCCGGCAACCTGACGGCTCAGGTGCGGAATATCGCCGAGGTGACCACCGCTGTCGCCCGCGGCGATCTGTCGCGAAAGATTACGGTCGACGTAAAAGGCGAAATTCTCGAACTCAAGGACACCATCAACACAATGGTAGACCAGCTCAACGCGTTCGCCGGCGAAGTCACTCGTGTGGCTCGCGAAGTAGGTACTGAAGGCAAGCTGGGCGGACAAGCCCAGGTACCGGGAGTTGGCGGCACATGGAAAGACCTGACGGACAACGTCAACTTCATGGCCAGCAACCTGACTGGTCAAGTACGAAACATCGCCGAAGTAGCAACAGCTATTGCGAACGGCGATCTCTCGCGCAAAATCACGGTCGATGTTCGCGGGGAGATTTTACAGCTCAAAGAAACGCTGAACACGATGGTGGATCAGCTCAACCGCTTTGCTGGCGAAGTAACGCGTGTAGCGCGCGAAGTCGGCACCGAAGGGCGTCTCGGCGGACAGGCCAACGTGCCGGGCGTCGCCGGTACATGGAAGGATCTTACGGACTCTGTTAACTCGATGGCTGGCAACCTTACCGGCCAGGTCCGCAACATTGCCGAAGTTACGACCGCCGTGGCGCGCGGCGATCTATCGCGCAAGATCACGGTCGACGTGAAAGGCGAAATTCTGGAGCTTAAGAACACCATCAATACGATGGTCGACCAACTTAACGCGTTCGCCGGCGAAGTGACGCGCGTTGCCCGCGAGGTCGGCACCGAAGGCAAGCTCGGCGGACAGGCTCAAGTGCCTGGAGTGGCCGGCACCTGGAAGGATCTTACGGACAACGTCAACTTCATGGCCAGCAACCTCACCGGCCAGGTGCGAAACATCGCCGAAGTGGCCACCGCCGTGGCTCGCGGCGACTTGTCGCGCAAGATCACGGTCGACGTGAAGGGAGAAATTCTCGAACTCAAGGACACCATCAACACGATGGTAGATCAATTGCGTTCCTTCGCCTCAGAAGTGACCCGCGTTGCGCGCGAAGTAGGCACCGACGGCAAACTCGGTGGCCAGGCCCAGGTGCCTGGAGTGGGCGGCACGTGGAAGGACCTTACCGACTCCGTCAACTCGATGGCCAGCAATTTGACCGGCCAGGTGCGAAACATCGCGGAAGTGGCCACTGCTATCGCGAGCGGAGACTTGTCGAAGAAGATCACAGTTAACGTAAGCGGAGAGATCCTCCTGCTCAAGGAAACCATCAACACGATGGTGGATCAGCTCAACGCGTTCGCTGGCGAAGTGACGCGCGTGGCGCGCGAAGTCGGTACCGAAGGGCGTCTGGGAGGTCAGGCCAACGTCCCCGGCGTTGCGGGAACATGGAAAGATCTTACGGACTCTGTTAACTCGATGGCCGGCAATCTCACCGGTCAGGTACGAAACATCGCCGAAGTTACGACGGCCGTGGCCCGCGGCGACTTGTCGCGCAAGATTACGGTCGATGTGAAGGGCGAGATTCTCGAACTCAAGAACACCATCAACACGATGGTCGACCAGCTCAACGCCTTCGCTGCCGAAGTCACCCGCGTGGCTCGCGAAGTGGGTACAGAAGGCAAGCTGGGTGGGCAGGCGCAGGTGCCCGGCGTGGCCGGAACGTGGAAGGATCTCACGGACAACGTGAACGTGATGGCCGCCAACCTGACTGAACAGGTGCGTGGCATCGTCAAAGTGGTGACCGCCGTCGCTAATGGTGAGCTGACACAAAAGCTCACAGTGAACGCGAAGGGCGAAGTTGCCGCGCTGGCGGAAACCATCAACAACATGACGAACACGCTGGCGACCTTTGCCGATCAGGTTACAACCGTAGCGCGCGAGGTCGGCGTGGAAGGCCGGCTCGGCGGGCAGGCCAACGTACCGGGCGCCGCGGGTACGTGGAAAGATCTCACGGGCAACGTGAACCTGCTGGCCGACAATCTTACCAATCAGGTGCGGGCCATCGCTGAAGTTGCCACCGCTGTTACCAAAGGCGACCTGACGCGCTCCATTCAGGTGGAAGCGAGCGGCGAAGTGGCTGAGTTGAAAGACAACATCAATACCATGATCGACAACCTCCGCCTCACCACCGACCGGAATACAGAGCAAGACTGGCTTAAAACAAACCTCGCCCGTTTCACCGGCATGTTGCAGGGTCAACGCGATCTGACCACCGTGGGACGCATGCTTTTATCGGAGTTGACGCCGCTGGTGAATGCCCACCAAGGCGTGATCTATCAGATGGGAACGGAAGAATCGGCGGAGATGGTGCTGCTCTCGGCATTTGCCGGCGACGGCGAGGATGGACATCTGCGGCGGTTGAAGCTGGGCGAAGGGCTGGTCGGCCAATGCGCGGCGGAGAAACGCCGGATGTTGATCTCGGACCTGCCGCAAAACACGATTTCCATTCGCTCCGGCTTGTTCGAGGCGGTTCCGCGAAATGTGATCGTCCTCCCGGTGCTTTTTGAAGACCGGGTGAAGGCCGTGATTGAACTGGCTTCGCTGAGCAGTTTCACTACCTCTCAGCTGGCTTTTCTGGAGCAGTTGACAGCCAGCATCGGCATCGTGCTTAACAGCATCGAGGCCACCATGCAGACGGAAGGTCTGTTGAAGCAGTCGCAGCAACTGGCCACGGAACTCCAGGTGCAGCAAAAAGAATTGCAGCAGACCAATGAGCAGCTGGCACAAAAAGCGCAGCAACTTGCCGAGCAGAACGTGGAGGTCGAGCGAAAAAATCAGGAAATCGAGCAAGCCCGGCGAGCACTGGAAGAAAAGGCCAAAGAATTGGCTCTGACTTCGAAATATAAGTCTGAATTCCTGGCCAACATGTCCCATGAGTTGCGGACACCACTCAACAGCATCCTGGTGCTTGGCCAGCAGCTCAGCGATAACCCGGATGGCAACCTGACACCGAAGCAGGTTGAATTCTCCCGCACGATTCATGGCGCGGGCACAGACTTGCTGAACCTGATCACGGACATTCTTGATTTGTCGAAAATCGAATCCGGAACTGTTTCCGTGGAAGCGGAGGAAGTTTTCTTCGCCAGCATGCTGGATGCGGTGGAACGCCCATTCCGGCACGAGGCGGAGAACCGGCATCTCAGTTTCGAGGTGCAGACCGACCCTCACCTTTCCCGGAGTGTGGTCACCGACTCGAAGCGGTTGCAGCAGGTGTTGAAGAATCTGTTGTCCAACGCTTTTAAATTCACGGAAGTTGGAGGTGTCCGCCTGTCTGTGTCGCAAGCCAGAAGCGGTTGGACCGAAGGTCATCCGATCCTGGCCAACGCAGCGTCGGTTGTGGCCTTTGAAGTTTCTGACACGGGCATCGGCATTCCATTCGAAAAACAGCGGATCATCTTCGAAGCATTCCAGCAAGCAGACGCCGGCACCAGCCGAAAGTACGGAGGAACGGGCCTGGGGCTGGCGATCAGCCGTGAATTGGCTAGTCTGCTCGGAGGGGAAATCCAGTTGCGCAGCGCCCCGGATAAGGGCAGCTCCTTCACTCTCTACCTTCCGCAAACCTATGTGGGGCCTTCCACCGCGGTAGCTGGCCCGGTCGAGGGAAAATTCCGATCGTCCGTTTCGCCGATGCAATTGACGGTAGCGGGGGTCGCGGAGCATCCAGTCGAGAAGATTGCAGATGATCGGAACAATCTGCGATCCGATGATGCGGTTTTGCTGATTGTCGAGGATGACCCGCACTATGCGCGCGTGTTGTGTGATCTCTCCCGGGACAAGGGCTTTAAAGTTCTCGTAGCGTCACGAGGCGCGGAAGCCCTGGCGTTGGCCAAGGAGTATCATCCCACTGCGGTCTCCCTAGACGTTTTTCTGCCCGACATGCTGGGCTGGACGGTGCTGAACCACTTGAAGCAGGATCCGGCAACCCGTCACATACCGGTTCAGATGTTGACGCTGGACGAGGATCGGCACCACGGCCTGGCGCGGGGCGCGTTTGCATTTGTTACCAAGCCGACCACTCCGCAAGGGCTGGAGGAGGCATTGGCCCGCATCAAGGAATATTCCGCTCCCCGTCGCAAGCGATTGCTGGTGGTGGAAGACAATCCCGCCGAGCAATTGAGCATCAAGGAATTGCTGGGTTATGAGGACATTGACGTCACCGTCGTGGCCACCGGCGCCGAGGCCGTGGAGATTGTCGGGGAGCAGCCCTTTGACTGCGTAGTGCTCGACCTTCGTCTGCCCGACATATCAGGTTTCGACGTGTTGGAGCGCTTCCGTGACACTCCATCGCTGAGCGACTTGCCGGTTGTAGTCTTTACCGGAAAGGAACTCTCGCCCGAGGAAGATGCGCGGCTGCATTCGCTGGCGCGCAGCGTTGTGGTAAAGGGCGTGGAGTCGCCGGAACGCCTGCTCGACGAAACTGCATTGTTCTTGCATCGCGTGGTCGCCGATCTCCCCGTGGAAAAGCAGCGACTGCTCGATCGCTTGCACCACTCTGACGACGCTTTGGTCGGGAAAAAAGTGCTGGTGGTCGATGATGATGTGCGCAACATCTTCGCCCTTAGCAGCGTGATCGAACGTCGAGGCATGGCCGTGATCACAGCCGGAACCGGCCGGGAAGCGATCGCGAAGCTTGAATCAACTCCCGATATTGCGATTGTATTGATGGACATCATGATGCCCGAGATGGATGGTTATGAGACCATGCAGGTGATCCGGCAAAATTCTTCGTTCCGGCGCTTGCCGATCATTGCCCTCACGGCGAAAGCGATGAAGGGGGATCGCGAGAAATGTCTCGAAGCGGGAGCCTCGGAGTACCTGGCGAAGCCGGTCAATACCGAACAATTGCTCTCGTCGCTGCGCGTCTGGCTTCACCGGTAGCAATTGCCTGCGGCATGCGTTGGACAGTCGAGAAATAAGAGCGGAGGGTTGTAAGTCATGCCCACGAACGACAAAGTCAACATTCTCATGGTAGATGATCAGCCGGCCAAGTTGCTGAGCTATGAAGTCATGCTCGGTGGACTCGGCGAGAACCTGATAAAGGCCGCTTCCGCGAAGGAAGCTCTGGAAGCTCTGCTGAAGAACGACATTGCTGTGGTGCTAATGGATGTGAGTATGCCGGAGCTCGATGGGTTTCAGCTGGCTGCCATGATTCGCCAGCATCCTCGTTTTCAGAGGACGGCGATTATTTTCGTTTCGGCGGTGCATCTGACTGACCTGGACCAGCTCAAGGGATACGAACACGGTGCCGTCGATTACATCTCGGTTCCGGTGGTGGCGGAACTGCTGCGCGCGAAGGTCAGGGTATTTGCTGAGTTGCACCGCAAAACGCGGCAGCTCGAAACCCTGAATCGCGAACTGGAGCAGCGCGTAATGGAACGCACGGAAGAGCTGGCTCGAAAGGCGGAAATGCTGCTGTATCTCAACACGGAGCTGGTAGGAAGGAATCAGGAACTCGACGCTATTATTCACACTGCGCCAGACATAATCTTCAGCCGCAAGGCTGACGGCTCCAGGGATTACATCAGCGACCGGTTTTATGACTTTACCGGCGCTACCCCAGCTTCGGCGAATGGTTTCGGATGGCTGGATTATGTGCACCCCGAGGATAAGGACAAGGCCATGGCCGACTGGATGCGTTGTGTTGAATCCGGGGCAAATTACGAAGCGGAGTATCGCCTTCGGTCCAGAGACGGGTCCTATCGGTGGTTCAGGGCGCGAGCACTTCCGATTCGCGAGGATGATGGAAAAATCGTGAAATGGTATGGAACCTGTTCCGATATTCAGGACAGCAAACTGCTGGAAAAGTCTATTCGCGACAACGCACTGGAGCTGGAGAAAATGGTCGATCGGAGGACGGACGAATTGCGACGTCTGTCGATTCGGCTCATGACTATGCAGGACCAGGAACGCCGCCGGCTGGCGCGCGATTTGCACGACGGGTTAGGACAGGAACTCGCCGTGGCCAAGATGGTGCTCGACAAAATGATGCTGAAGAAGTCCGACCGACCGGTAGAAGAAGAGTGGACTCAAGCCAGCAGTATTGTGGATCGTGCCATTCAGCAAGTGCGCACCATGTCTCACCTCCTGCATCCTCCCCTGCTCGATGAGGTTGGTTTGCTCTCGGCGCTTTCCTGGTACGTGGAAGGGCTCACAAAGCGCAGCGGCATTGAGATATCTCTCGAGGTCGAGCCCCGCGATTTTCCGCGGCTTTCTGTGGACGTAGAGACCGCTGTTTTCAGAATCGTCCAGGAAGCGCTAACCAATGTCTTCAGGCATTCCGAAGCAAGCAAGGTGTGGATTACCCTGGCTCAAAAAGAAGAGAACATCGTGGTTGCAGTAAGAGACGATGGCAAGGGAGTCGAAAAGAGAATTACCGAACTGCAACCGGACAGCGTTGGAGTTGGCATTGGAGGCATGAAACAGCGCGCCAGGGAATTTGGCGGAGAGCTGCGGTTGACGAATGCCCACCCCGGAACCCTCGTCGAGCTCACCATTCCCCTTCGTTTGGTGTTGCGGGAGCCGAGTGCTGTCATGGCGTCCTGAGCCGATGTATGTGCGTTTGGTACGACCCGCCTTCGATTTCGTCCATCCCTCAAGAAGCTGTACTCGCGGCCTGACTGGCCTCACAAGTCTGTAGTCTGCTGAAAGATTTCCCCGGTTCTCCCGCACATTCTGGTTCGCTGTACAGCGAAGACCGGATGGAACAAGCCCAATTGAAAGGTTAGGGTTGAGTCCGCACGACATTCGAACTGTTGCTCGTTTCGAGCAAGGAAGAGGTCCCTCTTATGACAAGAATTAGTTCCGCATTGCCAAGATGTTTCCTGACGCTCGGTGCCGGCCTTCTACTCTTACTCTGCTCCGGCATGGCGTTTTCAGCGGATGACAATAAAGATCAGTCGGACATCGACAAACGTCTCGATGCATCCGCTCAGGTTCTAAACGAAATCATGGCGACCCCTGACAAAGCCATTCCGGACAAGGTGATGAGCGATGCGAAATGCGTGGCGGTTATTCCCTCCATGGTGAAGATCGCCGTCGGTTTCGGAGGCAGTCACGGCAAAGGTGTCGCTACGTGCCGGACTGAAAGCGGCGTCTGGAGCGCTCCAGCACCGATCACCATCACAGGTGGAAGCTGGGGATTGCAGCTGGGCGGTCAAGCCGTCGATTTGGTAATGATCGTGACCAATGACGATGGAATGCAACATTTGATATCCAGCCATTTCAAGCTGGGCGCGGATGCGTCCGCGGCTGCGGGCCCTGTCGGACGCGATGCCGCCGCCGACACCGACTGGAAAATGAGAGCTGAAGTGCTGACCTACTCGCGAGCCCGTGGCATTTTTGCGGGAGTTGACCTGAACGGGTCCGTCGTCACGCAGGACAAAGATGAAACTCGACTTCTCTACGGGAGATTCGTGCCCTTTGCCGACATCCTGAATGGAAAAATTCGGCCTCGGGAGGCAAGCCAAACGTTTCTCTCTGCCATCCGCCGATATTCTGGCCAAGCCAGGGAACACGGCGAACTGAAACCAGCGCCGGGGACTCCGATCACCGCCGCTAGCCGGTGAAGCGAAAAATCCCTACGGCTTCGTTCCGAGGCCCGGTTTGTTCTGCAGGCCGGGTCTCGGCGTTTCACAGCAGGTGCTCAACAACGGAAGATAACCAAACAAAGCGGAGGTTTTCATGTCGACAATTCTACTGATCGTGCTGGTGCTACTGTTGCTCGGTGCGCTACCGACCTGGCCGTACAGCAGATCGTGGGGCTATTACCCCAGCGGAGGGCTGGGCCTGGTGGTCATCGTCTTACTCGTATTGCTAGTGGCCGGGCGGCTGTGAAGTGGCCGGAATTTCCGACTGCTTTTGCGGAGCTTTCGCGTCAGCGAATGGTGGGAGCACCTAGCTCTCACCATTCTTCATTTTCTGACGACTTCGTGGTTGTGATTCGTTTCCGGAGAGGATTAATGGACGAACAAAATGTTTCGGCCTGACTGCCGCGCAATAAAACAACTACGACATCGGGGCCGAAGCGTACAGCAAGTATGGCAATCAATTACAGGAGCATCCTGATGGGCCGCGAAGCGCGGTGTCGGTACTCTCTCAGTGGAAGTTGAAAGCTCCCGGAATCATCGAGAGCAATTCAACCAGCACTTTAGTTTGATCGGAGGAGACTACAGTGGCGACTTGCGTGATTTCCGCGACAGAAGCAAATCTGGTTCCGGGCCAGCAGGAAGCCCGCCGAGAATCCGAACACAGCCTGGTTCAGCGCGCACAGGGCGGCGACGAGCATGCCTTTGCCAGGCTCTTTCAGCTTCACAAGAAACGGGTGTATTCGGTTTGTCTTTTGATGACAAAGGATCTGGCTGAGGCGGAGGACCTGACGCAGGAGGCTTTCCTGCAAGTGTTTCGCAGCGTGAGCTCGTTCCGAGGCGACTCCGCCTTTTCCACCTGGCTTTATCGGGTTGCTGTGAATACGGTTCTGATGAAGATCAGACGCCGTAAGGCCCCGCCGATACTGTCTCTTGATGAGCCGATGTCGCCAGAGTCACCAACTCTGCGGCGTGACGTCGGAAAAGCAGATCCCCGGCTCTCCGGCGCGATCGATCGCATTGCATTGCGCCGCGCCATCCAGGAACTCCCCGACGGCTGCCGGAAGATTTTCGTTCTGCACGAGGTTGAAGGCTACCAACATAATGAGATTGCCGAAATGCTGGACTGCTCAATCGGCAATTCAAAATCGCAACTGCACAAGGCGAAGATGAAGATGCGCGACCTACTGTTTCCGAAGCGGAGAGTGTTTCGGCGCCCTGCATCCAACCATGCCGTTTCGAGTGCAAGCTGCGCAGATGGCTCCTCGCGGCCTACTGAGTTCACGGTATTGCGGGCACGCGGCTGAACTCCTATCGTGAAAACAGAAATCGAGTTGGGATGGAGGAACCGATGCCAGGGAAAAAACATCTTCGCGGTGCGAGCGCGAAGGAGCAGAGGGAGTACGAACATATCAAGGAAAGCGCGCAGCGGTCTGGGCGGTACGGCAACCGGGCAAAGGAAGTCGCTGCCAGAACCGTGATGAAAAGGCATGAAGCGGAAGGCCACAGCAAGGGGCACTAAATGGCAGACCGGGTCTGGAGAGGCGGCGTCTTGCTCATCCAATATCTCAGCCACGCTTAAGTTTGAGTACGAAATGAAGGGAGCGCCGCTTGGTTCGAATACTTGTGGTAGACGATAACCCGGCGGTTCGACACTACCTTCGAGCGCTACTCGAGCAGCAAAGCGCCTGGCAGGTTTGTTACGAGGCTCGGACCGGAAAAGAAGCGCTGCAACGGGTGGAAAAGAATCAGCCCGACATGATCCTGCTGGATTTCCAGATGCCAGATCTAAACGGGCTTGATGTAGCACGGCAAGTCACGAGACTGTTTCCCGAAATTCCGATCCTGATGGTCACGATTCATCTATCCAAGCAACTGGCTGAGGAGGCTCGCAAGGCAGGCATCCGTGGGGCCTGTGCGAAATCGGATGTGGGCTCAATTGTTGAGGCGGTCGAAGTGCTGCTGCATGCTGGAACCTATTTCCCATCACTGGGCTCGACGGGCAACTAGGAATCTCGAATGCCGACTGAGAATACAGGATTCACTGTATTCGAAGCACAGTAGTACCATGCTAGTTTTGAAGTTGCTTCAGCTGGGAATTGCTTTCCACCCGGTTCGAGTGGATTTGTACGCAAGAACGTGGCAGAGTTGACCATAGAGCCAGCCGTGAAGCGATTGACTTTTACGAGGCTGCCTCCAGAAAGCCTGAATCCTTTATGGCAGTCCGAATCCTGCTGGTGGACGATCATCCCATCGTGAGACAGGGCTTGCGGACTCTGCTGGAAGGACGCTCCGGTTGGGAGGTTGTGGGTGAAGCTTCGGACGGAATCGAGGCTCTGGACAAGGTCGAGATTTTGCAGCCCGATATTGTGGTGCTCGATGTCACCATGCCTCGAATGAACGGCCTGGAGGCCTGCCGGCTAATGCAAAAGAGGCAAATGGGCGCAGGTCTCGAGGTTTTGTTCGTTACGCAACATGATTCTCCGCAGATGATGCGAGAGGCTCTGGACGCGGGAGCAAGAGGATATGTGGTCAAGTCGAATGCCGCGCGCGATCTACTGGAAGCGGTAGAGGCAGTGAGTCAGCATCGGGTGTTTACAGCACTGGCGCAAATCCCGCACGCTTCGTGCTGAATTCTGCGCTATCTCTGAGGTTAAACCTGGAGGATGCCATGAAAGTTCGTATCTTGTTGGCCGACGATCACGAAATTGTTCGCCGAGGCTTATGTTCCCTGCTCCAGAAGCACGAAGGTTGGGAAGTTTGCGGAGAGGCATCCGACGGGCGCGAGGCGGTCGAGATGGCCAAGCAGTTAAAACCGGATGTCGTAATCGTGGACATAGGCATGCCATACCTCAATGGCCTAGACACAACCCGCCAGTTATTGCAGCACGACCCTCATTTCAAAGTGATAGTACTGACCATCACCGATTCGGATCAGGTGATTCGTGAGGCCCTGGATGCGGGAGCACGCGGGTTCGTGCTTAAATCGGATGCAGCTCGCGATCTGGTGGCGGCGGTAGAAGCTTTGCAGAGCAAACGAATGTTTTTTACTCCGCGGGTAAACGACCTGGTCTTGGCGGGCTTCCTGGAGAAGGGGCATGCCGTATCGCGGAATGCGCCGCCGGATCTGCCGACATTAACCGCGCGTGAACGTGAAGTCACCCAGCTTCTCGCTGAGGGAAAGAGTTCCAAGGAAGTGGCCGTACTGCTGAACTTGAGCACCAAGACGGTGGAAACCCATCGCAGCAACATTATGCGGAAGCTCAGTTTGCACTCCATCCGCGATCTGGTGGTGTACGCCATCAAGAACAACATCATCCAGATCCAGATGCCGCAACTCCGCGGCACGCCAGAGACGACTGTCGCCTGAGCGGATAGTTCCGATCTCTGTTGGGAATAACTTACACCACGCTTCTCTTCAGGTTGTTGACCTAAGATACTGGAACTCAAGGGATTACGAATTTGGCAATCTCCTTGCTTCCTGAGTAACGTCGCCCGAATATTGAGCGCACTTGCGGAGCTCGCGGCGCCAGCTTGTGCTGTTCCTTTCAAACTATTTCCCTACAAACCGGACCGGCCGTGAGTGCAACTATTCTCATACTACCCGTGGCCGCTCTCAGTGGGGACTCGCCACGGAGATCACCGTTTGTACCGGGAGGTGAAGCTTGAGCGTGCTTCGAATCCTTATCGCGGACGATCACGAGGTAGCGAGGAAAGGTATTCGCTCCCTGCTCGAAAGCCATCCGGGTTGGGAGGTCTGTGCTGAGGCCAGTGATGGTCGCGAAGCGGTTGAGTTGGCCGGGAGGTTGAACCCGGACGTTCTCCTTCTCGATATCGGAATGCCAAACCTGAACGGCCTGGATGCATCCCGGCAAATCCTGGCAGCGAACCCTGATGCTCGCATTCTGATCCTGACCGTACACGACTCGGAACAGATGGTTCGGGAAGTACTCGACCTCGGAGCGAGCGGCTTCCTGCTGAAGTCAGACGCAGGGCGCGACCTGCTGGCCGCCGTCGAGGCTCTTCAGCGCCGGCGAACATTCTTCACTTCAAGCGTAGCGCAGATGATGCTCGAGGGTTACTTCCGCCCTCACGAGAAGGGCGAGGCTTCCCGACAATGTGTTTTGACGCCGCGGGAACGCGAAGTGATTCAGCTCGTCGCCGAAGGAAAAACCACCAAAGAAATTGCCACGGCTCTGAGTCTCAGCGTGAAGACAGCGGAAACTCACCGGACCAACCTGATGCGCAAGCTCAATCTGCATTCGGTCGCGGCTCTCACTCTCTATGCAGTGCGGAATGGCATCGTTCACATCTATTGAAGTCACTGGCTCATCACGAAATCCCGCGGAAGTAAAGCTAGATTGAGTGTTTGCTCGGGTCTTCACCGGATACAGGCAAGGCAGCGGACGGCGTAGAGTCCAATGCAGTGGATTAGACACACAAACCGCTTCCGGAAAGGAAACGACTATGCTCTGGACGATCGCTGTGTTGCTCTTGATTCTCTGGTTGTTGGGTATGGTCACCTCGTACACGCTCGGTGGATTCATTCACATCCTGTTGGTTTTGGCAGTGATTGCGGTTCTAATCCGCCTGATCCAGGGCCGAAGCCCGGTACTCTGAGTTGCGGAGTTTTTGAGCGCAGGAGCAAGCCGGCGCGGCCGCACTGGAGTACATTCGTTCCTTTGCATGAACCTCGCTCAAACCTTCCATAGCTGGGCCAGAGCTCGGGCCGCGACAGTCAATGCTCGCTTCTCCGCGTCAGGTTGAGAGATTCTAAACAATCTCGCACGTTGAACGATGGGAGTTCGATACCGAAGCCTAGTCTCGGCCGCGAGATCAGACTGATGAATCTCGCAAACGGCGGTCTCGAACGCGCGTCTGAGATCTTCTGCGGAGGGTGAACGCTGAGTATCGATGTGATGTCGTGCAATCTTGTATGCCATTGTGGAGAACTCAACTTTCTGCACTCTCCGGACTGTACGATGGCGATTGCAAGCCGCCAATACTGTGTTGCCCCGGTTCTCCCGGGAACGTTTCCCTACTGGTTAGGGCGGGCAGGTGTAGGATCCCAGCGGAAACCGGTGCGCCTTATGATGCCTGACATCAAGAACGGTGCTCCCTTCGCACTGTTGGCCTGGGTAGGGACAGCTTTTGTCCGGCTGACTTTCGCTTCTTGTTTAACCCGGCCCCACCCTTCGTCGGACGTGTCCGAGCGGCGCGAAGCCGGGGTCGCTCCGCAGACGCGGCGGCATTTGCAGCCTCCCGCACTGTCTTACTTACGGTTTCAGGGAACGCCGCAAGGTTTTCGGTCAGCTCCTGGGTCGCCTTGGTGAGTGTGCCGGCTGCGTGGCCAAGTTTCCGGGCGACGGTATTCAGAAGAGGTTCTCGAGTCGTCTTACGTTTCCGTGCTGGCATTTGGGCTCCGTCAAAAGAGTTGGCGTTTATGGTGTCGCCTCGAGCCGACGATCCTCACGCCTGATTGAGATGAAGTCCCGACCCGCACGGGGCCGGGACTTCAAAAGCATCAGTGATCAATGCATCGAGAAGAATGAACTACGAAGCGCGGCGCTGCCGGTCGCGGTTCTGGTCTTCTTCGTTCTCGTCCTGGGTCTGCCCACCCTTTTTCGGTTGGTACTGGCCGGACTGGCCGCTCTGTTGACCCTGGCCAGACTGGCTGCCCTGTTGACCGTGCTGACCGCTTTGCTGGCCTTGCCCGGGTTGACCACTCTGCTGATTCTTCTTCTCCATATCGTCTGCCATAAAAGATTCCTCCTGAGAAGGCGCGGGCCATCCAGCGCCTTCGAAATTTGTTGCATGCATAACTTAGTTGCTGCACGGGATCGCAGGGTTGGGACAGATTCTTGCGGCGCTGATTGCAAATCGATCCTGGTATCAATCCGGCAGGCGATCCGACAAGCGAAAAGATGCCCTCCGATCTGGAGGTCCTTGCATCGCAGAAAGGAGGGTCTTCTCGCTTAGGTCAACGCGCAGCGGTGGTCACATCACAACGGTGATTGCAACGCGAACGCCTGGGTGAAGCAGATCAAACAAGAAATATTCGCCGTCTATGTAGTCGATATAGCACTGATCTGTGTAGGCCCAACCAACCGGCCAGGGATCGACGATGGTGAACCAGTAGCCGGAGTACTGGAAGCGCGGCTGGCCATTGACAATAGTCGTCTTGTTGATAACAAGCGTGTGCTGACGGCCGAAATGGGCGCGGAACTTGTCATCGGGAATGCGGCCATGATGGCTATCGGCTCCCTGCGCCTGCGCTTGCTTGGACGGTTTGGCTTCTTCTTTTGCCGGCTTGTCCTCGTCTTTTGGAGGTTTCAGGTCGTCTTGTTTTGGAGGTTTGACCTCGTCTTGCCTCGGAGGCGCAGCTTCTTCATGCGCGGGTTGGGTTGCTTCGGGGCGAGGTTCCTCTTTCGGGGGCTTGGAATCAGTTTGCTGGTCTTGTGCGTAGATCAGCGCGCTGCCTCCGAGAAGCGAAGTCAAAAGGAATATCCTGACTGCTGTGGTGAGTTTCATGGTTTTTATCTCCTTCATGATTTGCGTCGGCCTTGGCTCCACTGCTTTCCTCCGTTGGTGACGGCAGGCTCTTAGCCGACATCAAGCTATCGTTCCACTACGACCTGCGAAGATTGCTCCGCTCTCCTTGTGCTCCGGGGTGCGGGCAGGTTTAGATTCCGCTGCCTCGGCTCGAGAGATGGCTGGCGAGCGAAATCACAAAGAACACCAAGAAAACGAAAAATAGCAGCTTGGCGACACCCGCAGCCGCAATCGCGATGCCGGTAAAACCCAATACTCCGGCCACCAGTGCCAACACCAGAAACATGAGCGTCCAGTAAAGCATCGTCCCCTCCTTCCAGACTAACTGTGCTAACGGAACTCTAGCCGCTAACTAGAAGCGGTCGAATCCCTTTCAATCTGTATTTCGAGATTCCGCGTGCTGTACACAGCCCGAGGTAGCAACCGGTGAGAGAAAAAAGCAGGTGCCGGTGTCCCCCCTTTAGGAACCCGCACCTGCTCGATGGGGCGTTTGTTACTAGAACCTAATAAAACAGCGACTTCCCTCCCATACAGTAAATCTTGTAGCTGGCCGGAAAACTCCCCTAGCGGTGCGCGAGGCATGGCAAACTGAAATATATCCCTTGAGTTTGCGGTCAGTGCGGGCTGTGAAAACCGCTGTGACTGCCGGCCCAGAGGCAATTCGCACACACTCTCGCGTTGTTATGCCGGGCGGCACTCCTTGCGCCCGGTGTACACTGAGGAGCAAAAATCGAGGTCAACGTAACATTTCACGCACTCCTCATCAGAAATCGTCTGTTGCCCAAGATACATCTCTGGGCATGCAGACGAGCATAACGCGGCGCGACTTTCTCGGTTCCGCTTTGTTGGCTTCTGGATCCGCGTTGCTTGGAAGCATCACTCCGGCGGAGCTACTGGCGCAGAATGATGACTTCACTGGGTACGGTGGAGTCGGCGACTACAGCAACGCGAACGGCAACACTCTGGCTGTTCTCGAAGCGGGTCACGCGATTCGTGACCGTGTGTACGATCCACTGCCGAAAGACGTCATCGATACCGGGGAGATCTTCGACTGCGTGATCATTGGTGGTGGAATTAGCGGCCTGGCGGCTGCACTGTTTTTCTTGCGCAACGCTGGGCCGGGAATGAAATGCCTGATCATTGAAAACCATCCCATCTTCGGCGGTGAGGCGAAGCAAAATGAGTTTTTGGTGGACGGCAAACGACTCATCGCGCACCAAGGCTCAGCCATCTATCAGATTCAATATCCGCACAGCTTCCTGGCGAGATTCTACGAGTCTATCGGGTTACGGACGCCGCGGTTGACATATCAAAGCTGGACCGGGCCAGAACCAGAGTTCCCCCTATGCACTACTCCTTATCAAGCGGTGGGTTTGCAGCACGGACAATACGGGTTTTGGTTTGGCGGAAAGTTCAATCAGAAGCCGGGAATGTGGCTGACGGATCCCCTTGGAAAGAAACTTGACGGCGCCCCGGTTTCGGACGCAACCCGATTTGAGTGGCTGCGCTGGCTGAAAGGCGAAGAGGTGGGAGGCGCGAAGTTCGAACATCCGAAAGTAGAAGGGGATGCGATATCCCGGTATCTCGATTCCATTACGCTGGAACAGCACTACATGGACCGTTTCGGTCTTAGCCGCGAAACGATTCGCACCTTCCTCTCGCCAGTGGAGGGCGGTGGCGCGGGCTTGGGACCCGATGCTTTATCGGCCTACTCAGAATATGCGTTTGAAATGCTTCATCCTTTGCCGGAAGAAAATGGTGGCTCTGATCAGATGTTTCCCGGCGGTAACGCGACAATTGCGAGGCTGATGCTGAAAACTCTGATCCCCGCCGCGATCTACGGTCCACATAGCGTGGAGGGAGTTTGCCGGAACCGCGTGAACTTTGCTGCTCTGGATACCCCGGGAACGGCGGTGAGAGTTCGCCTGTCGTCTACTGTGGTCCATGTCGAGCATGATGGAGAGGCCGGTAAAGCCGGCGCGGTTTCGATCGTGTATTCAAAGAAAGGCAAGTTGTACCGAATCAAGGCGCGCTCGGTTGTGATGGCGGGCGGATGCTGGACCACGAAACACATTGTGAAGGATCTTCCGCAGACCCAGCGCCAAGCATACGCTCAGTTTTACCGCTCGCCCTGTATGATGGTGAACGTTGCGGTTAGAAATTGGCGGTTCTTGTACAAGATGGGAATGAGCGGTTGCCGCTGGTTTGGAGGGTTAGGCAACTACATGGAGGTTTGCAAGCAGGCGCTCACTGGTGTTGAAAATCCGACGATCGGCCCGGACTCTCCGATCGTACTCAGCTTGAAAGTTTTGTACTCATACCCGGGATCTCCCACCGAAGAACAGGGGAACCGAGGCCGCGCCGAATTACTGGGAACGTCTTTCAGAGATTATGAACGACAAGTCCGCAAGCAATTCAGCGAGATGTTCGCGCGAGGGGGCTTCGACGCAAAGCGGGACATCGCAGGAATCATCTTGAATCGCTGGGGACACGCCTATCTCAGTCCGCAACCGGGGTTCTTCTTTGGAAGTGGCGGCCAACCTGCCGCTCGCGAGATTCTGCGCAGCGCCCCATTTGGGCGCATTGCATTTGCTAACACCGATCTAGCCGGAGCTATGGATCATCGTTATTCCATACTCGAGGCAAAACGGGCTGTCGGCCAACTGCTTGATCAGGTTTTGAGCTGACAACTAACTTACTCTGCCGATCAATCCTTTGCGAATCCTGGAGACCTTTGCTATGCCGCGATTATCCATACCGCACGTGCTCCGAATGTTCTTGACGGGTTTGTTGGTTCTCGTCGCATGTGTCGCTCAATCATTTGCGCAGGCGCGGAGCGATGGCAAGATTTTCGGCGGCTACTTCGAGGAGTGGGGCATCCAGTATGCCGGTTACAATATTGCTGATTTGCAAAAGAATGGCGTGGCTGACGTACTGACACACTTAATCTACGCTTTCGGCAATGTGACCCCGACTTCCCCGGCGGCGTGCGCGATTGCTGATCCTGTGGCCGCTTACCAGAATTCGAAGCTTCCGAGTGTCAACGGCGAGCCCTACTCCGCGCCGCTCTATGGAAATTTTGGCGCGATCCAGCAGCTCAAGGAACTTCATCCCGCTCTGAAAGTATTGATCTCTCTAGGAGGACAGGCGGGCAATGTTGCGGGCTTCGTGACCGCAGCATCTACCGCTCAGGGCCGTGCCGCGCTGGCCTCTTCGTGCATTGATATGTTTGTGAAGGGCAACATCGCAGCGGGCGTCACGGCTCCCGGCTTGTTTGACGGATTCAATATCGATTGGGAGTTCCCTGGCCCCGCGGACAAGCAGAATTTCACCGCTCTACTGAAAGAGTTCCGCGCGCAGCTCAATGCTTTATCGAAGACGACAGGCAAGAAATATGTTTTGACGTTCGATTCGCCGGCAAACCCGAAGAAATATATAAACATCGACCTCAAGGCCGCTTCCGCGCAAGTAGATTTCCTCACCATCGACGGTTACGACTACGCGGCACCGCAGGACAAGCAAACCAACGAGTCGTCCTCACTCTATGACACGGCGGCGGACCCTGTTTATGCCGAGGATCGCTACATCGATGCGACGGTAAGAGCGTATCGCCGCGCCGGCGTGCCGGCCGCCAAGTACACGATGGGTTTGCCACTGTACGCCGTCGGCTGGACGGGCGTCCCAAACGTGAATCATGGCCTATACCAGAATGCAACTGCTCCAGCTCCAGTTCCGTTGGCCGACGGATCGGGGCTCTGCCGGAACACGAATAAAGCCACGGCTTCGCCCGGCTGCGATACTGTGTTGACCGCGGGATTTGTTACCTACTCGACGATTGAGCACCTTACAAATAAATACGGTTTTACGGCCTGGCACGATTCGGTGAGAGTGGGGGCGACGCTCTACAATGCGGCCACCGGAACCTTCTATAGTTACGATAATCCCGCGGCAGTAGCGGCGAAAACGGCTTACATCAAGAAGAAGAAGCTTGGCGGCGCCTACGTGTGGGCGCTGAACGACGACGATGCCAACGGATCGCTGACGAAGGCGATTGCGGCCGGACTGCGGTAATCGCATACGAGAAAATCAACCGTAAAAAAGTGGTTCGCGTCGACCATCACCTCCGCGTAGCGTCCAGGTTGTCCGCATCAAGTTCGTTTTCCGTAACAAGATCGCGCAATAATCGCCGTTTTCGTATTTTCTGAAATCGACTTGGTCCCAGCTTGAAGGCCCCACGCTTTCTAGCGGTTAGCGGATCACGGAATAATTTGTAGTTCGGATCGCGCAACAAGCGAAAAGTTTTCTGACTCAGCTGACCGCGGGGAGTACGCTACTTCCGCAAATGCTATAGAGCAGTTGGGCGTATGGATTTGCTGGAACTTGCTCTTTTCAGATCTGCAAAATATCGCGATCGATAAACCACTGCTCCGTGAGTCTTCCACAAGTGCTGCACATAACCAACGCTCGCGACAGAGATCTCGATGCGACGACCGCTTGGGCTTGTTTCCTTTAATCATCCAACCTCGGCGGACCGCGCTGGCAGCGTCCCCGAATAAAGGAGCCACAATGAAGCGTGCTTTACTTTTCCCTTCCCTCCTCTGCGTTTTTGTGTCGATTTCGCTGTGGGCGCAAGCGACAGTCACTCTGAGTCCATCGAGCTACAATTTCGGGAGCACCGCGGTCGACACCGGTACCGCGTGGCAAACCTTCACACTCTCCAACAGTGGCAGCTCTGCCGTGAGCATCAGTAATGTCACCGTCAGCGGCCCCTTCGTCGTGTCCAGCAATTGTGGATCGTCGGTGGCCGCCAACGGCTCGTGTCCGATCTACGTGTATTTCTACCCAACCTCTTCAGGAGCGGCCAGCGGCACCCTGACGGTGACCGACAACGCTACCAATAGTCCGCAGACATCCGCTCTGAGTGGGACTGGCGGAAGTGGCGGCAGTTGCACGACCACGCCCAGCGCGCCAACTGGACTGGCGGCGTCTGGCACAACCAGCTCCGGTACAAATCTGAGCTGGACAGCGGACACTCCTCCTACAAACTGCACGATCAGCAGTTACACCATATTGCAGAATGGAGCTTCGATCGGGACCGCAAGCGGCACTTCATTTACCGTCACCGGACTCGCGGCATCAACGGCTTACAGCTTCACGGTTGAGGCGACGGATGCTAACGGTACCTCAGCCGCAAGTTCGGCCGTGAATGTGACCACGCTGGCGAACTCCTGCACGGCCGTGCCGAGCGCTCCGACTGGATTGGCAGCTTCTGGAACAACCAGCTCCGGTACCAGCTTGAGTTGGACGGCGGTAACTCCGCCCGCGAACTGCACGATCAGCAGCTACACCGTATTGCAGAACGGAACTTCGATTGGAACTGCAAGCGGAACTTCGTTCGCCGTGAGCGGGCTTTCCGCTTCGACCACTTACAGCTTCACCGTGGAAGCGACGGACAGCCACGGCACGTCGAGCGCAAGTTCGGCTCTAAATGTTACGACACTGGCAGGCGGTGGCGGCTCATGCGCCACAGCGTGGAGCGCCACTGCCGTCTACACCGCTGGCATGACGGCGAGCGTGGGCGGAGAAAACTACGTTGCCAATTTCTGGACGCAGAATCAGAATCCGTCGACCAATAACGGCGGAGCCGGAACCGGCGAACCCTGGACAGCCACGGGGGCTTGTTCGAGTTGCTCGACCGCACCACCTGTTCCAACGGGACTGGCTGCTTCGGGCACAACACAATCCAGCACAAACCTGAGCTGGACTGCGGTCACTCCACCCGCTGGATGCAGTGTTGGCTACAAGGTCCTGCAAAACGGAGCTTCAATCGCAACCCCAACCACAACCTCGGATGCCGTTACTGGTCTCACGCCTTCGACAACTTACACCTTTACGGTAGAGGCAACAGATGCCGCCGGCACATCGGCCGCGAGTTCGGCGGTGAATGTGACGACTCTGGCGAGCTCGTGCACCACCAAGCCAGGCGCTCCAACGGGATTGGCAGCCTCGGGCACGACTGATTCCAGCACCAACCTCAGTTGGAATGCAGTCACTCCTCCTAGTGGCTGCACCATCACCAACTACACCGTGTTGCGAGGCGGGACTGCGATCGGAACTACGACCACCACGTCCTATACACCCGGCGGACTTTCGCCTTCAACGAACTACAGCTTTACGGTTGAAGCGACAGACTATGCCGGCACGTCTGGCGCCAGTTCAGCCGTCAGCGTCACGACAACCGCGCTTACCAATCTGTTCGTAGGTGGATGGTATGAAGAATGGGGCACTTACTACGCCAACTACAATGCTGCGCAACTGCAGACGAATGGCGTAGCCGGCGTACTCACCCATCTCATTTATGCCTTTGCCAAACCGGTCGCGAACGGCAGCAACGTGAATTGCGCGCTCGCCGATTCCTATGCGGATTATCAGAAGGTCGTTCCGCAGGTGACTGGCGCCACTCCGGCCACGGCCCCGCTACAGGGGAACTTCGGAGCGCTGGCTCAACTTAAGCAGCTTAATCCCAACCTGAAAGTATTGATCTCGATCGGAGGATGGAATCCCCCGACCTACAACCAGCTCTTCGATCTCGCAGCCAGCACGCAGGCTCAACGTCAGGCCTTTGTCGGCTCCTGCATCAACATGTTCATCCAGGGCAATATCGCCTCGGGTGTTTCCAGTGGCACTCTCTTCGACGGCATCGACCTCGACTGGGAGTTCCCCAACGCAAGCGATACGGCCAACTTCACCGCGTTGTTGACCGAATTCCGCAATGAACTGACTACGTTGACCGGAACTACCGGAAAAACGTATCAGTTGCTGGCCGATCTGGCTGCCGGCCCATCAACCCCGGGCGCGGCTCAGGACTCGGGCAACGACGGTGGTTATGACACCATCAACATCGCGGCAGTCGCTGCGGAGTTGGATTATATGAATATCGACGGCTATAACTACGCCGGAGACTGGTCCAACGCCACGAATGACGCCTCGGCGCTTTACGACGAAACCGCCAATCCGCTGTACGGAAAACCTGCCGACGATATCGACGCGACGGTGCAGTACTATCTGTCGCAAGGTGCGCCGCCGGCAAAGTACACCATGGGTTTCCCCCTCTATGGTGCGGGTTGGGCCGGAGGTCTAACCTCAGCAAATGGCGGCATGTATCAGAACGCGACCGGAGTTACGGATCCGACTGGGGCTCTCACTCCAAATGGAACCTCTCCGGTTCCCAATGCCAACGGTGTCGGGAATTGTTCGACAGGTGATAACCAGTCGAGTCCAGCGGCGGGATGCGATTTCCTGTTGACGGACGGTCTGGCAACCTACGGCACCATCGTAAACCTGCTAAACAACGGCTTCACTGCCACCTATGACTCCGCACGTTGCGCGGCCCGCATGTTCAACTCAACGACGTCCACCGCGTTCAGCTACGACAATGCTGAGTCGGTGCAGTGCAAAGTGAACTTCATCAAATCTAACGGCTTCGCCGGCGGGTACGTTTGGGCCCTCAAAGACGACGACCCGAACGGAGACCTGACCAAGGCCATTGCTGGTGATCTCAATCCGTAGCGAGACCGCGCCAGGAGTAACGACAGAGGCAGGCCGACTCACAAGTCGGCCTGCCTTTAATTTCTGTTCTGCGTTGGTGTTGAATTTCGGGCAATGGCAGATCCGGCGATCGTCCAGAATATCGCTGCCTCAAAAATAGGGCATTGCAACTTCCGCTATATAGCTCTATACTCCGGCGGTTCGTACCTTACGAAGTCTGGAGGCATTTGCCA
>JBAWCJ010000318.1:0-2459 GCA_049590215.1 Candidatus Sulfotelmatobacter sp. | reverse complement strand
GATGTGTGCGGTAGATGGGATGAGGTCGGAAATGTAGCAGGCGGTGCGGCCTGCGCTTTCGACGATCACGGCTTGCATATGGGCGGTGTGACCGGGGAAAGTTTTCACTGAGATGCCGGGGACGATTTCTTCGCCGCCTTTGAGCAGCGTCATCTGGCCGCTTTCGACTAGTGGGTCGTAGTTTTCGGAGATGTAGCTGATGGCGTCGCGCTCGCTGGGACGTCGGGCGTATTGCCATTCGCCTTCCGGCGCATAGTATTTTGCCCGCGGAAATGTGGGGACGATCTTTGCGTCTTTGCCGCGGACCGTGTTCCATCCGCAGTGGTCGAAGTGGAGATGAGTGTTGATGACGATGTCGATATCGTCGGGGGCGACCCCGGCAGCGCTGAGATTTGTGAGCAGTTTTGCGGGCTGGCCATAGAATTTGATCATCCGCTCCGACAGCTTGTTGCCCATGCCGGTTTCTACCAGTATCGTTTGCTTGCCGGTGCGGATGAGCAGCGAGTTGAGTCCGGCCTGGACATAATTTCTTTCGTCAGCGGTCACTTTGCGCGACCACATGACTTTGGGAACGACGCCGAAAAACGCGCCACCGTCGAGCGGGTAGGTGCCGTCGGACAAGATGCTGAGTTCGAAGTCGCCAAGAGTGAGGCTGGGCATTGAGTTAGTTTGCCACAGAACTAACTGACACTTCTTCGGCGAAACTGCGTATTCTCATCCCTATGGAGCGCCCTGCCAGCGTCACCGTGATCGCGGCTCTGTTTTTTCTTGTCGCGGGATATCTTGCTGCGATCGGCATCATCGACCTGGTAGCTCCTGGAACACTTTCAACGACGTTGGGAACTGGCGTGACGTATGGGCGAGAACTGACCGGACCGCAGACGGCGATTTCCGTCGGCGCCGGTTGGGGATTGGTGGGCTGGGGCCTTTATCAGCTGCGCAATTGGGCGAGGTGGTGCGCGATTGTCTTGATGGTAATCGGGATCGCGGGATCGGTGCCTGCGGTTTCTGCCGCTGCGAGGGATTTGACTTGGCGGTTCTGGTTTTACGGTGTCCAGATCATGGCGCGGGTTGTAATCGCGTGGCTCCTGGTCGCATCGCCTGAAGTGGTGGAAGCTTTCGTGCGAAAGTAGGCAGCTGCCCAAGAAACGCGGTCATCCCTCGCTGCGCTCGGGATGACAATCCAATTCGGTTTTACCTCTTCGCTTTTGCCGGCTCTTTCTCCCCCACACGTTTGCTGACTTCGAACTTCATCTTGCCGGTTTTCTTGTCGGCATCGATGATCACGTGGTCGCCGTGCAGGATTTCTCCATCCAAAATCTTGAGAGCCAGCGGATCCTGCACCAGCTTCTGAATGGCGCGCTTCAGAGGACGGGCGCCGAAGTTCGCGTCGTAGCCTTGGGTGAAGAGCATATCCTTGGCAGCGTCGGATAGTTCGATCGAAATCTTGCGGTCGGCCAGCAGGCGGCGCACGTCTTCGAGGCGCAGCTCGATGATCTTGACCAACTGCTCCTTGCCGAGCGGCGCGAAGACGATGATATCGTCGACGCGGTTCAGAAACTCGGGGCGGAAGTGGCCATGCAGCGCGTTCATCACCTGCTCGCTAGCCTTCTCGAATTCTTCCGGCGTTTGCACGTGGTCGGCTTGCAGATAACTCGACCCGATGTTCGAGGTCATGATCAGAATCGTGTTTTTGAAGTCCACAACGCGGCCTTTGCCGTCGGTCAGGCGGCCGTCGTCCATCACCTGCAGCAGGACGTTGAAGACGTCGGGGTGCGCCTTCTCGATTTCATCGAATAGAACTACTGCGTACGGTCGGCGGCGCACCTGTTCGGTGAGTTGGCCGCCTTCTTCATAGCCAACGTAGCCGGGAGGCGCGCCGATCAAGCGGGCGACCGAATGCTTCTCCATATATTCGGACATGTCGATACGCAGCAGGGCGCGCTCGTCATCGAAAAGGAATTCAGCGAGAGCGCGGGCGAGTTCGGTTTTGCCGACGCCGGTTGGCCCGAGAAAAATAAACGAGCCGATGGGGCGCTTGGGGTCGCTCAGTCCCGCGCGTGAGCGGCGGATGGCGTTGGAGACGCGCTCGAGAGCCTGGTCCTGGCCGATGACCCGGTGGCGCAGACGGTCTTCCATGGTGACCAGCTTTTTCACTTCGCCCTCCAGCATTTTCGAGACCGGGATACCGGTCCACTTGGAGACGATGCGGGCGATGTCTTCCTCGTCGACTTCTTCTTTCAGCATGCGTGGGGCGCCCGCGGCTTTGTTGTCGATTTTGGCCGACAGTTGTTTTAATTCTTCTTCGGCCTGCCGCAACAATCCGTAACGGATCTCGGCGACGCGCTGCAGGTTGCCTTTGCGCTCTTCGGCCTGCTCCTCGATCTTGAGCTTCTCGATTTTCTCTTTCAGCTCGCGAGAGCGGGCAATCAGGTCCTTTTCCTTTTTCCAATTGGCTT
>JBAWCJ010000317.1:0-13041 GCA_049590215.1 Candidatus Sulfotelmatobacter sp. | reverse complement strand
TGGCTCTGGAGCCACGATTCTCTCGAACATCAGTATCGGTAAAAACGCCATTGTGGGAGCCGGCAGCGTCGTCACCAAAGACGTACCGCCAAGCAGCATAGTGGTTGGAAATCCAGCAATAGTCCTGCGTTATATCGACAAAATTACGGAGGTTTCAAAGTGAGTGGTTCTCAAAGCACGCCCACCAGCGCGGCCAACAGCATTCCTTTTCTTGATCTGGTTACTCCGCACGTGGAACTCGAGCAGGAGTTGACCGAAGTTTTCCGCAAAGCCTTACGCACCGCCGGATTTATCGGCGGCCCGATGGTCGAGGAGTTTGAAAAGGCCTTTGCGACTTTCTGTGACACCAGTTATTCGGTCGCGATCAGCAGCGGCACCGACGCTCTGCGCTTCGCCCTGATGGCCAGCGGAGTGAAGCCCGGTGATGTCGTAGTCACAGTACCCCACACCTTCATCGCCACTACGGAAGCGATTTCGCAAGCCGGCGCGTTGCCCGAGTTCGTCGACATCGACGAGCAGACGTACAACATGGATCCGGGAAAACTCAAAGAATACCTGAAGAAACAATGCACGATCGACGAAGCCGGGAAACTGATGAGCCGCCGCAGCGGCCGCCCGGTCACGGCCGTGGTTCCAGTCCATCTGTACGGGCAAATGGCCGACATGGATCCCATCATGGAGCTTGCTGAGCGCTATCGGCTGGTCGTGATCGAGGATGCCTGCCAGGCGCACGGCGCCGAATATTTCTCTCGAAAGCACAATCGCTGGATGAAGGCCGGATCGATGGGAAGAGCCGCGGCATTCAGCTTCTATCCCGGAAAAAATCTGGGAGCCTGTGGCGAAGCGGGCGCTGCCACGACCAACGACGCGACCATCGCGAAAACCATGAAGATGCTCCGAGATCACGGCCAGGCCACCAAGTACTATCACGACGTCGAAGGCTACAACGGCCGCCTCGACTCGATCCAGGCCGGTCTCTTGCACGTCAAGTTAGCGTATCTCGCGAAGTGGAATGCCCAGCGCCGCGAGCGCGCGGCGGAGTACAAGCGCCTGCTCAAAGCGGTCGACCGCGCTTTGGTTCCACCCTGCGAGCCCTCGTGGTCGCGCGCGGTCTATCACCTATATGTGGTCAGGACCGGCGATCGCGAAGGCCTGATGGAGCATCTCAAGAAGGCTGGCATTGGCACGGGAATTCACTATCCGATCCCGCTGCACCTGCAGAAAGCCTACACGTCCATGCAATACAGCCTCGGCGACTTCCCCGCGGCGGAGAAGGCCGCAGCGGAAATCGTTTCCCTGCCGATGTTCCCGCAGCTTAAGGAGCAACAGCAAGCTCGGGTGGTTGAGCAAATTCTTGACTTCACCTCGATGATATCTCGCAAGCACGTCGAGCATGACGCGGTGCCCCTATCGACGGCGGGACGGACCGCGTAACAGTGAGCTTTCGTTTCGACAGATTCGCCACGCTCTATCTCGTCAACCCGTTCCGGCGGAGTGTGTCGCGCAACAAGCCGTCCATCCCGATTCTTATGTACCACAGCATTTCGGACGATGCGGAAACAGGGGTCCATCCCTACTACCGCACATCGACCTCTCCGCAACAATTTGCTTCGCAAATGAGGTACCTGCATGAGAGCGGATATAGGACAGCTTCACTTCCTGACGTAGTCAGTGAACTGGGGGAACAGGGGGCAGTCGCCGACAAGCACGTCGTTATCACTTTTGATGACGGCTACCGCGATTTTCACGATAACGCGTTTCCCATTTTGGACCAATACGATTTCAGCGCAACGGTTTTTCTCCCCACTGCCTACATCGGGGGGGTCCGGGCACAGTTCAAGGGAAAAGATTGCCTGACCTGGAGTGAAATTCGGGAACTGCAAAAACACGGAATGTGCTTCGGTTCGCACACAGTAACTCATCCCCAACTTTCCACGTTGGACGCGGGCGCCGTGATAAGCGAGATCGCGACCTCGAAGCAGACGATACAGGACAATCTAGGGGAGTCGGTGGACTCTTTTGCCTACCCGTTCGCCTTCCCAGAAAACAACAAGCCCTTCATTCAGATGTTAAGGACCACCCTCGTCGAGGCTGGATACCGCCAAGGAGTTTCGACCCGAATTGGTACGGCTCGCATGCAAGAAGATCATTATTTTCTGCGGCGCCTCCCCATGAACTCCTTCGACGATATTCCTCTTTTCGAGGCTAAACTGCGGGGTAGCTACGACTGGCTCCACAAGGTGCAATACGCATCGAAAAGGCTTAGGACCTATTTTTGACGGTCAGCACGAGCATGGAACTCTCCATCATCATTGTGAACTGGAATTCTGCCGCGTTCCTGCGCAAGTGCTTGCAGAGCATTTTGTCGAATCCGCCAGGCTGCGATCTGGAAGTACTGGTAATCGATAACGCCTCGTACGATGGCAGCGCGGAATTGGTGTCAAATGAATTCCCCTCGGTCACCTTCATTCAGTCGGACAGAAACCTGGGATTCGCCGGTGCCAACAATCTCACCTTCCAGCGATCCCGTGGGCGCTATGTTCTCTTCCTGAATCCTGACGCTGAGGTTGTCGGTGACGCACTCAACGCGGTGCTGACCGTGTTACGAACATGTCAGGATGCAGGTGTCGTGGGTCCAAAGCTCGTGAATCCCGACCTCTCTGTACAGATCGATTGCATGCGCGCCTTTCCGACGATTCTGAACCAGCTGTTCGATTCCTCCTTCACCAGAAAGGTCTTCGGAGCTTTTAACTTCGCAGGAGTCAAACCCGTCATCCGGCCGAGTGAGGTTCCGGTAAGCGTAGAGATGCTTCCTGGAACATGCGTGATGCTTCGCCGCGAGGTATTTGACGAAGCCGGACGGTTCAATGAGAAGTACTTCATGTACGCCGAGGATGTTGAACTGAACTACCGGGTAAAAGCCGCGGGATGGACCAACTATTACGTATCGGGCGCAGCCGTGATTCATCATGGCGGCCAGAGTTCGGGCCAGAAAAGCGAAAGCTTCTTTTCCACCGTAATGATCCGCGAAGCCGTGTGGCAGTTCCTCCGCACCACGCATGGATTCGGTTACGCCCTAGCCTACCGCTTTACCACTACCTTGGCCGCCACGGCGCGGCTCACGGTTCTGGGCCTGCTGTGTCTGCTGCCGGTCAGCCGTCAGATGCGCTCCCGTACCGCTCAGAGTGCCCGCAAATGGATTAAGGTCTTTCGCTGGTGCCTAGGCCGCGAGGCCTGGGCCCACGGATACCGCCCCACCCAGCCTCAGGACCAGCGCGTCCTGGTGGCATGAGTTTCGTATCGGGAAGATTGTAAGGTTCTGTCAGCCCAAGAAATCGGTCATGTCCTTCTGGAATCTTTTAGCCGGGAACGCCTCCCTATATAAAGGGATCAGGCAGTCGTCCAGTAGATCGTGCACTACTCCCCTACTGGCAGTTTACCTGACCAGCATGGTTCGCCGTCACTGGCGAGCCAGCACACGATTTGATGGAGGCAGACTTGACACATCCCCGAGCTCTATTCCTGGTGTTGTTTTCCGTTTTAATATTCTCTAGCTTGGGTTTCTCTTCTGCGAGCGCTGTGTATATCACCCCCGATGGCACCAGCCAGGGCTCCTGCACCACCGGTCCGCATAATCCGGCTTGGTTCAACAGTTCCGCCAATTGGGGCAACGGTGCTTCTCAGATTGGACCCGGCACCGTGGTGACAATTTGCGGTACCTTTACGGGAAGCGCGGGTGGAAGCGAATTTAACTTTCAAGGAAGTGGCACTAACGGGAATCCCATTACCCTGCTTTGCGACACCGTTGCCCCCTGCAATCTCACGTCACCTTATTGGGGCACGAATGGCGCGATCAATATCTCCGGCTATTCCTACATAGTGCTGGATGGCGGCGGCGCCGGCGGGACCAACGGCATAATTCAGGATACTGCCAACGGAGATGCTCTGGCGTATCAGCAGGACAGCGTTGCGATTTTGGGCCCCTGCACCCCGGGTTGTGAGATCAGGAATTGGCTGGTAAAGAACCTGTACGTCTCAACCGGAACCGGCAACCACAACTTCAACCTGGACGGCTTCTATTACACCAATGGTTCCACCCAGGGCATTTCGATTCACGACAACGTTGCTCACGACATCCATTGGATTCTAACGCTTCTGAACTACGGAGCGAACGACTCCGGCCTGTTCGTCTACAACAATTACTTCTACAACATGGACCACGGCATCGCCGTGGGTGTTGAGACGACGGGTTACGTCTGGACGAATCTGCAAATCCATGACAACCACTTCGGTTCGACAAACGTGTGGGATACCGCTTCCGATGCTTACCATCACGACGGCATTCATTTCTATCCGTACTGCAACAACTCGAGCAGTTGCGACTCCACATATGTCAGCGGCTACGTTTACAACAACCTCTTCGACGGCAATTGGGGTGTGAACAACACGGCCTTTTTCTTCTGCGAGAACTACGAAGTGAACTTGTGGATATTCAACAACGTCTTCAACAATAACGGCGCCGGCGTGAACATGAACAATGGAGCCACGGAGTGCGGCGGCCCTGGGTCAAGAACACTCAACAACACTTTTATTGCGTCCAGCTCGCAGAATACCTATATGTTTGCGCAAGGCTGCAATGGGGTAGGAAACTGCGGCTCGAATCTGATGCAGGCCAAGAACAACGCCATTGTTAACTCCGGCGGTATCATTTACGTCCCGGCGGATGAGGCGCTACCCACCGGTGGACTCGACTACAACGTCTACGCTAACTGCACCGACGGCAATTGCTTCATCTATCACGGCAACACTTGGGCCTCGAATCAATTCAGTTCTTACCAAGCGAACCTGAACACGGACAGCGGCAGCGAACAGCATTCCAAATACGCTGCCACCGCGGGATTAAGTGCGTCGGGAGTGCCGCAATCAGGTTCAGCAGTTATCGGAGCTGGGACAAACCTTACGAGCCTGTGCACAGGGGTATTGGTAGCGCTGTGTAGTGATACCAGCGCGGGTAACTCGCGAACGCCGGTCCAACGGCCGGCTACCGGCGCCTGGGATGCAGGTGCCTATGCGTACTCGAGCGGTTCAGCGCCGGCGCCACCAGCGCCGCCAACAGGCCTTTCCGCGGTCGTTCAGTAGCCCTTCGGCAAGTACTATATTTCGAAGCACGCGTCTAACCAGACCTCGAGCGCCAGCATCGTTGTTCCCCCGGCTGCGTCGCTCGAGTAGATAACTGTCAACTCGCCCACAGCTCCATTTTCTTTCTCGTAAATCAACAGATGCCATCTACTATTGAAGCAACCTGCGAGAAGCAGACTTCCAATGGGAAGCTTGCGGTCACAATCGGCAAGGGTACCCTGTTTGGAGTTGTTGCCAGGTTCGCTCAGATTGGAACCCGGTTCATTACCATCCCGATCGTAATTGCCCATCTGGGTCTGGGCGGCTACGGTATCTGGTCGATTGTGATGACGACCGCCGCCTATATGCGGTTCGGGAGCGTCGGCATTAAGGCCGCTTTCCAGAAATATGTCGCCGAAGCCACCGGCAATGGCGATTTTGAAACCACGAACAAGCTGCTCAGCACCGGTTGCGCAATCACGCTGGCGCTTTCGCTCGTAGGGCTGATTCCTGTCGCTTTCTTCTCCCGGGGATTGGCGAAGGCGGCCGGAGTTCCTCCCGAGTTTTTGACTTCGGCTGCGGGCGCGATATCTGTTCTCGCGATCATCATGGTTTTGTCGAACGTGGGGTCAGTGTACGAAGCCATTGTGATGGGAGGGCACCGCGTCGACCTCATCGCAAAGACCAGTGTCTTCATCACACTGGCCGAATCGACAGCAATTATTCTGTTGCTACATTTCGGTTATGGCATTTTCGCGATGGCCGTCATTATGGCGGTATCTGGACTAGTCTCAGTCATTGTGTGTTTCGTGCTGGCGCGAAATGTCGTGCCCCAGGCTCGCGTGGAAATGCAGTTTGTAACGACCAGCATCCTTCGGGAATTGACTCGCTTCGCAGGGAGCTATCAGTTGGTTAACGTCCTCGAAGTGTTGTACGTGTCGATCCTGCCCGTTGCGGTGTTGCGTGTTTTTGGTGCAGACGCGTCAGGCGTATATGCGTTGATTACAAGGTTGACGAGCTGTGTGCTGATGCTCCACGATGCGTTTCTTCTTCCCATCTTGTCGGGAGGGGCCATGGTGTATGCCTCAGGTTCCGCACAAAGCATGCGGCTTCTGCTGGTGAAGTCTTACAAGGTGACACTTGGGCTCTCCTTGTTGCCGTTGGCTTTTCTTTCCGCTTTTGGGACCATCATCGTGCTGGCCTGGACCGGCCAAACAGATCCGTCCTTCCGCTTGGCGATGTGCCTAGTATGTCTTGCTGGACCGTTCAAGGCCTTTTCTCTTTTAGGATTGGTGCTGTACCGGGTCTCGGGAAGGGCAGTTCTGGACAATATTCGACAAGGGCTGAGGATTGTCATCTTGCTGGTGATAGCGATTTTTGCCAGAAGGTTGGGCTTCTACGGGATCCTTGGCGGGTTGGCAATCGCGGAGCTCGCGGGGGCGCTATTGATGTTGTACGCTATCCGAAGGACTTTTCCGGTCTTCCGTTTGACAGACCTGATGCCGGATACGCTGAGATTGAGTCTGGCAACGGTGCTAATTCTCGCTGCCGGCTATCTGTGTTCTCTGGTCCCGTTGCCAGTCGCGGGCACCGTGCGGATGGCTGCAGCCTTAAGGCTCGGCATGATTTGTGCTGGCTGTCTGGCAGCTGCCTGGCCGGCGTTGTTGCTGAGCAAGTCGATAACCCGTGCCGAGGGCACGGCGCTGTTCAATGTCTTCTTCCTCCGCCGAGTCAACGCAAACGAAGCGACAGCCTGATTCCCAGCGGAAACCTCTGATTGAAGATGAATAGCCCTGAAAGACACCGCGGCTCCGATGCCGAGGACCCACTGTCCATCCCGTCACGGATTGTGACCAGGTTGAATACGCTTTGGCTCCGAAAAACGTATCCATTTGCTCGGTTCGGAGAGGTGGTCTCAATTCATTATTCGTGCGATATTTTGCGGCCCTTGGCGAAGTACATTCAGATCGGCGATAACGTCGGCATCGGACGCGATGTGTGGCTCAATGTGACGACTGATCCGGAAAACTCGGATCCCCGGATTGTCCTCGAAAAGGGGTGCAAGATCGGCAGGCGTTCGACGATTTCTTCCCGGAACTATATTCGCCTGGAAGAAGACGTTTTGCTCGCACCATCAGTTTTGATCATGGACCACAATCACGAATACTCCAACCCGGACGCGCCGATTCATGCGCAGGGAACCACCGAGGGCGGGAGAATCATCATCGGCAAGAATTGTTGGCTTGGGCACGGCGCCGTTATCTTCTGCAGCAAAGGAGAACTCGTCCTGGGACAGAACTCGGTAATCGGCGCAAATTCAGTGGTGACCAGAAGCTTCCCTCCGCGCAGCGTGGTTGCAGGCAATCCGGCTCGGCTGGTCAGGAGATATGACGAGGCTTCGGGAGAGTGGATTCGAGTCAATGAAACAAACGGTTGACATGGATCGCCAGCGCTTATCGGTAGAGAGCTGCGGGGATGCCCATCCAGCTTCGCGAGAAGACTGTCTATGCCCCGTTTGCGAGCATGAGGGCCCTGTACATTATCTTCAGGCGCCGGATCGATTTCATGGGGAAGACGTGCTCTATGAACTAGTCCGCTGTCCCAAGTGTTCGCACACCTGGCTCAAGGATGCTCCTCGACTCGAGGAGATGGCCGAACATTACGGGCCGTACTACGACCGCTTCATCACCGCCGCCGGCGAAAGTTCCCCGGATAAGGCAAGAGGCAGGGCTGAAGTCGTCGAACGCTACAAATCAAGCGGAGCACTGCTCGATCTCGGTTGCAGCTCCGGGGCGTTCCTGGAAAGCCTTCAGTCGGGCAATTGGCAGTTGTTCGGTATCGAGGTGTCCGCTGAGACGGCGCGCAGGGCTGAAGAGACGACGGGCGCGAGAGTCTTCGTCGGCGATATTCTCGAAGCGCCGTTCCCTCCTGAATCATTCGACGTGATCACCTGTTTCGACGTGCTGGAGCACGTGCATGAACCGAAGAGCGTTTTGGAAAAGGTCCATCGGTGGCTGAAACCCGGGGGCATTTTTTATACGCAGTTGCCTAACATCAATTCCGGCGAAGCCCGGCTATTCAAGTCGTTCTGGTACGGTTTGGAATTACCCCGTCACCTCCAGCATTTTTCTCCGGAAGCCATGCGGTATCTAGCTGACTTGGTAGGCTTGCAGGAAGTTTCGATCGAAACGCATCGTAATTCTGCTTTGGAATATAGCCTTCGATACGTGAAGGACGATTTGCTAAAGCAGATCGGCGTCACCCGACCGTGCTTGGCGGAAGCCAACCCTCCGCGTCTGCCCTGGAAAGTGATTCGAAAAGCACTGCGCTGGACCGCTTTTCCGGCGCTGTACTACATGAGTCGCACCCGCGGTTCTGGGGAAAGTATCCACGCTGTTTTACAAAAGGCAGCCGTTCCGGCGGATAGGGCCGGTCGGCCGGTCGGAGACGCAAGAACCTAAAGTCCTTCTAGCCGCACATCATCAGAATGCAATTCGAGCCAGAAGCTCTTTCAGCAAACAGATCTGCCTTCGGCGGAGGTGCAACCACAAGCATCCTCCACCCGATCGTCCTAATTGCGATGATCGCGGCAATCATTCTGATTCTGACGCAGCCCAAGAAGAAGATCGTTGCGCCTTTCCTCTTGCTGACCTTTCTCGGTTCGTTCGGAGAGCAAATCTACATCTTTGGTGTTCACTGGTTTGTTCTTCGCATCATAATCGTCGCCGGGCTGATAAGGGTTTTCTCGACTCGAGAAAAAGGGAATCGAAGTCTTATGGCTGGCGGGTGGACCGCTGTAGATACGGCGTACACAGGGTGGGTAATTTGTCATTCATGTGCAGCCATCCTTCAATTCGGAGGCGCATCTGGAGTAATCATTTATCAAGCGGGCTTCATCTGGGAGGCTCTCGGTGGGTACATCCTACTGCGTTGCCTGATTCGTGATGAAGACGATATCGCGTTTACTCTCAAGGTCTTCGCCGTTGTGGCTGTCTGTCTGGGCGTCGCAATGCTCAACGAGAAGTTGCGGAGCCAGAACATCTTCGGTTATCTCGGTGCCGAGAAGGTATTGCCAGAAATGCGGGACGGCGCCATTCGAGCGACCGGGGACTTCGCACATCCCATCTTGGCGGGAGTCTTTGGCGCTACTCTGGTTGCGCCTTTTTGGTGGCTATGGCAAAGCGGAAGAGCGAAGGTTGCCGGCATCCTGGGTTTTGCTGGATCCACGCTGATGGTGGTCACATCCGCCTCCAGTACTCCTCTTCTCGCCTATGTAGCGGCATTTCTCGGGCTGCTTTTATGGCCCATGAGAAAAAACATGCGAGCGCTTCGGTGGGGTTTGGCGATCCTGCTCATCACATTGCATCTGGTTATGAAGGCGCCAGTGTGGTTCCTTATAGCCCACGTTGACCTGGTGGCCGGAAATTCTGGCTACCACAGGGCCATGCTTATTGATCAATGCATCAGACACTTCAGGCAATGGTGCTTGATCGGTACGGACCCGGGAAAGTGGGGCTGGGACATGTGGGATATGAGCAACCAGTTTGTGGCTGAAGCGGATACCGGGGGCTTAGCGACCTTGGTCTTCTTCGTTCTGGTTATTAAGAGAGGGTACAGTCGAATCGGAACGGCCCGGAAGCGCGTCGAGGGACAGCTCAAGAAAGAGATGTTCATGTGGCTACTTGGAGTGGCACTTCTCACCCACGTTGTTAGCTTCTTTGGAGTGCAGTATTTCGATCACACGAAGATCGCGTGGTGCGCTTTCCTCGCGATGATTATCGCGGCTACAGCTTCGATTCTGGCGCCGAGAACCGAGAAGACAAAAGTAAGGGTAGAAGAGCATTGCCTGATTCTGCCAGACGGTGCCCTGGCGCACTCGCGGCTGCAGAGACACTCTCAAGCAGTCTGCTTCGGTGGATCTGATGCCGATGCTGCTTCGTGAGACCGCTCAACGCGGGTATGCACTATCAACCCGATTGGTGGCGGCTGTTCAAGGAGTCTAGGAACCTTGTACATCACATTCATCTGCGGTGAATATCCACCGCTACCTCACGGTGGCATCGGAACGTTCGTTCACACGCTCGCACACGGACTGCAAAGAAAGGGGCATCAGGTAAGTGTGGTCGGCCTGGGCCAGAAGAGAATGCAGTGGAAAGATGAAGACATTGAAGTATCTGTTTTGCCCAACAGCAAGCTTCCCTACGTCGGCAACATAATATCCAGACTCTCCTTACGCCGCTGGCTCAAGAATCGCCACGCAAGGGGAGAGTTAGATATCGTTGAAACACCGGAGTTTCTGGGCATGTTGCCGTTCGGATTTGCCAGTTGTCCGGTAGTCGTCCGGCTACATCAGAGCTCGACTTCCATCTGTCTCCAACGTGGGCAGAAAATTCCCGAAGGGATTGCGCTCTATGAGGAACTCACGCTGAGAATGAACCCTATGTGGGCCGCGGTGTCCAATACCATCTACTCCTGCACACTTGGAGTGTTCGGAACCCAACCCGAGAAATGTCGAGTAATCTACAGTCCGTTGCCAATGTCAGAATCGCAAACGCCCGAGACTTCTCAACTGCCATCTAGATTCATTTTTTGTGCAGGGCAGGTATCGAGGACGAAGGGAGTGGTAGTGCTCGCAGCAGCTGCACGTGAGTTGATGAAGTCTCACGCCGACCTCCATCTCGTTTATGCAGGGGGGCACATCTCCGGCGAGGACGCCGCGCCGATCTCCGAGCAAATATTGGATGCCCTGGGTCCGGAATTCATCGGACGAGTTCATTTTCTGGGTCATGTTGAACATTCCCGCGTGTTGGAGTGCATGACGAAGGCGGCCGTTTACGTGTTTCCGAGCCAACTCGAAGCCTTTGGCCTAGTTATTTTGGAGGCGATGTATTGTGGTGTCCCCGTGGTTTGTACAAGTTACCCTCCAGGGCCCGAGATCGTCACGGATGGTGTGGATGGCCTGCTGGCTGATCCCACTTCGCCGTTGGATTTAGTTGAGAAGATCTCTCGAATTTTGCAGGAACCTCATCTGGCCGAACGGTTGACTGCAAATGCCAAACGAACCGTTGTCGAACGGTTTTCGTTGAAAACTTGTGTGGCCCAGACCGAATCTTTCTACAAAGAATGCATGTCGACTAAGGGGGAGGGGGCAGTGAGTCGGAGTTTTATCAGTCAGCTTTTCTTATCGTTCGTTACTAGGATGCGTAAAGCGTTCCGTCTCGTCAAACCTCTAGCGTCATTGACTCCAGAGAAGTCTTAAGATTCCCTTCGGGTCAAAGAGCAGCGCGATGACAGGTATGCTATGAGCCAACAGAGAAAACCGATCCGGGTACTATACAGCTTTCCTCACAAGTTGGGTGCTAGCCGAATCTGTTACACGGCGTGGCAGCAGGTCAGCGGGCTGGCTGGAGCAGGCGCAGATGTCCTGGTTTTTCCTGGTGCTCTCACGAAACCTGTTTCTTCCAACGTCAGAGTGGTCCCAACTCTCGCCAAGGGCCGACTTAGGATTCCTTACAAACTTATCGGTAGCATGCGCGCTTTTGCTCTACACGACTATATAGTCTCGCGTCGCATCGAGAAACTGGCCGGGCAGATCGACATTGTGCATACCTGGCCTCTCGGTGCGCTCCGCACGTTGAAAACCTCGGCACGCCTCGGAATACCTACTGTTCTTGAGCGGCCGAATGCTCATACCAGATTCGCCTACGAGGTGGTTCAGAGAGAATGTGAAAGGCTGGGAGTCGAACTTCCGCCTGATCACGAACACGCCTACAAGCCGGAAGTCCTTCGGATCGAGGAACAGGAATATCAGCTGGCCGATCGTCTTCTCTGTCCTTCGGAATTCGTGGCCAAGACTTTTCTCGACCGCGGTTTTAGGCCGAACCAGTTGGCTCGCCATTTCTACGGAGTGGACGCGCGGTCCTTTTGCCCGGGCCCACCACGGGAACGTCAGCGTCCGTTCACGATGATTTTTGTCGGTGCCTGCGCCGTGAGGAAGGGACTCCATTTTGCACTGGAGGCCTGGCTGAAATCGCCCGCGAGTCGGGATGGGAAGTTCTTGATTGTTGGATCCTTCATTCCTTCCTATGAAAGACAACTCCGGCCGATGCTTTCTGAGCCGAGTGTCAAGGTTCTGGGACATCGCCAAGATGTGGCCGACCTGATGCGCGCGAGTGATGTTTTCGTGCTGCCCACGCTGGAAGAGGGCAGTGCCCTTGTCACCTCAGAAGCTCGTGCCTGTGGCTGTGTGTTACTGGTTTCTGAAGCCTCGGGCGCTATTTGCAGGCATGGAGAAAACGCCCTAGTCCATCGGGTGGGCGACGTGAGAACTCTCAGCCTTGACATCACGCGTCTTTATGAGGACCAAGCACTGCTTGCTCGACTACGGGATAAGTCTCTGAGTACCGTTAATCAGATCACATGGACAGCCGCGGGTGTGAACTTGCTCAATATTTATCGCGAAATCATCGGCAACTGCCCGGAAGCCGGGCTATCCAGCGGAGTAGACAGCGCTTGCACTCCGCTCGTTTCTGAGGCTTTGCCCGATTTCAGCAAGCAAACCTAGAGCAATGTCGATTCGTCAGTTAGTTAAAATGCACGTCAGAAACAATCCCAGCGTTCGCCCCCTCTAGGGCACTTAGTTATTTGTAGTGACCCTTGTTGGTTCTCCCCAAAATTAGCAACTTAAGGTAGGTCTTATGAAAAGATGCCTAGGGCTAGTTCTCGCCACCGTGGTGCTGTGTTCTCCGGAGCTGTTAGCCCAGAAGAGGATACTAGTATTTGCGCCGCATCCTGATGATGAAGCGTTGATGGCATCGGGGGTCATTTACTCGGCTCTACAGAATGGCGACACAGTGAATGTTGTGGTGATGACCAACGGGGACTCGCAAAATGGCGGCAGCGTGACGTTGGGCCTGGAGCGTG
>JBAWCJ010000316.1:0-4496 GCA_049590215.1 Candidatus Sulfotelmatobacter sp. | reverse complement strand
GGCAGTTTGGCTGGAAGTTCTGGGCATTTATCTGCGGAGGCGCGGCGCTCGATGCCGAGACCGAACAGTTCTGGGATCGACTGGGCTATGCCGCGATTCAGGGATATGGGCTGACGGAGACGACCTCGCTGATCAGCGTGAATCATCCGTTCAAGTTGGGGAAAGGGTCGATTGGAAAGGTTTTGCCGGGGCGGGAAGTGAAGCTCGCAGAGGATGGCGAGATTCTGATTCGCGGCGGCGGAGTCGCCGCCGGGTATTGGAATAAGGATGGACAAGGGCGAGCGGTGGGCGAGGTTACCGATGAAGACGGGTGGTATCGCACCGGAGACGTGGGCGCGCTGGATGACGCCGGGAACCTTTATTTCAAGGGGCGCAAGAAAGAAGTGATCGTGACTCCGGGCGGGTTGAATATTTATCCGGAGGACTTAGAGGCAGCGTTGCGGCGGCAGCCGGAAGTGAAAGATTGCGTGGTGGTGGGAATTGAGCGTGGAGGAAATGCGGAGCCGTGCGCTGTTTTGATTTTGCGCGACGATCTGCACAACGTGACGAGCGTAGCCACGGTTGTGGAGCGTGCGAACCAGTCGCTGGCTGACTTCCAGCGCATGCGAATGTGGGTCGAGTGGCCGCAGAAAGACTTTCCGCGCACGAGCACGCAGAAGCCGCGCCGGAACCTGATTGCCGAATTTGCCGCGAAGGAAATTCTGCGGCCTGACGGGAAGATTGCACCCACGAGTGAAAGTCCGGTGGCGGAATTGATCGGCCGTATCACGGGCAGAGCCGTTGGTGGGTTGGATGCTGGTACGGCGCTCGATTCCGACCTTGGACTTAGTTCACTGGACCGCGTGGAACTGATCAGCGCGCTGGAGGATCGGTACCAGGTAGATCTGAGCGAGACTCGTTTCAGTGCTGCGCGCACGGTCGGCGATGTGGAGAAGATGCTGCGCGGCGAGGCGCGGCCGCGTGCCGAGTATCACTATCCGCGGTGGGTGTTGCGGTGGCCGGTAACTTGGGCACGATTGCTCGTGCACTATTTGCTGGGGAAACCGGCGATGATTTTATTGGGCTGGCCGCGGATTGAAGGGCGAGAAAACCTGCGGGGATGCAATGGTCCGATGCTGGTAGTCTGCAATCATATTTCGGACGTGGATTTTGCGTTCGTGCAGGCAGCATTACCGGCGCGGCTGGGAAACCGCATCGCGACCGCGACTCGCGGAGAAGACCTGGAGGCGTTGCACACGCCGGCTATCAGCAGAGGTTTTTTCGGCAAGATTTACGATCGCACGCGATGGGCGCTGGGAGTTTCGCTGCTGAACCTGTTTCCGCTGCCTCGCGCAGCGGGGTTCCGGCAGAGTTTCGCTTATGCGGGCGAGGCGGTGGACCGCGGATACAGCGTGCTGGTGTTTCCCGAAGGGCGGCATACGGTGGATGGCCAGATGAATCCGTTTCGCGCGGGGATTGGACTGCTGGCAAATAATCTGGACATTCCTGTGCTGCCTATGAGGATTCACGGGCTGTTCGAGCTGAAGCAGGCGGGCAAGAAGTTTGCACCGCCATGGAAGATATGTGTGCGCATCGGACAGCCGATGAGTCTCGCGCCAGGAAGCGATCCGGAACAGGTTGCACAAGAACTGCAGAGTGCCGTGGAAGCTCTGTAGATGGCGGTGAGTTAGATTGCAGTGATCGACTATTCTTCGTCCATCCCTCCTTCGTCACTGTGCGGGTCCGATTCGATTTGTACTTCCGGCAAATTAGCCGTGTGGAGGGCCTGATTGAGCACAGAAAGATCTGTAGTCTTGAGCATATCCCATCGCTTCATCACATCCGAAGCGTCGTGTTCGGTTGCATTGGCGGCTGCAGACTGCGCCATCGTCGGTGCGGCATCGGCCTGCCAGACCTGGCCGTATAACACCATGACCTGACCGTTTACTTGACCGAGAGTGACTTCGGCGGAAGGTGGCGCGAAGAAACCGGACGGCGTTCCAAGCACGGCTGCGAGTTTTGTCTGGAAACTTTGCACCGCGTCGTGGGCAGGGCCAGTGGCTTGATCGCTCAGTTTCTGCAGCGGCTCGCGAATCGATCCGGCTTGCAATACGGCCCTTGAAGTCTGGCTCAACATAGTGGCCAGGCGCATTTCCAGTTGAAATTTCCGATCGAGGCCGGCGGTCGAAGTTTTTACGCGCGGGTCCATCTTGACGGTGAAGTTCGCGGTATAACTCTTTCCATTCGCGGTGAGCCGGGCTGTGTAAGTACCCGGCAATGCCGTGGGGCCGAGCGGGTAGCGAGGGGTGTCGCCGGGAATTGCGGAGATGGGATAGTCGTGGCGTGTGGAATCAGGTGCGGGATAGTGCAGGTCCCAAACCCAGCGGTGCATTCCGGCATCTGCCGACAACGAGCGGAAAGGACGCAGCCAGTAGAGGGGGATGAGTTGTTTCTTCAGTTCGGCTTCGGTAACGTCGGGCTTGTCGGCGCTCGAGAATTTGCGAACGAGTTGGCCGCGCGCGTCAAGAATTTCGAGAGTCACGGGAGCAGAAGCGGCGTGTCCCAGGTAGTAATCGATGATCGCGCCATCGGGGGGATTGGCGGCGGTGGGTTCGTCGGGCGGAAGCGGCGTGTCGGTGTAGGTGTCGCGTTGAATTCGGTACGCGGGCGCTGGAGTGAAGAGATTGGCGTCGGTGGCAGCGAGCGCAGCGGTGGCTTCGCGGAGCGGGGCAATGTCATCCAGAATCCAGAACGAACGGCCGTGCGTGGCTACGATTAGGTCGTCGTGGTGAATCCACAGATCGCGCATGGAAGTGTGGGGCAGATTCAGCTGCAGGGATTGCCAGTGATCGCCGTCGTCGAACGAGACCCAGACTGCGTTCTCCGTGCCGGCAAACAGCAGGCCTTTGCGCACAGGATCTTCGCGGACTGTATCGACCGGACCAATTTCAGGCAGGCCGGTGGTGATCAGCTTCCACGTCTTGCCTCCATCATGCGTGCGGTAGATGTAGGGCTGCTCGTCGTTGATGCGGAAGCGGCTCACCGAGGCGTAAGCGGAGTCGTCATCGAAATGCGAGGCGCTGATCTGCGTGACTTTGCTCCAGGGCGTCAGTTCTTTTGGAGTAATGTCATTCCACTTCTTGCCGCCGTCGCGAGTCTGCCAGATCAAGCCGTCGTCGGTACCCGCCCAAAGGGTGTTGATGGACTTGAATGAGGGCGCGAGAGCGTAGATGACGCCGCGTTGCTTCTCCGCGCCTTTGGGGATGAGGTTGCCCACGCTGGCGGGGATTCCTGGATTTTCGCGCGTGAGATCAGTACTTATGGTCTCCCACGTGTTTCCGCCGTCGGTGGTTTTGAAAAGAACATTGCTGGCGAAATAAAGAATGTGCGGATCGAGAGGCGAGAACATTGTGGGTTCGGTGCGGTCGGTGCGGTATTTCGAACTGCGAAGCGGAATGGGAGTGACGTTTTGTACCTGGCCTGTCGACCAGTGAAATTTCGAGACCTCGCTTCTGCCGCCGCCATAAATTATGTCAGTGTCGAGCGGATCGGGCGCGACGTAGCCGTATTCGATTACGCCCACGGGATGCCACTCGCGATAGGTGACGGCGCCGTCGTTGCCGCGGCTCGAGATGCAGACCGAACCACTCTCCTGCTGGCCTCCGCACACGCGATAGGGGAAAGTGTCACTGACAGCTACATGATAAATCTGCGCGGTGGGCTGGTTGTACCAGGAACTCCAACTCGCGCCGCCGTTGACGGTAATGATCGCACCCTGGTCGCTGACGATGAGAATGATGTTGGGATTGTTGGGATTAATCCAGATGTTCTGGTAGTCGTCGCCGCCGGGCGCGCCGCGAAATCCGGACCAGGTCTTGCCGCCATCTGTCGATCGCATGGTTACGGTGCTGACGCAATAGACGATGTCCGCATTCTTCGAATCGACTTTGGGTATGGCAAGATCGCCGCCGCCGATGCGGCCTGAGGGGCGCGGATCATCGGTTGCTTTGTACCAGTTTTCTCCGGCGTCGTCGGAACGGTAGACGGCGAGCTTGCCTGAGGCCATGGCGATCGTGGCGTAGAGGCGGCGCGAGTCCGTGGGAGCTATGGCGACATTGATTTGCGACAGATCCTTCGGCAGACCGTTGGTGAGAGGATGCCAGGTGGTTCCACCGTCGGTGGACTTGAACAATCCACCACCTGTTCCGTTGAATAGATTGCCGTCCTCCCATGGACCCTCGCGAGCTTCCCACATGGAGGCATAGATTGTGTCGGGGTTCGAAGGATCAATCTCGACGTCGGAGGCTCCCGTGTTCTCGTCTTTGCTAATCACCTTTTGCCAGGTCTGACCGCCGTCGGTGGAACGGAAAAGGCCGCGCTCTTCATTCGGGCCATAGGGATGGCCGAGCACGGCCGCGAAGACTCGATTGGGATCGCGAGGATCGATGGCGAGCGCGGGAATCTGGAAACCATCGCGCAGTCCGAGATGAGTCCAAGTTTTTCCGGCGTCCGTCGAT
>JBAWCJ010000315.1:0-5585 GCA_049590215.1 Candidatus Sulfotelmatobacter sp. | reverse complement strand
CAAGCGCCGCGCAAGGTCGATGCCTTGAAAAGTCGCGGCTTAAGCCGCGCCACGAGCAAGACCGGGAAGGACACGACTTCCAGTCGTGCCGCAAAGCCGCAACAAGAAGGAACAGGGCCTAAGCCCCCGATCTAAATGTGGGGACAGCCGCCCCCGGCTGTCCACCGGGCAAAGCCCGGTGCTTCTGGTGTTGGTGTTGTTTGTGCAGGACGGGCACGCCCGTCCGTCGCCGTTGACCTGTCATCCTGAGCGAAGCATGACGCCCACGAAGTGGACGTCATGCGCAGTCGAAGGATCCCATACCCGCTGCGAGCGTCACCAGCCCCGCGAGGGATTCCCACCCCGGCTCGTGTGGGACGGACACTCCTGTCCGTTGCCTTTGACCTTGATGTTGATCTTGCGCTTGATTTTGAACTGAGGGGACCTCCACGGCCGCAAGCACAACCGTGGAAGAGCGGCGCTCAAGCGCCGCGCAAGGTCGATGCCTTGAAAAGTCGCGGCTTAAGCCGCGCCACGAGCAAGACCGGGAAGGACACGACTTCCAGTCGTGCCGCAAAGCCGGACGAAAATGGAACCGGGCTTAAGCCCCGAGGTAAGCTCGTCTAGGACGGACTCCGATCCGTCGCCTTGAATTGTCATCCTGAGCGAAGCATGACGCCCACAAAGTGGACGTCATGCGCAGCCGAAGGATCCCTACCCCCTACACACGACCGTCGGGCCTGAAAGGCATTTCCACCACGGCTTAGGTCCGCACTGCTTGGAGATGTACTTTCGGATCAAGCAGCGCGTCCCAGCGCAACGAAAACACCCGCTTCCCGCCAACCCTTGTCATTCCGAACAGGGCCGAAGGCCCAGTGAGGAACCTGCTGTTGAAGCTGCGAGACCAGCCACGAATCGAGACACGAGCAAGACCGGGAAGGGCACGACTTCCAGTCGTGCCGCGAAGCGGCAAGAAATTGGAACCGGGCTTAAGCCCCCGAGGCAAGGCTCGTATGGGACGGACACTCCCGTCCGTCGCCCTTGACTTTGACGCTGGTCCGGTTTTTGGCTTTGATTTGACGGGACGGCGGCCGTCCCAGGAACAGCTGTGAAAAAGCCGCCCCTCGGCAGAGCGCAGGCCCAACCGTCGGGAAGCCCGTTGACACGTCCCCAATTCAGGCTATAGGCTTCCGACAAAACCGAAGGACGCTCCGATGCCTAAGTTCAAGCTGCGAAAAGGCATGAACGTCGGCGGGCTCGCCGCCGAGACCGACCCCCTTTTGAGCAAGGCCTTCGTGGACCTTGGCTACCTCAGCCGCATCATGGCCACCGATGACCCCGCATTTCTGATCGTGGGACGCACGGGAAGCGGGAAGACAGCGCTGATCAAGAAGATTAGAGAATCGGCAGCAGAGGTCTCGGTGCTTGATCCAGAAGAGCTATCGATGCAATACCTGCACAACTCGGTCCTGCGAACCATCGCGGCCTGGGGCGTAAACCTAGACATCTTTTACAAATACCTGTGGCGCCACGTGTGCATTCTGGAACTGATCAGGATGCGGTACGGAGACGCTGAGGACGTTCCGTCCCGAATCCAGCAATTATTTCCGATCGCGGACCTGTTCAAACGCGACCAGAAAAAGGCGCGTCAGGTGTCACAGGAATATCTTCGAGACTATGGTGAAGACTACTGGGTCCGCACCGACACGCGCATAAAGAAAATCACTGCGGAGTTCGAGGAAAAACTCACCAGCGACGCGAAGGTCAGCGTTGCGCTCGCCAGCCAAGTGTCCGGGGCCTTGGGCGCCAATTCCGCGGATCGGAACCTAAACCGCGTCGAGAGTGAAGTACAAGACCGCGCACAGACGATAGTGTCGGACTTCCAGATCTCCGCCCTGAACGCGGTTGTCGAGGCACTTGAGAAATATGGATTCGACGACCCGCAGAAGAGCTACTTTATCGTCATCGACGACTTGGACAAGAACTGGATGCCGGATGACGCACTGTACCTCGACCTGATCAAGTCGCTGCTGTCCAGCGTGAACGAACTCAACCGAAGGCTCAGATCCGCAAAGATCATAGTGGCGCTTCGAGAAAACATCTATTACCGCGTTTTCCAAAAGGCTGCCAAGCACGAGCCCCAGCGAGAGAAATGGGAGGACGTTCTCGTAAGGGTTAAGTGGGGCGAAGACGATTTGATTCGACTCGTTGATGACCGCCTTGCCGAACTTTTCAAGGCCGAGTACACAGCGGATGTTCCAACCCTGCGAGCCTTGCTGCCCGCGCAAAAGGCCTCGCGCACAGAAGACGGCCTGGCGTACATGATGTCGCGCACATTCATGAGGCCGCGGGACGTTATTGACTTCGTCAACAAGAGCCTCTCCGAAGCTGCCGTGGGCGTATCCCGTGTGTCGTGGTCCAGCCTGACAGGCGCAGAGGTGGGCTACTCTGAGGCACGATTGAAGGCGGTGATAGACGAATGGAGGGACAGCTACTTCGGGCTTCCAGCGCTGCTCCCGCTCCTTCGAAAACTAGGCCCGCGGTTTGCGCTCCGAGAAATTTCCGACGACGAGGTCTACGCCGTGCTCGGAGGGGAGCGAGCGTCATCTTGCAGCTGGCTGCAGGAGCTTGGGGTTAGGCTCCTGAACAACAGTGAACCCATCGTCGGGATCAAGAAGGAGTTCGTGAAGGCTCTATATCTTGTCGGGCTAATCGGGATCCGGCACCCAGAGTCCCATCGCGTCTCTTATTCCTTCGAGAAGGCAATCGCCCCCTCGCAGGACCTAGAGGACCCGCAACTGTCATTTATCGTCCACCGAATGTTCCACAGCGCGCTCGGACTTCACGACGCCGAGCCGGTGGCTTCGCACGGTACGTAGGTATCGGACACAGAACTCCTTCTTGCCAGGGTCAGACCCGGCCCTTCCAATATCCTGGCCTCCGCTTGCTGTGTGCGATCGCCACGATGATGATTAAATCAGGGTCGTCGAGGTAGACAACGGAGAAGGGGAAGCGCCGTAGGACAAGCCGGCGCGTTCCGTAAATATATTTCGGCCAGCGCTGTGGGGCATCAACAATCAACCGAATCGCGTCAGATACAGCGGCTCGAAACTCCGACGATGCCAACAGACTCTGCGGGCGGTACCAACGAATTGCGCCTCGAATTTCCTCCCTCGCTTCGGGATGAAATAGAAAGCGACTACTCCCCATCGGGGAACTCTTCAGCGATCTCCCGAAGCACCTGTTCTCCAGGAATGCCCTTCACCCGTCCAGAGCGAATATCATCAACCCGGCGCCGGATCTCTTCGCCCCAAGCCGCTTCAATCCCCTCGTCAGCAGGCAGGTTATCGAGGCTTTCAATCAAACGGTCGATCAAAAGCCCGCGCTCCCGGGTAGAAAGGCTGAGCGCCTTCTCCAGCAACTCCGAGACTTGCGTCGTCATCTGCGCCATAACTACCTCACTACCCATTGATCTTACACCCGCCCACAAGCGGCAAAGCCAGAAAGCCCCGTTTCCTTTCAACAACTTACCCCCACCCAATCCTCCAATCAACCACTAAACCCCATTTTTCCCCCGTTCGTTGAGATAAAGATGCGTAACTCGTTCCCCTCCAATAGCATCGCACCAGACCAATACCCAGGGAAAAGTGTAAGAACCAGGTTCAATCCCCGGGGAGAACCATAAGCTGTAGGGTTCATGGTCACGGTTCTGTGGGTAAGGATCGAAGGCAAAGCCAAGGCAAGTATCCGCCCGAGTTTTTTCCTAAGACCGAACACCCAAGACCCAAGACCTGAACACCAGAAGCTAGGAGTCGCTAACGCATGCGCAAGCCGATCAAGTACGTAGAGAAAGCAGTAACCGTCGCCGCCAAAGGCGCTTGGGTCGTTTTCGACCGCGTGAATCGCATCAAGCCCAACCCATCGCCCACTCCGAAATGGTCCGACAAGCCTCTGCTCAAGTCCTACGAGAAGTCGAAGCCGCCCCTCGGCTGGCCCCGCTCCACCGATTCGCTGTGCCCGAAGTGTGTCCCGGAAATCCGCCAGCAGATTCTCGACGGCAAACTGCCGCACGAAGTTCTGATGAACGAAAAAGTCGGCGAGATCAAAGCCACCATCATCGAACGCGACGGCAAGATCCTCATGGTGAAAGACTGCCCCAAGCACGGCCACTTCGAAGACGTAATGTCGATCGACACCGAATTCTCCAAGCACCTGGAAGATGTCTTCCCCGGCCGCGACATCGCCGCGCACAACGACGAAAAGCTCCACCATCACGGCTCTTCAACTGTGAAGTACGGACGCGGCTCGGTCCTCACAATCGATCTGACCAACCGCTGCAACATGATGTGCGATCCCTGCTTCATGGACGCGAACCAGGTCGGCTTCGTGCACGAACTGACATGGGAAGAAATCAAGACCATGCTCGACAACGCCATCACCATCAAGCCGCGCCGGCAGATGAGTGTGCAGTTCTCCGGCGGCGAGCCCACGTTGAGCCCGTACTTCCTAGACGCAGTTCGTTACGCGAGAAAAGTCGGATACAACTCCGTGCAGGCGGCGACAAACGGAATCGAATTTGCAAAAAGTTTTGAATTCGCCCAGCAGGCAGTAGAAGCGGGCATGCGCTACGCCTACCTCCAATTCGACGGAATCGGCAACGCCGCCAACGCTCACCGCATGGTAGGCAACCTGTTCGACGTGAAGTTGAAGGCCATCGAAAACCTCCACAAAGCCGGAGTAGAAATTGTTCCAGTAGTAACAATCGTAAACGGCATCAACAACGAACAAGTAGGAAGAATCATCAAGTTCGCATTGGATAATCCAAAAACCATCAGCTTCCTGAGTTTCCAGCCAGTAAGCTTCACCGGCCGCGACGAAGCCGTAACCGACGACCGCCGCCAAGCCCAGCGCTACACGCTGTCCCATCTAGCCCACGACGTAAAAAACCAAACGGGATTAGGCGAACCGTCCCGCGACTGGTTCCCAATCTCTTTCATGGGAACGTTCAGCGACTGGGCCGACCTGATGCACGCCAACGACGCAAAAAACGACTGGGGCCAACTATCGTGCGGTTGCCATCCGAATTGCGGGACGGGGATGGCGGTGATGATTGATAAGGAGACTAAGGAGGCGGTTCCCGTCACTGCGTTTTTGGCGGGGGATCAGTTGGCTAAGGATATTGCCAAGGTTAACGATGCGGCGCGGGGGAAGTTTCTTACGGCGTTTGGGATGGCGCTGTGCTTGATGAAGAATTACGATCCGTATCAGGCGCCTACGCATTTCAAGATGATGGATCTGTTGAAGAAGTTTGACAAGAATTACAACGTCACGGGAAAGAACTACGGCAAGGTTGGTCCAGACCGGACGGTTGACGACGTGATGAAGCGGCGGACGAACGACCGCTGGAACTTCCTGTTCATCGCCGGGATGTGGTTCCAGGATCTGTTCAACTACGACTTCCGGCGGACGGAGCAGTGCATTATTCCTTACGCTACGCAGGAAGGGGAGATTTCGTTCTGTGCTTACAACACGGGCGTGGGGTGGCGGAACATCATCGAGAAGATGCATATGACCGCGACCTTGACCAAGTGGTATGAAGAGCATGG
>JBAWCJ010000314.1:0-1968 GCA_049590215.1 Candidatus Sulfotelmatobacter sp. | reverse complement strand
TTGTCATTCCAAAAGGGGGACTAGCCTTCGCGACGGTTACAGAAGCTCAGGCCAAGAGGAGAATGGCTCGCGGTGGAAAGCTCGATATCAACATCGATTACGTGAAGCTGGTGAGCGGGGAGAAAGCAGCGCTGCGAGCGGTCAAAGACGTCAAAGGCGGCGGTCACACCGGTGGCATGGTGGGAGGCATGGTAGTAACCGGCATCGTATTCTTTCCCGCAGCGCCGTTCTTCCTGTTCATGCACGGCAAAGACATCAGCATTCCGAAGGGGACCGAGATCACCGCCTACGTGAATGGAGACATGAAGCTGGACATCACGAAGTTTCAGCCGGCTGCCCCGGCCGATGTGCAGGCACAAGCGGCCGAGCCCTCGGTGCCCGCGAAGGTGCAACTAGAGTCCGATCCGCCCGGCGCCGACATCGAAGTCGACGGCAGTTTCGTCGGCAACACTCCTTCTGATGTCCAGGTCGCCGAGGGCGAGCACACCATCACCGTGAAGAAGGCGGGATTCAAGGACTGGGAGCGAAAGTTGAAAGTCACTAGCGGGAGCAGCGTGCACCTCAACGCCGAACTGGAAAAGCTTTCTGCCCAGTGATTTAGATTGGTTGAGTTCCGGGAGATCCCCATGAAGAGAGCTTCATCAGTATCGCTTTTCTGCCTTTGTTTCTTAGCGTGGCCCGGCTCTGCTCTAGCGCAGGGTAAGCCGTCCGCCACTCCCGACGCAGAAAGGGCCCGAGTCTTCGTAACTGACAGCCAGTCGTGGTCGATTGCCGGATCGAGCGGAGGAGCCGGAGGAGCCTACGGAGGCAGCATGGCCGGTGGCGCTCGCCCCCAAACGGCGGAGATTATCAAGACGTTTGGGGAACGATGCCCTCAGGTGACGGTCAACAACATTCAAACAAAGACTGATTACATCGTGCTGCTCGACCATGAGGGCGGGAAAGGGGCCTTGCGACACAAGAACAAGGTCGCAGTTTTTGCGCGCGTTTCGGGTGACTCGATCGTCAGCAAATCGACGCTCTCGCTAGGAGGCTCGGTTCAAGATGCTTGTGAAGCTATCACCAAGGACTGGGCCGAACACGGCCCAGCGATCCGTGCCGCCGCGGCTGCTGCCGCGGAACAGAGTAAACCTGTCGCACCCCCGCAACCAGTTGCGGCCGTAGCTGCCGCCCCGACGGCCGACCCGACCGGCAAACTGTCGATCGGTTCCGTTCCCGACAGCGCTGATATCGAGGTCGACGGTAGTTTCGTCGGCAACACGCCTTCTGATATCCAGGTCGCCGAGGGCGAGCATACCGTCGCCGTGAAGAAATCGGGATTCAAGGACTGGGAGCGGAAGCTGAAAGTCACTAGCGGGAGCAGCGTGCATCTTAATGCGGAACTGGAGAAGCTTCCCGCGCAGTGATCGCCGCGTCCTCGGCAAAGAAAAAGAAAGGGAGCACGATTGTGCTCCCTTGTTCGTCTCATCCGGTCTAGTTACTTGCTCGAACCTGCCTGCATCCCGTCGCTGGCTTCACCCAGTTCCAAAGCAAATTTCTTGCCTTCGAAGCGGAGGCCGGCCAGTGTAGCGGCGCCGTTGTCATTGGTCCGCGTCACGGCGGCATCGCTCGCGGACGCCGTCTGTAGTTCAACTACCCGCGCCGGCACTTTTGCCACCACGTTCTTGCCTTTCAGAATGCTCAACTCGACGTTGGGGCCGGCGCCTTCCCATTGGACTTTGTAATCTCCCGCCTTCAGCATTGTTCCGTTGACGTTTACAGGATTGCTAATTTGCAAACTGGCTTTCGTTCCGGCAAAGGCGCTCGAGGCCAACAGCAACGCCAACCCCAGCACCACACTTTTCGACACGGTCGCGAACTTCATGACTGCTCCTTTTTCTTCTCCGAATCTCGTCGGAGAACGGTTGGGGCGGCCCGGTTCACGACTTGCGCGAGAAAACCATTGTGTTTTGCCGCGAATCGCCTACA
>JBAWCJ010000313.1:0-3774 GCA_049590215.1 Candidatus Sulfotelmatobacter sp. | reverse complement strand
ACTACGGTTGGACCTGGGTTGGCTTCGAGCCGTGGGGTTGGGCGCCCTATCACTACGGCCGCTGGATGTGGTATGGCAACTCGTGGGCGTGGTGGCCGGGACCAGTGTGGGGCGCGGGCTTCTATCGTCCATTCTGGTCGCCGGCCTATGTGTCGTTTTTTGGATTCGGAGGTGGTTGGGGTTTGGGTTTTGGATTTGGGTGGGGCGGATGGGGCAGCTTCGGCTGGTTGCCTCTCGGACCCTGTGACCGCTTCTACCCATGGTGGGGCGGATACGCTGGCCGCTTCGGCGTGGTCGGCGTTAACCGCTTTGGCACGCTGAACCGCTTCGGCGGAATCGCGCCGCTGCACGCAGGCACACAGTTCTCAAACGTGGCGCACATCAATGATCCGCACATCGGCGGCGCGCTCTCAACCGTTGCAGCGGGCAAGTTCGGAGCAGGCCGCACGACGGCCGTCGCGGCCACTCGCGCGCAGTTGAGCGGAGCCCGCATGATGACTGGCAACATGCCGGTCGTGCCCACGCACGCCAGTTTGTCGGCGAGCGGACGGGCCGCGGCTCCTTCGACAATTCATAACAACGCCGCGCAGCATTTCTTCGGCACGCAGAGCACGTCGCATGCGGAATCGTTCCAGCAGCAAACGGCGCGCCTGCAGCAATCCATGCAGCGAAGCCACTTTTCGCCAGTGGCGGCCGGCGCGCATACGACCGGTCCTGGTTTTGCGGAGTCCCGGCCTGCGGAGTCGCGGTCTGCGGAGTCACGAAGCGCGTCGACTGCCGGAGTCGGCAGGCCGAGTGCCGCTGCGCCTGGCAGAGACGCGAATAGCTCTGTGACGCGGAGTGCCGGGAATGACGCAGCCACGAATGAGAATCGCGGAGAGCAAGCCTCGTCCACCCAAGCCTCATCCACCCGTGGCGACCCGAACCGCGGCGAGTGGAAGACGTTCACGCCGCCTTCGCGCAGCAACGAATCCGCGGGTCGCGCTGCAGGTGCCGCTGACACTTTGAGAGGAGACGGCGGCAGCTATTGGAATCGGACCGCGCCGAGTTCCAGCTACTCCCGCGAAGCCGGTGCGAGCAACGGTGTGAGCAATTATGAACGCGGCGCTGGTTCGCGTCCGCAGCTCAACATGAGGCAGCCCATCGTGCAGCCGCGTTCTTCGGGAGGTTACGGCGGCTACCGCGCCGCCCCGGGCTACGGCGCCAGCCGCCCCGGCTACAGCGGCGGCGCGTCTCACAGCGCACCCAGCTCCGGAGGGGCCAGTCATTCCGCGGGAGGCGGCCATTCCGGCGGCGGAGGCCACCACTAAATCGCAGACTTGCCAGCAGGGTTGTAAATGAAGTGAAGGTCAGAGGCGGAAAGGGTGTGCTAAACGGCACGCCCTTTCTTATTTGCTCAGAGGTCGCGAACCGTCAGGGGTCTTCTATGTTCCAAGCCTGCTGACCGACTACACTGAACCGTAGCAGGATTAGAAGCAAGCAAGAGGCGTCGAATGAATCGTCTCGGTGTTGCAAGTCGACGTGGGCGTCCAAGAATGTATGCAACGAACGACGGCCGCCCTTGGATATTGATTGCTGTCCTTATTTTGGGAGGCTGGCTATTCGGCGGCCCTGAGGCCATCGCCCAGACCTGCGAGGATGATAATCCGTGGCAAGCCGCGGCGTTAATTGACCAGATCCGAACATCTTGCGAGCGCAACATTATGCCATACGGTGCGGATATCTACGGTTTGGCATCGGTCGCGGACAAGGAGGCCATACCGGCGCTGCGAAAGCTGGCGGCGTGGCCGACCGACAAGGGTCCAGGAGCAGGATGCCAAGGCTGGGTCATTGCGGCGCGGGCCGCGCTGGCAAAACTGGGCGATGAAGATTACCGCGCAGGCTTGGACCTAAGCTTTCTGAGTTTTGTTGGCGATGATCGCGCGCTGGCTGCGCTCATTGAGTTCCTGATCGCGCATGCCAAGGATCCGGCGATGCTCCAGGATTTCGGCGATTACGAAGTGGACCAGCGCGATGGAATTTTGAAGGATATCGACACAATCCGACGGCGCCGGCTAGCGCCCGATTTGCCGGTGGCAGATTATTCCGATGCAGGAATCGCGCAATGGAAGGCATATCTGGAAAAGCACAAAGGCCAACAGCTCACATTCCCCGCTTATCCGAATGTAGACGACCCATATCTGCGGTGTCTGGCGCGCAGGGTGGATTGGGGTTATCCGGATGCGATTCTCGCAATTGCCGCGAAGGGAGGCGATGCAGCCCGGCGGGCGTTGCAGCAACTCCCAACACTGGAAACGCCAGTCGCCATGGGTTTCGCGAGGAGTAGCGCTTTCAGCATGCACTGGACAGACATTCAGGGGAATCTGCAAGTAGCGTTGGCGCAACTCGGCGACGATGAGATGTTCGACCAGATCATCGCGGGGCTGAATGGCGCGACCGCTTATGAATCAGTGCGCAAACTCGAGTTTATCGGTGGCAAGCGCGCAGCGGATGCGCTGGTTAAGGCTCTGGACTTTCCGGAAGAAGCTGTGCAGAAGGCCCGAGCGCAGGGATGCGCAAGTGGGCCTGCCTATTGCCACGCACGCTGGCGGGATTGGTACAAGCCGATATGGACCACGACCGCGTACAGCCCGCAAGTTGACCGGGAGTCCTGCCTCACCGAGACCTTCCACGAATGTTTGCTGTACGCCTTAGGGAAGATGGTGAAGGATCCGCCCGTTCCGCCCGGGGCGGATGCGACCCCTCAAAATATAGCCAAGTGGAAGGAATGGTGGGCGAAGAACGGGGACCGAGCCGAACTAGTAGTAAAGCCTACGCAGAAATTTGAGTGATTCTCTTCATGGCCGGCCCATCTTTGTCGGTTTTCATTTAGCGTTACTTGGCGCTGACTCTGGATTTTCCTTGATGAATGCTCGGTATATCTTATTCATAGCCTCGTAAGCTTTCTTCCACTTCGCTTGATCCTCTAAAGTCGCGCCCGGCGGGGTTGCGTCTGACGGCGGACCAACAACATTCGGAAGAATTACGATCCTGCCTATCTGGGACTCATGTGATGCCACATGGGCGTTTAGGAAATACGCCAGTACTTTAGCCTCTGGCCACGACAGTGTAATGGCAGTGTGCTGGACAACCGTCACCGCACTTATCTGTTGGTCAGTTTGCCCAAATGCTAGTTTCAGATCCCACAGAGTTGGCTCGAACTGCACGTTGTTTGCATAGCGGGAGGTAAAATCATCTGCCCTTCTGTAGCTAGCGGCTTGAGGTTGCACTGAGACGGTATCTTCGGCCATGGTTCTTCGTCCCCCTGTTTTAGTCCAACTCCACTGCTATTCTCGATGTTTGTTCCTAGGGTGGTGAGAAAATAAGAGGAGCCGACTGTATTTCCGATTCCTTGCCAACTTCCCATCTCCTCAGCTACATTCACGCGCCCAGTTCGGAAGCCAGATGTCCCAACTGAAGCTGTCGTTAACTGGGGTCGGGGCGACGAAGCAGGGTTAACGCAAACCTCGCTCGCCTCGAACTTGATCTTGACGCCGACCGCTGCAAGGACAGAATCGAAAGTGTCAAATGTCGGATTGCCTTCGGCGGAAAATGAGCGGTATACGCTTTCTCGTGAAACCCCCGCCTCTCGCGCAACTCTAGCCACCTGATTGGCCTGAATTACGTTCTTCACCGCATCGAGAAGAGCTTCTTTCGAGTCGCGCCTAGCTGCATTCAAATAGCGTGCGGCCTGCTCTGGACTAGAGAGTTTCTCAAGTCGCCACTGGTTGTACG
>JBAWCJ010000312.1:0-10962 GCA_049590215.1 Candidatus Sulfotelmatobacter sp. | reverse complement strand
TGTGCGGCTCGTGTGGGCGGCGCCTACATCAACGAGATGGTCGAGACTGCTACGGGGATTAATTTGTGGCGGGAGTGGGCCCGCATCGAGGTTGCTGGCGGGGATGGAACGTATAAGCTTCCTCCGGTGCGCGAGGAGTATGCGGGAGTGATTCTTTCGCTGGCCCGGCAGGAGAATCCGGATACTTCGGGGTATAACGATCCGGAAGTGTTCTTGCGGATCAAGAAGCATCACCATGCTGGGCTGGTTTTGCGATCGTCTGATCCGCAGCGCGTGCAAACGTTATTGGAGAACTACACTCAGCGATTCGCCGCGGAGTTTCTCGCCGTAGAGCCGCCCAGGGAAAAGCCCACCTCCTGACGGTCATTCGGGTGAGTCCGCCAAGCGGGCGAGGGCGCCCGCCCGACACATACCCTAGAACGCGTCAATCCCCGTCACACTTTGCCCGATGATCAGCGAATGCACGTCGTGCGTGCCTTCGTAGGTCTTCACCGATTCCAGGTTCATCATGTGGCGCATGATTGGATAGTCGTCGGCGACGCCGTTGGCGCCGAGAATGTCGCGCGAGAGGCGAGCGCACTCGAGCGCCATCCAGACGTTGTTGCGCTTGGCCATGGAGATGTGCTGATGCTCAACCTTGCCGGCGTCTTTCAGTCGCCCTACCTGCAGCACGAGCAGTTGCGCTTTTGTGATCTCGCTGATCATCCAGGTAAGCTTGTCTTGCACGAGTTGGTGCGAGGCGATCGGTTGATCGCGCCACTGTTTTCGCAAGATGGCATACTGCAGGGCGCAGTCGTAACAGGACATGGCCGCGCCGATCGCGCCCCAGGCGATGCCGTAACGGGCCTGATTCAGGCACATCAAGGGCGATTTCAAGCCATCGCTTTTTGGCAGCAGGTTCGACTCGGGGATGTGAACGTCCTGCAGCGACAGCCCGGATGTGACCGAAGCGCGCAGCGACCATTTGCCGTGAATGTCGTCCGCCTTGAAGCCGGGGCGGTCTTTTTCGACGAGGAAGCCACGAATCTTGTCGTTTTCGTTTTCCACCTTGGCCCAGATGACAGCGACGTCGGCGATGCTGCCGGAGGTGATCCACATCTTTTCGCCGTTGAGAATGTACTCGTTGCCCACTTTGCGGGCGCGCGTGTGCATGCCGCCGGGATTGGAGCCGAAGCCGGGTTCGGTGAGTCCGAAACAGCCAAGCTTTTCTCCTTTCTGCATGGCGGGCAGCCAGGTCTGCTTCTGCTCTTCGCTGCCGAAGGTATGGATGGGATACATCACCAGCGCCGACTGCACGCTAACGAAGCTGCGCACGCCGGAGTCGCCGCGTTCGAGTTCCTGGGTCACGAGTCCGTACTCCACGTTGCCCATGCCGGCGCAGCCATAGCCGTGCAGCGATGCGCCGAAGAAGCCGAGATCGGCCATGGGCTTGACCAGTTCGCGCGGGAAGCGGCCGGCGCGGTTGCACTCTTCAATGATGGGGACAAGATTGTCTTCGATGAATTTGCGGGTGGTATCGCGGACCAGGCGTTCTTCTTCCGTGAGGAGCGAATCAAACTGGATGAAATCGACACCGCGAAATTTGATGGCAGGCATAGTGAATCTCCTCGGAGGGCAAACATATGACGGTAGCAGGGCCGAGGAATAGGGTCAACGCTACACTAAGCGCGCAAGACAGGCGGCACGACATTCCTGTAAAATAACGTGTACGGAAGAGAGACAAGACGCAGCCGTAGAAATCTTCCAGAGTGGATTTTCCGGTTAGGCTTTCTGAAACAGGCTTTCTGAGATATCCCATCCACAAATGTCCGTTCGAGAAAGTCGGCGGATCGCTGCGCACATATTAGAGAAATCAGGAGAAACGAACCATGGCGGTAGGCGCGAAGATTGCAAAAACTGCAGACCGTAAGAAGGTGATGGACACCAGCAAGAGCACAGATTGCCCCAAGTGCGGCAAGACTACGCGCATCGTCAAGCGCATGAAAGACCGTGAGCGAGGTGTGCCAGGCGGGATTTATATTTCGTGTTCGGCGTGTGAGTTCTACGAGAAACTGTAAGTAATGCTTTAGGTTCTGCGAATCTTGCTTCGAGAAGCTGGAAAAGGGAGATCACTTTCCCTGCTCCGGCTTTCTTGTTGTCTGCGAGTCTCTCTAAAAGTTCTACACCGCTACCGTGACCGACGTCTCGGTGCGCGTTACGGGCCGATAAAGAGTGTCGCGTTCGATCGGCTCGCGGCCGGCGGCGCGGATGAGGCGCTCGAGTTCTTCACGGCGCATACCTTGGGGCGTGGTCGCTCCGGCGTCGTGATAAATCTTTTCTTCGATCACCGTGCCATCCATATCGTCGGCGCCGAAGCGCAGAGAGATCTGCGCGATCTTGGCTGTCATCATCTGCCAATAAGATTTGATGTGCGGAAAGTTGTCGAGCACGAGACGGCTGACCGCGATCTGCTTGATATCAAGCATTCCAGTAGTTTTCGGCAGATGCTGCAGCGGCGTGTTGTCAGGATGGAAGGCCAGCGGGATGAAAGTCTGGAAGCCTCCGGTTTCGTCTTGCAGAGCGCGCAGCTTGAGCAGATGATCCACGCGGTCTTCGTCGTTTTCGACGTGGCCGTAGAGCATGGTGGCGTTGGATTTCAGGCCGATCTGGTGGGCCAATCTGGCGGTGTCGAGCCATTGGTCGCCGTCGATCTTGTGGTCGCAGATGATGTGGCGGACGCGGTCGGCGAATATTTCCGCGCCGCCGCCGGGGAGCGAATCCACGCCGTTGGCCTTGAGTTGTTCGAGCGTCTCGCGAATCGAGAGTTTGGCGCGCTTCGACAGGTACGCGACCTCGACCATGGTGAAAGCCTTGAGATGAACCCGCGGAAAACGCTGCTTGAGGCCGGAGCAGAGATCTAGAAAATATTGAAATGGCAAGTCGGGATGCAATCCGCCGACGATGTGAAATTCGGTGACGGCCTCACTGTACCCGGAAGCGGCGGTTTCAAAAGCTTCGTCGAGCGCCATGGTATAGGCGCCAAGAGCGTCCTTCTTACGGCCGAAGGCGCAAAGGCGGCAGGCTGCGACGCAGACGTTGGTGGGATTGATGTGCCGGTTGACGTTGAAATACGTCTTTTCGCCGTGCATGCGCTCGCGGACGTGGTTGGCCATCCAGCCCACTGCGAGAATATCGCCGGTGCGGTAGAGAGCGAGGGCGTCGGTTGCGTCGAGACGCTCGCGAGCCATCACTTTGGCGTGAATCGGCTTGAGGCGCGGATCATCGGTCTGGAACGAATGCTGCTGTCGCGTTACAGGCATTCCTTCGATGATATCGCAGGAGCGCACGGGAAGTCACCGAAAGAGAGTCTTATTGGTCAGCGCTGATTCGATCGCTGATCCGGGCGTACTCCGATTCGGGGAGGACGTGGCGCCTTACGAGGTCATGGACATCGCCGAATGGGCGGCCGGCGATTATCCGGTCTGCCTCATGCTCGGTCACACCTGGCAGGCTCAGCAGGTCTTCGCGTGACGCCTTGTTGATGTTGACGGTCTTGTCGCGGTTCATGCCTTCCTTTACGCCTTCGACCATGGCCTTAGTGTCGCGCCTCATGGTTGCGGTCGCATCGGCGGCGCGCTGCCGAATTTCGTCGGGATTGTCTTTGTTATTGTTGGAGCAGGCGGTGAAGCTCGCCAACAACAATGCGAATGGAAGAAGCCAAGCGGAACGGAAGGTTAGAGGGTGCATGGAATTCTGATGCCGCGGCGGCATCGACGGTTGGCGACATTCTGCTGATCCCGGCGCGAGCTTTCCGCCGAAGGCATGGTCCAGTTCTTCGCTCGACGCATGTCCTGTACAATTTTGCCTCCAGATGAATTGGCACCCAAAATGGTGGCTATGCGTCGCCGGCGCGCTGATGCTGGCTTTCGCGGCACAGGGCGAACCCGTTTCCCAGCTCAAAGCCACCGACTACGTCAACGACTTTGCCCACGTTCTGGATCAGAACGCGATTGCGCAGATGGACGACCTCTGCCGGCAGGTTGACCAAAAAGCTCACGCCAAGATTGCGGTCGTGACTATCCACTCGCTCGATGGCTCGGATATTGAGAGCTACGCGGTCGCCCTATTTCAGCAGTGGGGACTGGGAACCAAAGCGACTAACCGTGGCGTGTTAATTCTTTATGCCATTGACGACCATCGCGATCGCATTGAGGTCGGTTACGGGTTGGAACCCATTCTGCCCGATGGGAAGACGGGGGGATTTGCGCGGGAAGCTGTGCCGCTCATGCGGGCCGGGCAATATGGCCAGGGCCTGCTGCTGGTCACGTCGCGAGTCGCGAAGGTCATTGCCGATGATGCCGGGGTTCAGCTTACTAACCTGCAGCCGGAGGTTCCCGTTGAGCCCGATAATCAGCGAGGCAGAGGGATGTCGGCCGGCGGAGTAATCCTGCTGATTATTGTCATACTTATTATTCTTTTTACTCCTCTTCGCAGCTTGCTTTTCTGGATGCTTTTTTCAGGGATGTTTGGGGGCGGATCCGGAGGCGGCGGCTGGAGCGGGGGTGGATTTGGTGGCGGGGGCGGCGGCGGAGGCTTCGGAGGATTTGGCGGGGGCGGTATGTCCGGTGGCGGTGGGTCTAGCGGCAGTTGGTAGCGAGGACACAAATGGTTCCGGAAAAAAATATTAACGAGTTTGTCAGCCGGCTGCGGAATGCGGCTGGAACGAACCTGGAGAGCGTGATCCTGTTTGGATCGGCGGTCGATGGCGACTTTCATCCAGAATTCTCGAATGTGAATTTGTTCTGTGTGATTCGCGACAGCTCATTTGCAGCGTTGCAGGCGCTGGCCCCTGCCGTGAAGTGGTGGAACACGCGGAAACAGCCTCCGCCTTTGTTCATGACGCGTGACGAGATCAGGCGCTCCGTCGATGTGTTTACCATCGAGTTACTGGACATGCAGCAGCACCACCGTATTCTTTTCGGCGAAGACGTTCTACAGGGCTTATCGATTCCGGCGAATCTGCATGGCGTTCAGGTGGAATACGAGCTGCGCGAAAAACTGACTCTTTTGCGCCAGCATTTGTTGCTCGCCTCGGGTAACGACTCCCGCATGTGGGAGTTGCTGCTGCGATCAGTGTCGTCGTTCGCCACGCTCTTCCGCCACGCGCTTATCGTGCTCGGCCATGATGCGCCCCGGACCAAGCGTGAGGCTGTGCAGGCGTTGTCACAGCAGATCAGATTTGATCCATCGGGGATTCTGCAGGTGCTTGACGTGAGGGAGCGCAAGGCCGACCGCAAAACGTTCAATGTGGCTGATGTTTTTTCGCGATATCTGGCCGCGCTGGAGCAGGTCGCGGCCGTAGTTGATAAAATGCTGGATTCGGGTGCCGCCGGCTCTAAGTAGAATTCGCGGATGCTGGTTTTCAGGAGAAAGTCATGAACAAGGCGTTGATCGCAGTGCTCGTTATCGTGGCAATTGTAGTACTGGGCTGCCTGTTTGTTGCTGGCCAGTACGTGAGCGTGAAGAATACGCTGGTCGCCAAGAACGAGGCGGTAAAGGCGGCGTGGTCGCAGGTCGACATCGTGCTGCAGCGCCGCGCAGACTTGATTCCGAATTTGGTGGAGACGGTAAAGGGCTATGCGCAGCAGGAAGTCACCGTATTCGGGGACATCGCGAAGGCGCGCTCTGCTCTGCTTTCGGCCGGGACTCCGCAGGAGAAGATCGCAGCCAACGGGCAGCTCGATGGAGCGCTTGGCCGCCTGCTGCTGGTGGTTGAGAACTATCCTCAGCTGAAGTCGAACGAGAATTTCCTTCGCCTGCAGGATGAACTTGCCGGCACGGAGAATCGGATTGCGGTTGAGCGCAAGCGTTACAACGACACGCTGCGGGATTACAACACTTACGTGCAGCAGTTTCCCAACAGCTTTTACGCAGGGCTTGCGGGATTCAAGCCGAATGAAGCTTACTTTGAAGCTTCGCCGGGATCGCGCGAAGTCCCGAAAGTTAATTTCTCCGCTCCTGGTGCAACGGCTCCGCAGGCCACACCACAGCCGGCGCCCGTGCATTAGGAATCACAGGGGAAGTTGTGGGTGGTTCTACTGAGGGCCGGTAGGCAGTTCCCAGCCTTCATTCTTCATCTTGTTATTTGTCCAACGCTGCAGCTGCTCGAAGAGAGCGGGATCGATGACGGCGAAACGAAGGCCGACGCGGCCTTCGCCGCCAAACCAGACGATGCGGGCCTTGGCTCGAAAAATAGCCTCACTGTCGGGAAGCGGAAAGCTGACGTCGAGCAGGCCGGTAAACTTCATCGGTTCTTTCAATCCATCGACGCCCATGCCGCCGGTGCTGAGGTTCACGCCCTGAACGCAAACTTCTTCACCCTGCTGGTTCTTTAGCGCAACCGCAAGCTGGATGCGGGCGCGGAAAAACTTTTGCTGCTGGAGGCTGACGTAGGCCAAAGAATCCGCAGCGTCGGCGGAATTCACGTTGATGTTGTATTCCTTCAGCTTCCGGCTGAGCGTGCGGCGGGAGATGCCAAGCTGTTCCGCGGCCTGGCTGCGATGGCCGCCGCTGCGCTCGAGAGCGCGAATGATCATCTGCTCTTCCATGCTCTCGAGATTGCCCACCGGCATGGAAGCAGCCTGACGCTGCGCCACTGGATTGCCGGACATGGCATCGGTGATCTGCGATTTGTGGATCTCAGGACTGCGTGATTCCACGGCAACGCGCGCGATTAGATTGCGCAGTTCGCGAACATTTCCCGGCCAGGAATGCGAGAGCAGCGCGGAAACGGCATCGGGAGCGAACGCGCTGCCAGGATTTTTGAGGCTCAGGAAGTGCTCGGCCAGCGCGACGATATCTTCAGGGCGCTCCCGCAGCGGAGGCACGCGAAGCTGAAACTGGCCGAGACGATGAAAGAGATCCTGGCGAAAGCGACCGGCGGCGACGGCAGCATCGAGATCTTGGTTGGTCGCGGCAATGATACGTACGTCGACTGTGATCTTGCGGTGCCCTCCGAGGCGGTAGAAGGGAGATCCATCTAGCACGCGGAGCAACTTGACCTGCGTTTGAAGCTGTAGCTCTCCGATTTCATCGAGGAAGAGCGTGCCCTTGTCGGCGAGTTCGAACAGGCCGGGCTTGGACGCATCGGCGCCGGTAAAGGCGCCCTTTTCGTAGCCGAACAATTCGCTCTCGACCAGGTTCTCAGGCAGCGCGGCGCAATTGATGTCGACCCAAGGCCGGCTGCGCCGATTCGAAGCTTGATGAATCGCGTGGGCGATGAGTTCCTTGCCGGTTCCGGTTTCACCGGTGACCAGCACGCTCTCGGCATGTCCGGCTACGCGGTCGACCATGCGCATGAAGCGGTGCATTACTGGACTGGCGAGTATGAGGTTCGTGCCGTCGATTTCGCGCGAAACCGTGTGCGCGAACTCGTCTTCATCTTCGCCCTGACCGCGCGCTTTGGTAGGCATCGGGCCGGAAATCGATTTCTGCTCGACCGCAGAAAGCAAAACGATTATTCCTGCCGGCGCTGATTTACCATCACGAAGCAGTGTGAGCGTCAACTCGGCCGTAAACTTCTTGCCGGCTTTGTTCTGACACGAGTGCGAACATCGATAGTGATCGTGCTCGAGCACCGCGGCGAGCATGGTCTTCAGCAGTTGACTCTGCTCCGCGCCGCCCTTCCCTGAGATGAGGGCCGCCAGAGTTTGACCCAGGATTTCCTCGGCGCTGCAGCCGAAAACCTTCAGGGCAGCTTCATCGCAGCCAGTTATTTTCCCTTCGAGATCGGCGGACAACACTGCGATTCCGCCGTCTGCGCCGGCATCAATGCTTGCCCCTTGCAGCTGCGAATTGAGATTTACTGGTAGCATCCCGCGTGTTTGGAGTTGATCTTGCCACAGTGAACAAGGGTTGGATTGAGTATGCGGCTTCGAATGATCACGAAAGTAACCTCGCATCTCGCAGAGCCGCGAGACGGGTTAAGGACATCACTCTCGGGTTACCGAAGTAAGCTACTTAAAACCCTTTAGCCGCAATAGCATTTCACTTGAACAGGCTCGCCTGAGGTGTGCGCGGGAACGACTTCCTGCGCCGTGGACGCAGTCTGCCGCCTCCCCTTGCGATAGCAGTAACGACAATGTCGACTCGGACGAAACTATTTGTCGGGATCACGGTCTCGCTCGGAATGGTGGTGCTGGGCTACGCCCTATGGCACTGGCAATCCGCGGACCTGACTCGGTTTTTGTGTTATCTGGCGGTGGCCATTCTGGCGTCCAGCCTGAAGGTGCAGTTGCCGGGCATCGACGGCACCATGTCTGTGAACTTCCTTTTCATCCTGCTGGGTGTCATGGAGCTCGGTTTGCCTGAGACGCTGGTGATCGGCTGCGCGGCCACCCTGATACAGAGCGTCTGGCACACAAAGAATCGACTGGATCCGGTTAAGGTCCTGTTCAATGTTTTCGGCATGATGGCGAACGCCAGCGCGCTGTGCTACGTCAGTTATCACTGGCTGGAACCGAGAGTCGGGACGAATAAACCTATTTTGCTGATGATGGCGGCTCTCGTTTTTTTTCTGGCGAATACGCTGCCCATCTCCGTGGTCATCGCGCTGACGGAAAATAAATCGAGCCGCAAGGTTTGGAAGGAGTGCTACTTCTGGTCCTTTCCTTATTACCTTGTAGGAGCAGCAGCGGTGGGGCTGGTTGGAATCATCAACCAGCGCGCCGGGTGGCAGACCTCCTTGCTGGTGCTGCCGGTGATCTACTGGGTGTACCGCTCCTATCGACTTTATCTGGGACGACTGGAAGCGGAGAAGGAGCGTGTGGAAGTTGAGAAGCGGCACGTGGAGCAGATTGCTTCGCTGAACATGCGAACCATCGAGGCTCTGGCTCTTGCGATCGAAGCTAAGGACCACACTACGCACACGCACCTGCAGCGTGTGCGGACCTACGCGGTGGAAATCGCCAAAGAGATCGGTCTGTTGCCGGATGAAATCGAAGCGCTGCGTGCTGCCGCGCTGCTGCATGACATTGGCAAGCTCGCCGTGCCTGAGCACATCATCAATAAACCGGGGCGGCTCACGCCGGAAGAGTTCGAGAAGATGAAGGTGCATCCGCTGGTGGGCGCTGAAATTCTGGATCGCGTCGCCTTCCCTTATCCCGTGGCTCCCATCGTGCGTTCGCATCACGAGCGATGGGATGGCTCTGGGTATCCCGCCGGGCTTAGCGGCGAGACGATTCCCATCGGTGCGCGGATTCTCGCCGTCGTGGATTGCCTGGACGCCATTGCTTCGGACCGGCAGTATCGCCAGGCGATGCCGCTCGATCGAGCCATGGATCGAGTGAAAGAACGAGCAGGAACCTGGTTCGACCCGAAGATCGTGGAGGTTCTGGAGCGCCGCTATGTGGATCTGGAACGCATTGCGCAAGCTTATGAAGACGGCTTTGTCCCCCGAGGATTATCCAGAGAACTGCGGGTCGAGCGCGGACTGGCTCCTGCCACAGGATTCGAGAAATGCTCTGACAACCCGCAGACCGATTCCGACTTCCTGACCTCGATCGCGTCGGCGAGGCAAGAGGCGCAAGCCATGTTCGACTTAAGCCAGGATCTGGGGAACTCGCTGAGTTTGAGCGAGACCCTTTCGGTGCTGTCGATGCGGCTGCGCAAGTTGATTGCGTATGACTCCATCGCCGTATTCGTGAACCGCAATGGCTGGTTGCTGCCGGAATTGGTGAGCGGCGAAAACTTCCGTGTTTTGTCGTCGCTGAAAATCCGTGTGGGCGAAGGGTTGTGCGGCTGGGTCGCGGAAAACTGCAAACCCATCATCAATGGCAACCCGCAAGTGGAGTCCGGTTACGTGGCCGATCCGAAGACGGTGAGCTTGGCTTCGGCGCTGGCGGTTCCATTGCAAGGGTTGAATGGCGTCGTGGGTGTGCTGGCGATGTATCACTCGACTCCGGACGCTTTCACGGCAGACCATCTCCGCATTCTCTTAGCTGTGGCCTCGAAAGTGGCGCTCTCGGTAGAGAATGCCTTGAAATATCAACAGGCGGAAAGTTCCGCGACCACGGACTTTCTCACCGGGCTGCCGAACGCGCGGTCGCTCTTTGTGCATCTGGCGCAGGAAGTGACACGATGCCGGCGCATGAAGACTTCACTCGCGGTGATGGTCTGTGATATCGACGGGCTCAAAAAGATCAACGATTCCTTCGGGCATCTGGAAGGTGACAAACTCCTGCGTGAGTTCAGCACGCGCCTGAAGGATGCTTGCCGCGGTTATGACTACGTTGCGCGGATGGGCGGCGATGAGTTTGTTATCACGGCTCCCGGCCTCACGGTGGAAGCCGTCGAGGAAAAGACAATCCGTTTGAACGAAGCGGCGGTCGACGCGGGGCGGCACACCTGCGGAAAAGACGTTGTTAGCCTGAGCGTGGGAACGGCTTTCTGTCCCGAGGACGGTTATGACGTGGAGGCACTCCTGGCTGAAGCTGATCGGCGCATGTACTCCATGAAGCAGACTCACCACGCAAAAGGTGCCGGCAAAGATCCCATTGCGCGCGGCGCCTCCGGAGAATAAATGCGACGCCTGCAATGGAAAATTGCCGGGCACGCGCTGGCCCTGCTGGCAACGGTTCTTCTCGGGGGACTGTTTTCCGCCACGTTAGTGCGCCTGGCACCAGGCTTCAACGTCGATGAACGGGAGTTGGATCCACACTTGAATGCTCAGAGTCTGCAGGCGCTGCGCGATGCCCGGAATCAAGACCGAAACGTCTTCCAGTTTTATTTGTCTTACATGAATCGAGCTGCGCATGGCGATTTGGGAACCTCGCTCGCCCTGGGGCAGACCGTGCGTTCGTTGCTGCGCGATCGCGCGCCGCTCACGCTGCGCTTGCTGGCTGTGGGACTTGGACTCGCGTGGATGCTGACCCTTACCCTGGCATTGAGTGCGGCGTGGCTGCGGCTTTCGGTTTACGACACACT
>JBAWCJ010000311.1:0-4903 GCA_049590215.1 Candidatus Sulfotelmatobacter sp. | reverse complement strand
ATCGCTTCTCCGTGAAGTTCCTTGCCGAGCGGCGCGTTCACTTTTTCCAGCAAAGTAGCGAGTGGAACTCCGGAATAGGTTTCGTCCGCGTTGGTATGGGTGTTGCGCACCGTAATAGTGACATGCGGCAGGGCGCGAAAGTCCGCGGGCGAAAACACCACGAGAGCGTGAGAGGGATCAGCAGTGAGAACCAGGCTACCATCGACGGCCGCCATTCCCGGCCGCTGGGCTGGGAGAGCGAGGGGAACGAACAGCACGGCACAGAGTACCCCGATCTTCCAGTTCAGTTTGCGCATGGTGCAGAATACCATCGCGGAAACGATTAGAAGCTGAAACGGCCACCTACTGTCGGAGCGCAGTTGTTGTTGTAGTTATAGGGAACGCCGGGGCCGTGAGGAATGGCGACCGCCAGTCCGCCGCTCACCCAGGAATACGCGAGTCCTACAAAACCGTCGAACCGCTTGGTGAAGTGGTGATCCATATAGAGCGACCCCTCGTTGAGGGTGCCCGCGCAGGAACTGCGGAAACCGGCTGTGGGCGAGCAGGTCTGCGGAATCCGGAAGTCGTTCTGCCGCTGTTGATACCAGGAGAAAGTGACCTCGGTTTTGCTGTCGATGGCGTACTTCACGCCTGTCCACCAGATATTCACCAGCTTTTCAGAATCCAGATTGTTGTCTTCGACCCCGCTCATGAAATAGCCGCCCTGGTCCGAGGCGCCAACGCCCAGCGGGTCGTGGGGGTTGTTCTGCCAGATGTATTCGTAGCCGGCAAAAAACTTGAATGGATCCCGCACATACCTGGCCGCGAACATAACTGCGTTGTTGTCGGTCACGATGCCATACACGGTGTTATTCGTGTCGATCACATTATTCCCGGTGATGGGGGTTGTATCGATGCTGTCGGTGGTCGACTGATATTGCCCCGCCGGACTCAGGCTCTCAGGCCCCAGCAAGGGGTTCAGCACGCTGATGGCCTGGTTGTAATGCTGGAAGACGAGGTCGGCGGAGAACTTACTGTAGCTTCCGCCGAGGTCGAATCCGTAGGCGTTGTTATGTGCCGATTCCGGTGTACAGTTGGTGGCACTCCAAGGGTTGCCCGCAGCTGCTGCGGCTGAGTAGCATCCGCCAGAGCCATCGGCGAATTTATACATCGCGCCAAAATGCACCGGGCCATAGGCGATGCGATACTTCACGGCGTCGTCCCAACGGCTGTTATCGGTGTCACCGCCGCCGGCCATCGTGCCGTTGTACCCGATGTAGGAAAAAGCATAGGCGCCGCTGGCCGGATCGTAAAGCAGCATCGCATCGGTACCCAGAGAGCGCTGGCGACCGAAAGTCAGCTCGCCAAAGTGCGTGGACGATATCCCGCCGTAGTATTGGTCATTGAAGGGTTGCCCGGCGCGCGCGCCGTCGATGGCTATCGAATAGCTGCTCCGGGGAAGGCCGTTGTTGATGGTGTCGGTGGCTGGCGCGTTGGCCAGCAGGCCGGACTGCGGATTGATGCCCGTGGAAGCGTTGAACACAACGAACCAGCCAGGCGAAAACTCCACCTTGCCCCTGATGCCCAGACCCGTCTGCGACAGGTTGTTTGGTGCGATGAGGAATCGATGTTGATAGCCGTTCCGGTTTACCAGAGATTCGCCTTCGTAGTTGTAGCCGTTTTCCGGCAAGCCGTGGCTGACGTAGCCGACGCCGACATCATACGCACCGTAGAGCGTGATGCCGTGCCAGGTCAGCGAGCAATCCGTGGTAATGAGTTCGCGGCCGCTCGTGCAGGGATCGTGGTCCTGTGCCGAGGACACCGTGGCCGAAACAATAATAGTGAGGATGAGGGTGGTGAATAGTAGCGCAATCTTACGCACAAGTTCCTCCAACATTAGAGATTCAGGCAAGGAAGTAAGAAATGTATATTAAATATTGTTTCCATGTCAAAACCGATACGTATATATGCATTTTACTTACCCGAGAACCGGGAAGTGATCATATTGACCGTCCTCCGTGTTGACTGTAGGATTTCGTTCCGATGCCGAAGAACCGCCGATCCGGGCGCAAGAATGACGAGTTGCTGAAACTCCGCGACGCAGCCTTGCAACTAGGCATCAGTTTTCCCACCATCAAGCAATGGATTTATAAGAAGAAGATTCGCAGCGTGCCAACCGCGGGGGGACATCACCGAATCCCGCAGAGTGAACTCGACAGGCTGCTATTCCGAACCCGAGGGAAAACCATTGCGGAACGAACTCAGGCGGCGCGCCGCGTTAGCGGCCGCAATCAACTGGTAGGGCGCATCGACCAGGTCCGCATCAGCGGCCTCATGGCAGAAGTGAAGATTTCCATCGGAGAACAGCAAATCACTTCCATCATCACCGCAACCTCAGCCCGCGAAATGCACCTCAAGGCCGGCCAAACCGCGGTCGCGCTGATTAAGGCCACCGAAGTGATGATCCTTCGCGTGGGAGATTAATTCATCCCGAAGGTTTCCGGCACGGCCGGGCGAGCATCGTGTTAGCATTTACCTGTAGTCGCATTTCTCTCTCCGCTCTCCGCAGGCGTGCGCATGGCCCGCTCTCTCGGCACTTCCGTTTGTGTTCTCCTGGCAGGCTGCGTGGTTCTTTTGAGTCTCGCCTCCCGCGCAGCCGAGCAGTCGCCATGGCTTGAGATCCACTCCACGCATTTCACTGTCATCACCGACGCGGGAGATAAAAAAGGCAAAGAAGTTGCCCTGCGCTTCGAGCAGATGAGGGCAGTCTTCGCCGTCTTGCTGATGAAGGAGCACCTCCACGAGCCGCTGCCGCTGACGATCATCGCTTTTAAGAACGACAAGGATTATTACCAGGCGGCGCCACTGCGCCAAGGTCAGCCTATTGCCGTTCCCGGCTTTTTCCTTCCCGGCGAAGACCAGAACTTCATCGTGCTCAATCTGGCCGAGGAGGAATCCTGGCGCGCCGTCGCCCACGACTTCGCCCACCTGCTCCTCAACTACAACTATCCTGAAGTCCAGGCATGGTTCGACGAAGGCCTGGCCGAATACTTCAGTTCCATCCGCGTCGACGACAAGAAGTACGAAATCGGTGGCGACCCTGAGCTGTACTCCACCTCAGGCGGCGATGCATCGAAGTCGCTCACCGAACTTCTCGGCGGACAAAATGGCGGCCAGTCCTGGCTCGCGCTTCCCGACCTGCTCACCACGAAGCCGAACAATTCAAACGACACCGAAAGCGCGCACCACACGCTCTTCTACGCGCAATCCTGGATGACGATGCACTACCTGCTTCACGATAAAAAGCTGCCCGAGACGGGAACTTATTTTGACCTGGTCGAGAACCAGCACGTGCCGGTGGACCAAGCCGTGCAGAAAGCCTACGGCATGACGCCCGCGCAGTTCGACCAGGAGGTGAAGGATTATTTCCACTCGCTCACGCCGTTGTTCCAGGAACTCGACGCTTCGAAACAACCGGGTTCCCATCCCAACATGCCGCAGGTGTATGAATTTCCTGAGATCGTGGGGCCAAACGACAGCACGATCACGTCCACGTTTGTTTCCGAGGTTGATGCGCGCGCCACGGTCGATGAGGTGAAGATCAGAATTCCCGACCGCCGCGAAGCCGCGCTGCAGGAGTTGCAGACACTCGCAACCGCGCCCAGCCCAACCCAGGTAAAGAAGGCCAACGACAAGGGCAATGAGAAAGACAATAAAGACGAGGACAGCGCGGCGCTTCCCGTCGCAGTCGCCGGTAATGAGATCGCCCATCGCGCTCTGGCCTGGGACCACCTGCAGCACGGCGAGTTTGAAGACGCCGCCGAAGAACTGGGCGACGCTGCCGCGCTGAACCGGAACGACATGTGGATCCGCTATTACTTTTCGGTGCTGAAATACCGCATGTCACAGGCCAGGTACACCGATATTCCGGGACTGCCCAACATGATGCAGGATCTGCGCGCCGTACTCGAATGGTATCCGGAATTCGCCGACGCCTATGACCTGTTAGCCAGCGCGCGCCGCGAAGGCGGCGGGCCGGTTGCGGCCATGCAGGCCGAGCGCGCCGCCATCGAACTCAGTCCGCGCAACCAGCAGTACCTTTACCATATGGCTCAAATTTACGTCTCCGACAAAAAGTGGGTTGCTGCGCGAGCCTTGCTGGAATTGTTGAAGACCAGCAGCAACCCGCAGGTCGCAGCCGCGGCTGGCGAACAGCTGGCCCAGCTCGCCAACGAGCAGAAATACGGACTCTCACCCGCCACTGCTGCTTCGGCCAGCAAACTCGCCAAGCAGAGTTCTCCATTCGATGTGCTCGATCAGGACGCTGCCAAGCGCGCCGCGGCTGAGCAGGCGACGCAATCCGGCATAGCAGACAGACGGCCTACGAAGTTCTTCGAGGGCAAGCTGGTTGACGTGGATTGTTCCCAATCCCCGGCAGCTGTTCTCACCGTAAGCTCGGGCAGCGCAGTTCTCAAGCTGCGCACCGCCGATTACAAATCAGTGCTGCTCATCGGGGCCGACACCTTCTCCTGCGCATGGAATAACCGCTCGGTCTCGGTGAACTACAAGGCCAGAGGAATGTCCGACGGCGATCTGGTGTCGTTGGAAGTGCGGTGAAGCGGGCTTCGGCTTTCAGGCTCCGAGCTTCAGCCCTCGGCACCTGCACCATCCTAGTCATTCCGACCGGAGCCGGAGCGCCAGCGACGGCGGAGCGGAGGAACCTGCTGTTTGCGTGCGCCACCACGGTGCCAGCGCGCCGGTGGATTTCTGCCGCGAAATAAATCTTGCGCGCGCTCGCTGAAGGGCTTGGGCTGGGCTCGTTTTTCGCTCTGTTTCTCGATACCCCCTCCCCCCTGGGGTCTAGTGGAATCATCGAGTTAGCAGGAAATTCCCCGCAAAATCCGGATGTCAAAGAACTTAGATA
>JBAWCJ010000310.1:0-1802 GCA_049590215.1 Candidatus Sulfotelmatobacter sp. | reverse complement strand
GCGCAACCTGCGTGTTCTCGGCGTAGATAAAGATGAAAATCTGCTGGTGGTCGAAGCCAGCGTGCCTGGGCCTCAGGGCGGCTACATTGTCATCATCAAGGAGAAGAAACCGCCCAGAGAGCGGCGTGGATTTGCGGGTTCGGCTACGGTCGATCCGTTGAAGGCGGCGAAGAGGGCGGCGAAGAAGGCATAAAACCAGTGATCAGTGGCCAGTTGCCAGTGATCAGAAATGCAAAAACAATGGCTACTATCGATATTTACGATTTAGGCGGTAAGAAGGTCGGAACCTTTGACCTGGCCGATGAAATTTTCGGCGCGGTGAATGAAGATCTGCTTTGGGAGGCGGTGAAGCATTACCGCGCCGGGCAGCACCGCGGCACGCACGCGACCAAGGCTCGATGGCAGGTTTCCGGTTCGGGGAAGAAGCTGTGGAAGCAGAAGGGTACGGGGCGGGCGCGCATCGGCTCGATCCGGTCGCCACTGTGGCGGCACGGCGCAACCGTGCATGGTCCGACGCCGCGGTCTTATGACTACTCGTTCCCGCGCAAAAAGCTTTTGGGCGCGCTGCGCTCCGCGCTGGCGGCTAAGTTTGCCGACGGCAAGTTGACGGTGGTGAATTCGTTTAAGCTGAAGGATGCAAAAACGAAGGCGTTCCGAGAGGCGCTGGACGCGCTTAAGGTTGAGAAGACGGTGCTGATTGTGGAAGCGCCGAACGCAGCGAACCGCAATCTGGAGCTGAGCTCGCGCAATATCCACGGGCTGGAATTGATTCCGGGGAATGAGGTTCATCCTTATCACTTGCTGAAGTATGACCGCGTGATTTTTTCTCATCCCGCCATTGAGAAATTGCAGCTCACGTTGAAGGATAGCTTGCCGAAGCGGCAGCGCAAGGCGAAAGAAGAGGGCGCGAAGAAGGCGGCGGCGGCTCCGCGGAAGCGCACGCGGCATGAAAAAGCGGCGGAGGTGGCCTAGGGCCTTATCAATATGAAATCCGCATATCAGATTATTCGGCGTCCAGTGATCACGGAAAAAGGATTGGCGATCAAGGAGAACCAGAACACGCTGGTGTTTCAGGTTGCGCCCAAGGCTACGAAGACGGAGATCAAGCAGGCGGTGCAAACGATTTTCAAGGTGAAGGTATTTTCCGTACGCACTGCGACCTATCCAGGCAAAGAACGGCGGCGGGGGAAGTTTGCCGGCTACCGTCCGGACTGGAAGAAGGCTTACGTGCGGCTGCGGGCCGGGGAGAAGATGCCGGAGTACGCGCAGAATTTGTAGCGGCGGCAGGAAGCAGATTCCTCGCCGGGCTTTGCCCGGTTCGGAATGACAAGAGAGATTTATGGCAATCAAGACATATCGACCTACTACACAGACGCTGCGGTACCGCACGACGATCGTCAACGACGACATTACGACGCAGCATCCGCATAAGCCGCTGCTCGAACCCAAGCCGCGCACCGGCGGGCGCCGCAACTCGGGCGACATGACCATGCGCTTCATTGGAGGCGGCCACAAGCGCAAGCTGCGCATCATCGATTTCAAGCGCGACAAGACCGGGATTCCGGCGACCGTGGTCAGCATCGAATACGATCCCAACCGCTCACCGCGCATTGCCCTGCTGGCTTATGCCGACGGTGAGAAGCGTTACATCCTGCAGCCGGAAGGATTGAAGGTGGGGCAGAAAGTGATCAGCGGTCCCGAGGCGGACATTTTAGTAGGCAATGCGTTGCCGCTGCGAAATATTCCTCCCGGCACGCAGATTCATAACCTGGAACTGAAGCCGGGCAAGGGTGGCCAGATGG
>JBAWCJ010000309.1:0-9951 GCA_049590215.1 Candidatus Sulfotelmatobacter sp. | reverse complement strand
AAAAACGCTGGATTCGCGGAGCTCTGCTGTTCGTCTCCATCGGCACCCTCTTCGTGCTCGGCTTGATGATGCAGGGCCATATCTACAAAGCCAACGGCGGCGATATCCTCGACATGCTCGGATTCATCGGCGACCTTGGCGCTGGTGGAATGTATATTGTGACTCTCGCCATGAACTGGGGCCAGGGAGCGATCGCTTTCGCTATCGCCGATTATGGAACCAAATTCATGATCGTCGCCGGATTACTGAATTTCATTGCCGTGGCCGACGCCTACCACATCGCCATCGGGAAAAAACAATGATCTGGGAAAAACAAAAACGATGACCGTCCAGCTCACTCATTTCAGCGCCGCTTTTGTTTTCGCGTTCTTTGCATCTATCGTCTTCGGCATTACCCACTGCGAAACCACGCGAGAGATGGTCCGCTACGGCTTGTATTGTTTTGCCCTGTTTCTGGGCGGGCTGCTGGCGGCGGGATGGGCGATGTGGCTGGTGCGGAGATAGCTGCAAGGTTCTACCCTTCCCACACGAACGCGTCAAATACGCGCTTCGATTCAAAATTCAGCCGGCGATAGAGAGCGACCGCTCCAGCATTGGCCTCGGTCACGGTCAACGAAAGCATCGCAAAGCCGCGCTTACGCAGGTTAACGGATGTCGCCGCCAGCAGCGCCTCGCCGATCCCGCGTGAACGGTATTCAGGGAGCACGCAGACCTGAGTCACGTGTCCCACATCGTTGCGCACCCGCGAGCACAGAATCAATCCAATCAAATTCTTCGCCTTCCGGTCGACCGCGGCATAGGACGATTCCGCATCGAACAGGCCGCACCCCGGAAAACGCACAATGTTATTCAGAAAGCGCAACGATCCGCTAAGCGTGTGGTACTGGTCGTTGATCTGGGCGTCGACGTGCCCGCGGTAGGCCGCAGTAATCACGGCGGCTGCAGGCTGGTAGTCGGCCTCGGTCCAGGGCCGGATTTCGATATCTGGAAACGCGATCGAAGCCGGCGGCACGAAATCGCTCAACCGTAGAACCATGAACAGCCGCGGATGCCGCTGGAATCCCTGGTCGAGAAATGGCCGGGCAACGCTCCCCGCCTCATGCGCGAGCAGTTGAGCCTCGACCCGGTGAATTCCAGGAGACTGCTGCAGCGTCTCGATCACATGCGTCAGCAGCTTGATTTCGACTTCGTGAGCATTGGCCAAACGCCCGCCGTTGGCCACGAATAGGTCGCCGACCACGCCCTTGCTGCCCTCGTACACGAAAAAGCTGTAACCAAAGATGCGCCCGCGTTCAATCGCCGCGTATCCCGGAAGGATTTTCGCGTCGACATAGCGCAGAATCATCTCCGCCGATCCGTTGTAATCCCAGGAGAGCAGGCTCGCCCAGGCTCGCGTCTCATCATCGAGCAGAGGGCGCAGGTCCACCGAAGAAAAATGTCTGAGGTCGAGAATCTCCACGGGGCTCCTGCAAAATCAGCCCAAACCAACCCACGGCGTCATTTGCGACGGCAGAACTCCGAGTTTAGTGTGTTCCACGACGCGAGGCAAACCGCCAGAACACAGGGCAGCAACAGTGTCTATTTCCGATCGAGAATTGTGACCTGCCCCGCCAAATCGTCGTCACGGTGTTCCATGGTCAATGTCCGCTGGTCGGACGACAGCGACCAGCAATCACGGAAATGCATCTCGCGTCCACCAAACTGCATCCACGACTCAATGACCAGTTCCTCGCGTTCCCACCTCGCGCTTCCGCGAATCGGCGTTCCATTCAGCGAGTTTCCATCTTGCTTCCCGTTGATCGAACACCTGAAAACCGCTCGATCTTCACTCCCGTCAGCCTTCGTGACCACGATCTCTTGCTGCAGTTCAGCATCCGACTGTTCAATCTTCATTAGAATAGCCTTGGGTAATGGGCGAAGGAATCTGCTCTTGCCTAAGTTTGCATTCCAAACGCCAGCGAAATTAACACTCATGTCTTTTTCTGCAGCCTTCTACTGCGGCGTGTAATTTGCCGCAGCGGCGACCCAATAGTAGTCCACATGCTGCGCGTCGTAATGCCCTAGGTAAGAAACCCGGCGGCCCGCCACCAGCTTCGCAAGCTTGGGCAGTGAATTCTCCGGCGCCACCAGCAAGTGCTCTTCCGGTGGAACGCTGCCCCAGTCGTAATTGAAGGTGAGCTGGTTGCGATAAAAAGTTAGCCCATATTCCACTTCACGCCGAACATGGTAGACCGCCAGGGGCAGCGGGTGGGTCTCCATGCTGCCAATCTCCAAAGCCAGTGGACGCGCGGAAAGCGTCTGATCCAGAGACACCGCGCCTAATCTCAAAACGATTCCTACCGTAAGCAGAACCGGAATCACTGTGACAAACCGCAGCATGCGCAGGCCCGTTTTGCGAACCAACGTAAGCGCGATTCCGGCGCACAGCACAAAGGCAGCGGTGAGCGCAACCAGCATCGGTCGCCCTCCCGAAGGCCGATGTTGCGCGATGTAGCCAATCAGCAGCGCCGGAATGATCAGACCCCCGGCCAACAACGCGTGCAACACGGCCAGTCCCGTCGGCACTGGCTTAGCATCACGTTGTTCCAAATGTTGCCTCAGGTAATCCGCCAACAGCAGCACTCCCGCTGGAATCGCGGGAAGGATATAGCCGGGCAGTTTCGATTGGGAAATCGAAAACAACAGGACCGGCACAATCAGCCAGCAACAGGCGAATACGCCGAATTGATTTTCGCGATCGAGATCGGCGCCATTCGCCGCACTTCGTTTGCCCCACCACAAGCGGGCTCGTTCAACAAACGCCGCAATCACGAAAACTGTCCACGGAACCAGCGCCAGCGCCGTTACCGGCAGGTAATACCAGAACGGCTCGGTGTGGTGATAGAGATCTTTCGAGAACCTTCCCAGATTGTGCTCGAGAATGAATACCCGAAAGAACTCGGGGTTGCGCACTTGCACCGCGAAATACCACGGCATGGCGATCGCACAGAACAGAAGAATGCCCGGTAGCCAGAGCGTTTTAAGCACCAGCCGCAATTCGCGAACCGCCGCCGCATAGAGAACGATCACCAGCGCGGCGAGAAACAGCGCGACCGGCCCCTTCGCCAGTGTCCCAAGTGCCATGAAGCCATAAAAGACCGCGAGGCAAATTCTCTTTCCACTTACTCGCCAAGCCCACCACCCGAGCATTCCGATGGTGAAAGCCGCAGCCAGCGCCATATCCATCGAAGCGGCGCGGGCATAGCCGATCACTCCCGCGGAGGAGGCCGCGATCAGTGCGCCATCCAATTCAAATCCTGGCCGGAAGCGGCGAAGAAAAAAGTACACGGCAAGCACAAGAAAACTGGCATCGACGGCCGAAGGCAGTCGCGCTGCCCAATCGCTAACGCCGAACACCCGGTACGCGATCATCGCTTGCCAGTAATACAGTGGAGGCTTCTCGAGCCATGGCTGACCTCCAAGCACGGGCGTGACCCACTCGTGCCGCTCCAGCATTTCGCGCGCCACTTGCGCATATCGCGGCTCGTCGGCTCCGATAAGCCCGAACTGCGCCAATCCGTAGAAAAACAGAAACGCGCAGAAGCCCGCCAGCAACAGCGAGTCGGTACGGGTTCGATTCGTCATGGAGTGAAGCGGTGATTGATAACAATTGATTGTACGCAGGAGGACCGATCTCCGTCGCAGGTCCGGAGTTAGACCGCCGAACCGTCGCGACTGGCCAGCACGACAGCGTAGCCATCAGGATCGTGCAACCAGCATTCCCAGTGGTTCGGCCCGCCGTCGCCGGCCGGCGGGTTACGGTGGCGCGGCAGGAAGATGTCCGCCTTCATCGCCTTGGCGCGAGCGACGGCGGCATCGAAGTCGTCAACCTCAAACCATAGCAGGACGCCGTTGCCATAAGGCTTGTCGGCCGGATCGCCGATGCGACCATGGTGATGTTCGACGTCGAATCGATGCAACTGAAGGACCAGAATCTGTTTGAAGACGAGCCGCTCGTATTCCGGCCCTCCATGCGCACTCTCGCATCCGAGCAGCTGTTGATACCAGCGGCTGCTCGCCTCGACGTCGCTCACTGCAATAAGTGGTTGTGGGCGCATCTCAAGAATTATAGCGGGCTTGTCTCTGCTGACCGAATTGTCGCTCCTCGGGCATCGCAGACAACTTCAATCTGACCGACCAACTAGGGAACTATTGTACGGAAGGACCGAGGTGTAACAAATCCAGAACCTGGCGCACCGCCTGGGTAAGCGGACCTTCCAGCGAGCAACCGCTGGCGCACTCGTGCCCGCCCCCGCCAAATCGCTCGGCCACTCTAGCTACATCGAGTCCGCCCTTGCTGCGCAGGCTCACTCGATAACGTCCGCCGGGAAGCTCACGGAAGAATGCCGCGACCTCAACTTCGCCGATCGATAGCACGTAATTCACCAGGCCTTCACAATCCTCTTCCCTCGCTTCGCAGCGGTCCATTTGCTCTTGCGTCACCCAGGTCCAGCCGACGTGGCCTTCAGTGTTGAGGTTGCGTAACGCTTCGCCGAGCAGCCTCATCTTGGCCACAGAGTGGGCAAAATAAATGCTGCGCGCGCAATGCGATGGATCGGCACCCGCCAGAACCAGCTCACGCGCCAGAGCGAAGGTATTCTGGTTCGTTCCCTGGAACATGAACGAGCCGGTATCGGTCATCAGCGCCGTGTAGAGGCACGTAGCAATCTCCGGAGAGAACTGCGCTCCCGCCTCGCGGGCCAGACGGAACACCATTTCCGCCGTGGCTACAGCTTGCGGATCAATCCAGTTCACATTGGCGAAGGGACGTCCGCTGACGTGATGATCGATGCTGATCAGGAAGCGGTCTTCCAGCCCCTCGAGCCGGGTGCGGTGAATGCTGTCACACTCCAGAATGATCGCCGCTTCATAGCTGCCCGTGATGCGATTGGCCTGCAGCACCTGATCGGCGAAGGGCAACGTGCGATAAATCCTCGGCACGCCATCGTGCAGCACCACGTCGGCCTGTTTGCCCATGGCGCGCAAAACCTGGCAGCAGGCCAGCGCCGACCCGACGGCATCGCCATCGGGCCGCGCGTGCGACGTAAGCACGAATCGGTCACGCTGCTCGATTTGCCGGAGAACGTCTTGCAACATTGCTATGCCTTTTGTCCGTCAGCCTTCGTTTTTGACTTCATCCTCTTTTTCGTGCGCGCCAGCAGTTCCTCTACTCTGGCTTTCTCGCGCTCCGAACGGTCCAGCCGGAAATACAACTCTGGCGCCCGTCTCCGGCGCAAACGCTCCACCAATTCGTGCCGGATGTATTCTTTCGCGGCCAGCAAGCCCTCGATACTCCGCTCGGCTTCGCGGTCGTCGCCGTCCACATCCACGAGAACTTCCGCGGAGCGGCCATCATCGGCGACATGTACCGCAGTCACCCTCACCAGTCCAATGCGCGGGTCCGCCAGCTCACCTTCCACCAGTGTTTCGATCTCCTCACGCAAGGCCTCGCCCAACCGCCCGCGATGGTACTTTACCCCGCGCTTCTCCACCCTTCACCTCGAAGTAAAACGCATGAGAATATCAGAAAACCGGCCCGAGATGTTGGCCCCGAAGTGCTATTGTCGCGCACAAAGGAGCGATCCGGTAAGTACAGAGGTAACAATGCGATAAGAAGGTGTCGCATGGAGTGAAAAACACGCACAAATGGCAAGAGAAGCTACAAATACTCCACAAAGGAGTCGGAAACTTCCGCCCCGTGGTTATTGGCGATGCGCGTGGCCTGCCGCTCCACGTTTTTGATCAATCCATCGAGATAGTCGCGCGAGTCGGAGATGGCAACCACGCCAACGGTAGCGCGATTCCACAGGCCGCTGGCGTCAAGCTCAGCAACCGAGACGTTGAAGCTGGCACGCAGACGGTCTTTCAGGCTGCGCACAACCTGCCGTTTGTCTTTAAGGGACTGCGCTGCTTCAATGTGAAGTTCGAGCGTGAGAAAGGCGATCAAAGTCAGTGGCCAGTGATCAGTGGCCAGTAAAAACACAACTAACAAATTGACGGGGTTAACTGGCCACTGGTCACTGTTCTTAAGCAATTACTTCCGCAGCAATCCGCTCGGTCGCGAAAGCCTCGATCACGTCGCCGACCTTGATGTCGCCGTAGTTGGAGATCGAGATGCCGCATTCCATGCCGTTCGTGACTTCCTTGGCATCGTCCTTGAAGCGCCGCAGCGATCCCACCTTGCCCTTGAATACCTGCACGTTGTCGCGCAGCAGGCGCACTTCGGAATCGCGCTTGATCAAGCCATCACTCACGCGGCAACCAGCCACGGTGCCAACTTTCGGGATGCGGAAAACGTTCAGCACCTCGGCGCGTCCTTGGTAAGTCTCTTTGATCGTGGGCTCAAGCAAGCCGGTCATGGCACGCTTGATTTCATCCTGCAGCTCATAAATGATCGAGTGCAGCCGGATGTCCACCTTCTCCTGCTCGGCAATTTCCTGCGCCTTGCGTTCCGGTCGCACGTTGAAGCCAATGATGATCGCATTCGACGCCGAAGCCAGTAGAACGTCGGTTTCGGTAATCGCACCGACGCCGGATCGTAAGAGCTTCAATCGCACCTTCTCATTCGAGAGCTTCGTCAGCAGGTCGGTGATCACCTCCACGGACCCCTGCACGTCGCCTTTCAGAATCACATTCAGTTCCTTGGTGCCAGCAGCCTTGATCTGCTCCGCCAATCCTTCGAGCGACACCCGGGAACTCTTCGCCAGCGCGGCTTCGCGGGACTTCTGTTCCCGGTATTCCGAAATGCCACGCGCCTTGTCGCGATCGGCAACGACGACAAACTGATCGCCGGCCTGCGGCAGCGCCTCCATACCGATAATTTCGACAGGAGTCGAAGGCGGAGCGGTTTGCAACTGCGCGCCCCGGTCGTCAAACATGGCGCGCACTTTGCCGTAGACGTTGCCCACCACAAAATTGTCGCCCGCGTTCAGCGTTCCGTTCTGCACCAGCACCGTGGCCACCGGACCGCGCCCGCGATCGAGCTTCGCTTCCAAGACCACACCTGTCGCAGCCCGTTCCGGCGTCGCCTTTAATTCGCCGAGATCGGCCACCAGGCAGATCATTTCCATCAGCAGATTCAGATTCGTTTTCTTCTTTGCTGAAACGTCCACGAATACCGTCTTGCCACCCCACTCTTCCGGCACGAGCCCACGGTCGCCAAGCTGCTTCTTCACCCGATCAGGCAAAGCGTCCGGCTTGTCGATCTTGTTCACCGCCACGATGATGGGGACTTCCGCGGCGTGCGCGTGATCGATGGCTTCAACCGTCTGTGGCATGACGCCGTCGTCGGCGGCAACCACCAGCACCACAATGTCGGTTGCTTTCGCCCCGCGCGATCGCATGCGCGTAAAGGCTTCGTGACCCGGCGTATCAAGGAACACAATCTCGCGCCCAAATGCCGGAGATTCCTTGTCGGTGATCCTTACTTTGTAGGCGCCGATGTGCTGGGTGATGCCGCCGGCTTCGCCTTCCGCCACATTGGTCAATCGGATCGAATCAAGTAGCGTCGTCTTGCCGTGGTCTACGTGACCCATAATCGTAACCACAGGCGGACGTATCCCGGTTTCCGGAACCAACTCTTCGCTGGCGGCGGCCGCATCAACTTCCTTCGCCGTCTGCTCTTCGAACGTGATCACGTTCGTGTCGGCACCGAAGAAGCGCGCCATCTCGCTCGCCAGTTCCGCATCCAAAGTCTGGTTGATGGTGGCGAACACGCCCTTTGACAGCAGCCGTGAAATCAGATCCTTCGCGCGAATCTCCAGCTTCTCCGCCAGGTCCTTTACGCTGATCCCTTCCGTGATTGTGATGCTGCGCGTGATTGGCAGGGGCTCGTTCGACACCACCATGCGCGGCGGCGGCGTGTAGCCCTTCATCGGGCCTTCCTTCACGCCGCGCGGAACATAGCGCTGACCCGGACGTCGCGACGGGCCACCTGGACGAGCGCCCGGCCGCGTGGTTCCCGGAGGCGGAAGCGCGGGCCCCACGCCAAGCGGACGCGCCCCCGCCGGCGACTGCCGCGTGGGATGCATCGGTCTGCGCTCACCCGGTCGCAGCGGCGGACGCGGCGCACCTGGAGCTCCACCGGCCATCGGCGGACGCCGCTGAAAAATTGGCTGCCCAGGCACGGGACGCCCCGGTAACGGACGCGAAGCACCGCCGATCGGCACTCCCGGCTGCACCGGAGGTGGGGCCGGCCGCAGCGGAGCTTTGTACACCGGCCGTGGCCCGGTCTGCGGAACGATCATTCGGGGCGGCGGAGGAGCGGATGCAGATGGAGAAGCAGCCGGACGCGCGGCAGTAGGAGCCGCTGGCGGAGCACTCGCTGAAATTGTTGGTGGAACTCCCGTGGCCGGAGCGTGCGCCGGAGGTGGTGTGGCCGGGCGCACCGGGGCGCTCACGGGTAACGTTGAAGCAGGAGACGATACCGTGGCAACGGGAGGAGCAACCGGGCGCACGGGTACAGCCGGTGCCGACGGAGCAGCCACCGATGCTGCCGGAGCCGTAACCACTGGCTTCGCCACAGGCGGCGCAACCATCGCAGGCTTCTCCGCCGGAACATGCGCAGCTGGCGGCGTTGCCGGACGCGGCGGCGCGGCCGGAGCCACGGCTTCCTTGCGCTGCGTAATTGCCTTCAGCACATCCCCCGGACGGGAAATGTTTGATAGATCAATTTTGGTCTTGATTTCTTCTTCACCGCGAGACCCGCGTGAACTCGACTTGCCAGCCGAGGACGAACTTTCCGCCGAGGAGCGGAGGTGCACACGTACTTTCTCCGCTTCGTGCTCTTCCAGAGAACTGGAGTGCGTTTTCTTCTCCGTCACTCCGACTAGCGGAAGCGTGTCGAGAATGGCTTTGCTCTTGACTTCCAGCTCTCGGGCAAGATCGTTGATTCGAACCTTACTCATCCGGCCTTTCATTTCTCCGCGCTGTAGTTAGGTCATCATCGACCTCACGGAGTCAGTTTCTTCGATCCCACGCCGTCGAACTTATGCCAGCGCGTCATGATTATTCTCTGGTTTTGGAGGTGGATTCCGCTTCCGGGTCAGGCTGCTCCCCAAAAGTCTCCGCTTGCGGTTCGTTCTCGTCCGCGGCAAGCGTATCCGCTTCGATTGTGCCTTCTTCGGTCGCGGCAGGAACCTCCGCAGTGATGTCTTCCGAAGCCGGCTCAGAAGCTTCCGCCGCCGCGGCCTCACCCTCCACCGCTACTTCACCTTCAACCGTGCCTTCCACCGCCGCACCTTGCTCCAGGCTGGCAAAGTAATTATTCACCGCAAGACTGATCTTTTCCACCGTCTTCGGCCCAATGCCTTCGATCGCCTCCAATTGTTCCGGCGTCATATCAGCCAAAGCTTCCACCGTGCTCACGCCGGCAGCATTTAGCTTCTCCACCAGTCCCTCACCCAGGCCCGGCACGCTTTCCAGCGGCGTAGCCGTTTGCGGGACCATCGCCGACATCTGCTGTTCCACTTCCTGGCGTTTTTCTTCCTCGCTCTTGATGTCGATCTTCCAGCCCAGCAGCTTCGCCGCCAGCCGCACGTTCTGCCCTTTCTTGCCGATGGCAAGCGATAGCTGGCTGTCGTCGACCACCACTTCGAGATGCTTTCCGCCAGAATCGACCACGGTCACCTTGCTGACTTTCGCCGGCTGCAAAGCCTTTTCGGCAAACGTCACCGCGTCTTCGTGATACTCGATGATGTCAATCTTCTCCCCGTGCAACTCACGGATGATCGACTGCACCCGCATCCCCTTCATGCCCACGCAGGCGCCCACCGCATCCACGTCCTTGTCCTTGGACATGACCGCGATCTTCGTGCGCTCCCCGGCTTCGCGTGCAATCGCGCGGATCACCACCGTGCCGTCATAAATCTCTGGCACTTCGGTCTGGAACAAATGCTGCACCAGATCAGGCAC
>JBAWCJ010000308.1:0-8001 GCA_049590215.1 Candidatus Sulfotelmatobacter sp. | reverse complement strand
GGGGAGATACAGGAACGATGGTCCAGCCGAAGCCGGGAGCGCTGTTGAAGTCCTGCTGCGGGTCGATTGGCCCGCTGCAGTCTCCTCCTCCGGTAGCTTGGTAGGCATAGTCGAGGGCACACACAATCGGCACAGCCGAGAAGTCTGGGTTGATGATGGAAAGGGAACCCGCTTGGGCGGTTGCGTTCGGGGCCGTCATGAGGATGGTTACGGCAAAGATCGCCAAAAGCACGCGGAATCCGATAGAGAGTTTTTGGCTTTGCATGAGTGATCCTCCTCAGACCTTCTGACGTGGCAGTGGTCCTGCTTGGAACGCGGCCCGGTTACTTACTAGAGGACGCAAGATGCGGCGCTCGACGATCGTGAGAGCCGATCCCACAAGGGGAAGGAGGAGGCAACTGTAGTCCGTTTGGGATGCGAGAGTCAAGGCGGAATGCGGGTAATCAACGATTGCTGAAGCCAGGCGTTTACACTCAGTGAGATCTCTGAGCCGGGAACCTCCCTTCTTGCGTACAGCGAACGAGCCTACCCACCTTTCGCGGTTTCCCGAAGGCGGGCTATGAATCCGACGCACCGATGTTTAGAACATCATTCGCTCCCAAGATTTTTCCACACGTCCCGTGTGACATCTAACCTTGTGCCGTCTTCGAAATTGCGTAATCATGGTCGAGGCCGTGACGGTCGGGTGAACCCGCATCGTCGCACCTCTAAGTCCTTTCTTTCACGGATTTTAGTATGTAAGTTCTTTGACATCCGGATTTTACGGAGAATTTCCTGCTAAGGTGATGATTCCAGTGATGGGAGGGGGGAGGGGGATACCCCAATTCTGGTCCGAAACGAACGCAAAGGAATCCCGAATCCACCAGCCTCTTTGGAATTTATTTTGACAAGGAATCCACAAGGGACCAGGGACCAGAGAGGTCGACCTTCAACCGTTGGAACATTAAGAACCGTTTCCAGCGCGAAGATAACTCCAGCTCCAAGAACTGGCCACTGACCCCTAGCCACTGACCACTGACCACTGCTTTCCCCATGCTATCCTGCCCTCAGCAAGCGCCGCCATGCGGATCCTTACCCGCTATATTCTTCGCGAAGTAACCTCACACGCCCTCATCGGCGCCGCGATCTTCACCTTTGTGCTGTTCACCCGCGATCTGGGACACATCCTGGAACTCGTGGTCCGCGCCAGCGCGCCACTGCCAAGCGTTGCCGAGATCTTCTTCTACACAGTGCCGTTCGCGCTCACCTATACCATTCCGATGAGCGTGCTGGTAGGGATTCTCATCGGACTGAGCCGGCTCGCCGCTGACAGCGAAATCACTGCCATGCGAGCTAGCGGCATGGGCGTATGGAGCTTCGGGCGAGTGCTGGCGATCTTTGTCGCCGGAGCGTGGTTGCTGGCGCTGGTCAACAGCCTCTATCTGGCACCATGGTCACTCGCATCGCTGGGACGACTGGAGGATCAACTTAAAGGCGCGCAGGCTTCGTATGAGGTACAACCGCGCGTGTTCTATGAAGGATTTCCCAAGCTCGTACTTTATGTGCAGGACGTGCACAGCGCTCAAGGCGGCGCAGTTTGGAACGGAGTTTTTCTCGCCGATATTTCTGATCCGTCGAATCCCAGCATCACGCTGGCCCGCGAAGGTATCCTTGTCCCCGAAGGCGAGGACCGCCTGCACCTTCATCTAAAGGACGGTTCCACGCACGAAACCGATCCCACGAAGGTTGACCATTACCAGATTTCGACCTTCCAGCAAACTGACATCCCGATTGAAATTGCTTCGTCGGAGAACAAGGCTGACGAACAAACTCCGGTGAAAGCCATCAGCACCTCGGCGCTGCTTGGTCGCGCGGCCAGCGTCGATCCCGTATCGGCGCGCGTGTACCTCATCGAATTTCACAACCGGTTCGCTTTGCCCACAGCGTGTCTGGTGCTCGCGATGGTCGGAATTCCTCTGGGACTATCCTCTAAGAAGAGCGGCAAGTCCGGCGGATTCGTGCTCACGATCGCGCTGGTCTTCGTCTACTACTTTATTTCTCTGATTGGAGTTTCGCTGGCCAAGCAAGGCAGAGTAAGCCCGCTGTTCGGAGCATGGCTTGCCAACTTCGTATTCTTCGCGGCAGCGTTGTTCCTTCTCTGGCAAGCCGAGCGGCGGCCATTATCGCTGCCCGTAATCCGCTGGCCATGGAAGCGAAATGAAGTTCCAGGGAACATTCCCATCCATGATCGCAGGCAGAGGCGCAGAGAGACGGCCAATGCTTTTGAGCGCGCCTCCAATCGCCGGCGAGTCTTCAGCGCCAGCTTCCCTACTCTGCTCGATGACTACGTGCTGCGCGATTTCTTCCTATACCTTGGGATGATCGTGGCAGCTTTCCTGGTCCTGCTGCTGGTCTTCACGCTGTTCGAGTTGCTGGGAGACATCCTGCGCAATCAGACGCCCGCGATTGTAGTCGTGGAGTATCTGCTCAACGTTTCTCCCTACCTGCTATACAGCGTTGCGCCTCTGATCATGCTGCTGGCGGTGTTGATCACTTTCGGGTTGATGAACCGCTCCAATGAGATCACGGCAATCAAAGCGACGGGAACCAGCGTCTACCGCATCGTGATGCCGGTGTTGGCCGCGGCCGCGGTGCTCTCGGCGGGATTGTTCTTTGCCGACCAGTTCTACTTGCCGCACACCAACAAGCGGCAGGAAGCGCTGCACAACCAGATCAAGGGCAAGCCGCCGCAAACATATCTGCGTCCCGACCGGCGCTGGATTTTCGGGCAGCACAACGACATCTACTACTACCAGTTCTTCGATGCCGACCGCGATCAGTTCGCCAACCTCACCATCTTTCGGATCGATCCCGCCAGTTTCACCATTACGCAGCGCATCCATGCGGAGCGCGCCCACTGGGCCGACAACCTGGGCCGCTGGGTCTTTGAACAAGGCTGGCAGCGGACTTTGCACACCGCCGCGATTGCTGGATACCGCACCTTCGACGTCTCCACTTTCCCTGACCTCAGCGAGCAGCCATCATATTTCAAGAAGGAGGTGAAACAGTACTCCGAGATGAACTATGAGGAACTGCGCCGCTACATCCGTGATTTGCAGCAAAGCGGGTTCGATGTGGTAAGGCTGAGAGTGCAGCTAAACCAGAAGCTCTCCTACCCGCTGATCACGTTCATCATGGCTGGCCTCGCCATTCCGTTTTCTTTGTCGGCGGCTAAGAAAGGGGCCATCACGGGAGTTGCCGTGGCTGTCGGGATCGCAGTGGTTTACACCGTTGTATCGCGTTTGTCCGAGGCGATGGGCGATATCAGCCTGTTGCCCGCGGCACTGGCCGCCTGGTCACCGGACCTCATCTTCGCTTTGGTGGGCGCTTACCTGATTCTGAAAATTCCGACCTAGTCCGCGGCGATGCAGTCCGCGGGAAACCGGCCCACCGGCGGATCACTTCGAGTCGAACGATTACTTCACCGCTACTCCCGAGGGATAATTGAACGTCTGAATCACCGGCAACGGGGCCAAATTTCCATTCTGGAGGTTGATGGCGTATTCCGAGAGCGTCCCAGGATTTAGGTTGGTCACGAAGACGAAACTGTCGTCGCCGCGGATCGCAATCGAATTAGCCCCACCACCGGCGGAGACATAGGGCGGTGTGAGCGCCGTCAAGGCACCGGTAGCCGTGCTTACCCTGAACTGCGAGACCTGGCCTGATGCGGTATCCACTACGTACAGGTAATTGCCATATGCATCCATGGACAAAGGCCCAGGGCCCTCGCCGGGGGAAACGGGAAATGGCACACCGTTGTTAATCTTAAGCAGTCTGAAGTCTGGAGCAGGGCAGTTTTGCTGCGTCATGGTAGAGCAGATTGTGTAAGCGCTGACCGTGTTGGACGTGGCTGCGTTCGAAAGACCGTTGGACACGTAGACAAACCGGTTGCAGGGATCGACCGTCACTCCGTCGGGCATATAGCCGGTTGGAATTCCAACTCCATTATCGGTTTGAACCAGGCTTAGCGCGCCACTCGATGACACTGAGTAATTCAACAGAATGTTGTTAATGGAGTCCGGCACATACAGGTTCTCGGTCGTCGGAGGCGCAATCCCCGAACAGTAGGCATACTGCGGAGGGTAGACAGTCGGGGTCACGGCCAATGCCAGCGGACTGGAGCATGCCACTTGATTCGTGCACGGTTCCGGTGGGTTCACGTTGGCGCCGTTTACCGGAAGTACGAAAGGCGAACCCGTGACCTCGGTTAAGGTGCCATTGCTGCCGACCGAAAGCACTGAGATTGAGCCCGGGATGGGATTAGAAGGGTCGGCGCTGTCGCTCGTCGCGCTGTTTGCAACAAAGAGGAACTTGCCCGCAGAATCCATTCTCAAGGCCACTGGAGCGACCGGGACCGTCTCCGACTGGTTTGTCAGCACACCGTTAACCAGGACCTGGATCTGGACGCTCGCACTGTTCAGAGTGTATGTGGTGGCGCTCCCAAGCTTTCCATCCGAAGCAATAGGAAACGCAGCAATCCCCGTAACGCTACCACCAGGCACCGCCGGATTCTCGTTGACGATCACGTAGGCGTTTGCGCCTGCCGGATCAAGAACGATAGCCGTTGGCAACCCCGGTGTCGGAGGACCGTTCACATTGTTAATCTCCGTCGTGGAACCGTTCTCCAAGTCGAGGCTGAAGGTTTCCATTACCGGCCCGTTCAGTTGGTTATTCACCAGCGGACCGCCTCCCTGGCTGGGAATCACCACCAGCCCATTGTCATTCGAGGAGTACTTGGCGTTGCAGGCCATCAGGAAGCCGATTGATACCAGAGCCAGAATCGCCATCATCCAGGCAAACCTTGTCCACATTCTTCGGTTTATCTCCTATGAGCGTGCTTATGCATTCCCCGGCCACACAAACCGGGCGTAAACCCTATTTGAAGGCGTGAATTGCCATCCATTTATGTATCAGGAATGCGTCGGAAGAGCAAACCCCCGAAGCTATTGGAACCGCGGACGGGGCTGCGAGTTGCCTGGAAACAGTGGCCGGTGATCAGTGATCAGTAGCCTGTTTAATCCCTTTGGCCACTGGCCACTGGCCAATGATCGCTGGTCACGGAGGTTGGAGGTTCGTCGACGGCAGCGCTCGCTGGCATCAGCGGCAGGTGGATCTCGACCATCAGTCCGCCCTCGGCTCGGTTCGCAGCAGCGACACGTCCGCCATGGAAGCGAACCGCGCGCTCCGTAATAGCCAGGCCCAGGCCAACCCCGCCGGTCTGCCGGCCTCGAGCATCGTCCAGGCGGTAAAACGGCTGGAACAATTTTTCCAGGGCATCGGCGGGCACACCGGAGCCGCAATCGGTGACTCGGACCACCGCTTCCTCACCACCATCAATCAACTTCTTTTCCAGTTCGATATCAACCGTAGTGCCTTCGCGAGTGTAGCGGATGGCATTGCGCACAACATTTTCAATGGCGCTGTGCAGCAGCGAGGGATCTCCGCGCACCACCCAAATCCCTGCGGGGATTTCGCTGCGCACATGGCAACGCCTTGCCTGCGCCTCGAACTCCGCATCTTCAGCCACGTTGAGCACCACTTCATCCAGCGAAAACGGCGTCGAGGGAACATGTTGCTCACCATCTTCCAAGCGAGCCAGAGTGAGCAGGCGGCCAATGAGTTCATTGAGGCGGCTGGCTTCCAGTTCAATGCGCTCCAGCATGGCCGCGCTTTCCGGCCCCGAGCGCTGCCGCGCCAAGCCCAAAGCTACATTCAGCCGCGCCAGCGGCGAGCGCAGTTCATGCGAGATGTCGTTGAGCAGGCGGGATTGCGCTTTGACCAGATTCTCCAACCGTTCCGCCATGCCGTCAAAATCCCGCATCAAGCCCGCTACCTCATCTCGCCTCCCTACGTTGGGAGCACCGGCCCGGGCAGTGAGATCGCCTGCGGCTAGCTGGCGCGTGGCCGCACGCAAACGCACAATTGGCATGGTCAGGAACCACGCCAGCAGGTAGCAGACGAGTCCCGAGGAGATGACAGCGATGATGAGACCAGGAACGGGTAGACCCCGCGGACCGAGAAAAAGGCGTGGCCCCGGCGGAGGAGACAGCACCAGCGTGTAACGATGCAATCCGTCAGAAGACGCGCGCGAATCACGCAACACCGGAGGCGGTGCGGGAAAAATAAAGCCCTCGTGCGGCACCCGCGGCCCTCCCTTCGCGACACGCAACGCCCATTCTGGCGCGCCCCGGTGCAAAACCTCCTCCATGTTTTCATTGAATAGAAAGACGCGGACGTGCTGCGTCTTTTCCAGATTGTCGAAGTATTCGCCCAGCCCCGCGGTGCCCCTCTGTTCGTAGGCATTCACCGAGTCGTTCATCGCGGTCGCGAGAAGACCTTCCCAGCTTGAAGTCCTCGGACGAAATGCCAGTGTGACCAGGATCGCCAGCACGAGAAACAAGGCAAAAGCCATCCAGAAGGAAAGAAAAATCTTGAGGAACAGGCTCTTCATGAGGTCTTCACCTTTTCCCCGACCTTCTCGCGCGGACGGGCGAAGATGTAGCCCACGCCGCGGATGGTCTTGATGTGTTCATCGGCGTCGGTATCGCCGAGCTTTTTGCGGACCTTGCTGACGTGCATGTCGATACTGCGATCGAAGGGCGAAAATTTGCGGCTCAAGACGGCATTGACCAGGCGCTCGCGGGGCACCACGCGGCCAGCCTCACGCAGCAGCACTTCCAGCAGATTGAACTCGACCGAGGTGAGGTCGACGGGTTGACCGTCGCGGCGCACGCTGCGTGTGGCGGGATCAAGTTCGATTTCACCGACGCGGACGACATCAGGCGCAGACGGAGCTGACTTGTCGCTGCGCGTGCGGCGCAGGATGGCTCGAATGCGCGCCACCAGCTCTCGCGGATTAAAAGGCTTGGGCAGATAGTCGTCGGCGCCGATCTCCAATCCGACGATGCGGTCGACATCTTCGCCGCGCGCCGTGAGCAAAAGCACGGGCAGGCGGGAGGTGGCGCGGATCCGGCGCAGCACCTCGAAACCGTTGATGCCGGGCAACATCACATCCAGCACGACCAACAGGTACCCCGCGGCAGTGGCGCGCTGCAGCCCATTCTCGCCATCGTGAACGAATTCGACTACGAATCCCTCCGCCTGCAAGTATTCGCCGACCAGGGTACATAGTTCGACATCATCGTCAATAACCAGAATTCGTTCCATCTTGGCAGGTTTCATTGTGCACCAGACAGCGGGCTGGCTGCGGTAAAGAATTGTCAAACCCTTACACGCTAACCCTATGGCTCGGCCAGGTGTTTCCGTCTTTGACAAAACTTTACTCGCATTGACTGACTTTTTACCACTTTTCCGCGCGAATCGTGTTTGTATAGCTGTACCCAAGAGCCCCAGGCTCCAGGACGCGAGCACGTGGATGGAGCCGGGGTCGAAGGAGCAAAACCTTTATGAAGACGATTCGGTTTCGGTTGTTGATAGCTGCATTGGTAGTGACGATGGGAGCCGCCATCGCAAGATCGCAAACCGCCGATGCACCGCCGATGCAAGGCCATGCCTTCGGCATGCGAGGCCCCATGGGCTTCTTCTCCAAATACCTTGATTTGACTGATGCCCAGCGCACGCAGATGAAGGCCGTGCTGCAGAAAGAGCACGCCGCGATGAAGCCGCAGATGCAGCAGCTTCATTTGATGCAGCAACAGCTGAAGCAATATGAAGAAGGCACCTATGACGAAGCCAAGGTGCAAGCGCTGGTCGCGCAGCAGTCGCCGACGCTGGTGCAACTGAAGGTGCAGGAAACCCGCATTCACAATGAGCTGTTTCAGTTGCTCACTCCTGACCAGCAGGCCAAGATGCAGCAATTCGAGGCCAATCGGGAAGCGCGCATGCAACAACGTATGCAGAACGCGGCTCCTCCTCCGGAGGAGTAGGGCGTCGGGTTTGTGCGCAGGGGTTTGCCGCTTCAGTTTGCTGACGGCGGACCGAGGTTAGGCTCTCGGCCTGACC
>JBAWCJ010000307.1:0-7464 GCA_049590215.1 Candidatus Sulfotelmatobacter sp. | reverse complement strand
GCACCGGCACGAGCGCCGATTGCCAATCGTGACAATGAAAGACCTGGGGCACGCCTAAGATTTTCGTCGCCTCCAGCACAGCGCGAGAGAACAGAGCGAAGCGCTCGGCGTTATCCGGAAAGTCTCCCGCGGGCGTGCCATACAGCGCATCGCGATCGAAGTAGTCGGGATAGTCGACGAAATAGAATCGAACGCCCGACTGGCTTCCGCCGGTCACCACCGAGGCAAAGCGATACTTGTCATCGAAAGGAATGGTGATGCTGCGCACCACCGTCGCCGGGTCAGTCAGCTTGGTCTGCCGGTATCGAGGCAAATAAACGCTAACCTGATGTCCCAGCGCGGCCAGCGCACGGGGCAATGCGCCCACGACGTCGGCCAATCCACCAGTTTTTGAAAAAGGCACGCCTTCCGATGCCACAAACGCGATATGCATGAATCCCTCCCGGGAGACCCGCTTTTCGCGGGCGCACGATATGATGGAATATGTTTCGGGACATACTCAGTCTATATGTCCGGGGAAAAGAGGGTCAACGTGCCGAAGGTCGTGTCCACGCGCCGTCCTCAACATAAGCCCAAGTTGGGACAGCATTTCCTCGTCAGCGACAGCTTTGCGCTGCAACTCGTCGACGCTCTCGGCGACGTATCGCAAAACACGGTGCTCGAAATTGGTCCTGGACGCGGCGTTCTCACATCGCTTCTAGCCAAGCGCGCCCACCGCTTGATTGCAGTCGAGCTTGACCGCGTGCTAGCCGCGCAACTTCGCCTCCGCTTCGGCATGTTCTCAAGCGTTGAAGTCATCGAAGCCGACGTGCTCTCCATCGATTTCGATTCCCTGTTCGGACCCAAGCCCGGCCTGCGCCGGCCTGGCATCGAATTCCGCCCCGAGCCGGCAAAGGTCATCGGCAACCTCCCCTACTACATCACTTCTGAAATCCTGCTGCGCCTGTTCGACTATTCCAAGTACTTTGAAACAATCGTGATTCTCGTCCAGCGCGAAGTCGCGGATCGCATTGCCGCCGCGCCGGGCAGCCGCGATTATGGTCTGCTCTCCGCCACCGCGCAGCTCTACGCCCGGGTCGAAAAACTCTTCACCTTGCCGCCTGGAGCATTTTCCCCGCCTCCGAAGGTGCATTCCACCGCGCTGCGGCTCACGATCGCTCCCCGACAAGAAGAACTGGGCCTCGGCGGAAACGTTGGGATTGATGCTGGCGCCGCGAACGACGGCTTCATCGACTTCCTCAAGCTTTCCTTCGGACAAAAGCGCAAAACCCTGAGGAATAACCTGAAGACAAACTACCCTGAGGCTCGTCTACGCGCTGCCCTGGCTGAGGCCCGAGTGAAACCAGCCGCCCGCGCCGAGACCTTGACTCTGGAAGAAAGCGCTGCCTTGTTTCGCGCCTTGCGCGACAACCACGACGGCTCGTAGCATTATTTCGACGACATTGTTTCGACAGTAGGAGAGCCTATGACCACCGCAACTGTTCGCCATCCCGCAGTTGCCGGGCGCTTCTATCCCAACGATCCAGATGATCTGCGCGAGGAAGTTCGCGCCTTCCTATCCCAGACTCCGGAGAAAAAACCAAAGCGCGCTGTCGCCTGCATCGTTCCGCACGCGGGCTATATGTATTCTGGCCAGGTGGCCGGTGCTGTCTTCGCAGAATTAGAGGTTCCCAGCCTCTGCCTCGTGCTGTGTCCCAACCACACCGGCGTAGGCCACGCTCTGGCGATCATGAGCGAGGGCGCATGGGAGACGCCTCTCGGTGCGGTTGCCATCGACAACTCGTTCGCCTCCGCTCTAAAACAGCGCTGCCCGCTTCTGCACGAAGATTCGTCTTCTCACCGCAATGAGCACGCGGCTGAGGTCGAGCTACCGTTCCTGCAAGAGCTCCAATCCCAACTCAAGTTCGTTCCGATCGCGCTCGGCACTCATCAGTTCGAGGCTCTCAGACAACTAGGCGAAGCCATTGCGGATGTCATTGCGGCGCAGAACGATCCCGTCCTGATCGTAGCCTCGAGCGACATGAATCATTATGAATCCGACGCCATCACGCGCGTGAAGGACCACCGTGCAATCGAACCCATCCTCGCCCTCGACGCCCGCACCCTCTACGACGTGGTCACGCAGCAGAACATCAGCATGTGCGGGTTCGGCCCCGCGGTCGCTATGCTCACGGCTGCGGGGAAACTGGGCGCAACCTCGGCTGAACTGGTGAAATACGCGACCTCGGGCGATGTATCCGGCGACCGCGACCTGGTCGTAGGCTACGCCGGCGTGGTGGTTTGGTAGCCTGGCCGAGACGATGTTATCTCGCCGATTGTTGACGGATGCTGCACGTTACCGCCCGTCGCGCATCGCTGATTCTTCATTCATCAATCTGCGCTCGAGAACAATCTGCGCCAAAGAACCAGGGCGGTCAAAAGCGATCCAACTTCCCCAGCAGGTGGCTCGCTTGTTGCGGGCCGGGCATACTCTGAAGGTAGCAGTCCTCGGGCTTATTTGGTGGCGCTACAGCTTAAACTGTAGAACTACCGGCTTATTGATCATTTGCCCAACCAAACCAGCTGCAGGTAGCATCAAGAGATGCGAATGCGGGCTTCCTGGATTCTGGCTTCTGGACTATTGCTTGCGTCAGCACCTTTCACCTGGGCACAGGGCCAATCTCGTCCCATGGTCGTGAGGGCCATGAAGCATGCGGTTGCGCCTCCGCTCAGCCAGATGGAGTCCATTCCTGCGCCGTCAGGGCAGACAAGTTTGCTGGACGACGACGATCGACTGCTGATACATGGGCCGCGCGCCACAAGGCCAGCCCCAGATTCAGTGCTTCAGGGACCAGACCAAACGCCTCTTAGCCCTGCTCTTTCCACTCTCTCCACTGATTCGGGGCTGAACATTCTCGGCGTCGGGAACGGCTTTCCTGGTTACACCACCAGTCAAGCTGTTGTTTCCGACTCCAACCTGGCCGTGGGAACCACCCAGATTGTCCAGTTTGTTAACCGGTCCTATGCGGTGTTCGACAAATCCACCGGCGCCGCGACTCTTGGCCCGATTACCGGCGCAACCTTGTGGCAAGCGATCGGCTCACCTTGTTACGTGAGCGGAACAACCTACTCTGACGAAATTGCCCAATTTGACAAGCTGGCAAACCGCTGGGTGATGATGATGCCGGTCTGGGATACCCCCGATCAACTGTGTGTTGCGGTCTCAAGCTCAGACGACGCAGTACATGCCTCGTGGTATCTCTATGTTTTCCCGACACCCGAAGGCTTTATGCCCGACTACCCCAAGTTGACGGTTTGGCCTGATGCTTACTACATGAGTTATAACCAGGGCAGCGATCTTGTCTTCGAGGGTGCCGCAGCCTGTGCCTTAGACCGCAGCGCCATGCTGACGGGCGCAGACGCGCCCGCCATGCAGTGCTTCACAAACACCCCCACCTCTTATGGCGTTCTATTGCCCGCGGATTTGGACGGGAGCACCGCTCCTCCGGCGGGTTCGCCGGAGTACTTCCTCAATTTCGACGGCAACGACGAATCCCTCGACCTCTGGCAATTTCACGTGGATTGGACAACACCCGCTAATTCATGGTTCGGGACTTCATCGACGAACTCCAGCCCCACGAATATCCCGGTGGCAGCCTTCACTGAGGCCTGTGGCGAGACCGTCACGGAACTCAACTACACGACCGGGGCCTGCATTCCACAGACCGGAACCACGCAAAAGCTCGACTCCTACGGCGACCGGCTGATGTACCGGCTCGCGTATCGTAATTTTGGAACTTACGAGGCTCTGGTCGTCAACCACACGGTCACCCTCGGGACAAACGGCAGCCAGACCGGCATCCGCTGGTATGAATTACAGAACCAAGACACCGGCGCAGGTTTTGGGCTTTACCAACAAGGGACGTATGCTCCGGATTCCAGTTATCGCTGGATGGGCAGCATTGCTATGGATCAAGCTGGCGACATAGCCATGGGCTACAGCGTTTCCGACTCTACCATGAGCCCATCGATTCGCTACACTGGCCGCCTGGCTACGGATCCACTGGGTACGATGGAGAGTGAGATCGATATTTTATCCACTGCAGGGGTTGCGACTGGTTCGCAAACCACCACCTACCGTTGGGCCGACTACAGCGACATGTCGATTGACCCGACGGACGACTGCACGTTCTTTTATACGACCGAGTACGTTCCCACCACCGGCAGCACTTGGTCTACAAGAATCGTTTCCTTCAATTTTCCGTCCTGTGGGCCGGGCTTCACACTGACACCCAGCCCCACCTCCGCGTCAGTTTCTGCAGGGGGGACGGCTGTCTTTACCCTGGCCATCGCAGCGAATGAGGGCTTTAACAGTCCGATCACGCTAAGTTGCTCCGCTCCCACCAGTCAGGGCGTAAATTGTTCCGTCTCTCCAACCCCCGCGCAACCTGGCACCAATGTCAAACTCACTGTAACGACAACCGGACCATCCGCAGCCCTGACTTTATCGCCGGGAGCCATGGGTTCGCATCCCCTCTACGCGGCATGGTTTGGTTTTCCTGCAGTGGCTCTGATGGGATTTGGCTCCGTGCGATTGAGATGGATGAGGCGCAGGCTGCCTTTTTTGCTCCTGTGCGTTCTCTTGTCCGGATCGGTCGCGATTCAGGTCGCGTGCAGCAACGGCAGCGGCAATGGTGGCGGTTCCGGCAGCGGAGCGACTCCCGCAGGCTCTTATACCGTGACCGTCACCGCCGTATCCGGGAGCATCCAGCGCAGTTCACCCGTCACTGTTACGGTGCAGTGAGCCCCTAGCATCTAGCGTGGCACCGATGTGTCAGTGCCCGCCGGCGGCCCCATTCCCCATCTCGATCAACTCCTTAGCCCGCGCGCGCACCACGTTGATCACCGACGCGTCGTCAAAAATCTCCTGCAGTACCGGCGCCACGCTTTGTATCTCGCTCAGTTCGTTGTTCCGGGCCTGCGTCTGCATGCGCTTCAACTCGTCGTCCAGCGCCAGCTTCTGGTAGCGGTGGTAGTAGGTGAGACGCCGTCCGTATTCCAGAGTTGCCGCCATGTTTTGGAAAAGTGTGGTCAGCTGCTGCACCGGCGCCAGGTTCGAATAGTTGTAGCGCGCCGTGTTCGAACGCTGGCCATCCTGATAGCTGAGCACCTTCGTACCTGTGAAAGCCAGCTTGCCGTTACCTGAGTCAACCGCTCCAGTGAAATACCGGGCCTGTTTTGCCAGGGAGAAGACCCGCTCGCGGTTTGCCGCCGACACCTGAAACTCCGCACTGTAGGCTTCGTTTTCGGAATCTTCTGCGACCCTCCCCGTACACTCATAACGTGCGTGACCGGATGTGTCGATCGCGATCGAATAGTGCTCAGGATTGGACTGGGGAAAATCCAGGGTAAAAGTAACGGTCGGGGCCGATGCGACAGTCCCGTTCGCCGCCTGCTGCGCCCTCGACGGCGCAGACGTCATTGCCGCCAAGGCCACCACCCCAATCGCGAAACATGCGTGGGCGCAGCGAATCCGGAAAGCTCGAATCAGGAAAACTCTATTCAGGAAAGCAGGAATCATCAGCGCGCCGCGGCCCTCTGCCTCTCGAGCGTACCCGCCGTATGCAAGTGGCAGATGGCGATGGCCAGCGCGTCGGAGGCATCCATGGGCTCCGGCGCCTCGGCCAAGCCAAGCAAGCGCGTCACCATCTGCTGCACCTGCAGCTTCTCCGCCCGCCCATATCCCACCACCGACGACTTGATGGTCAGCGGCGAATATTCCGCGACCTCTAACCCCGCCGCCGCAGCGGCCAGCATGGCCACTCCCCGCACCTGGCCCAGCTTCAACGCCGACTTCACATTCAGCGCGTAAAAGATTCCCTCGATCGCCACTTCATCGGGACGGTGCTCCGAAATAAGTCCACCCAGTTCGTCGTAGATGCGCGACAAGCGCCGCGCCAGCGGATCGCGCAGCGAAAGCTTGATGGCCCCGCAGGTCAGGCACACCAGATGCCCTCGAGAAGACATCTCCACCACGCCGTACCCGGTGTACGCTCCGCCGCAGTCAATACCCAGAACTCGCATGTAAGTGCAGTCTATCGCGGATACAGCGCAGTTCCTAGGGAAGGGATTCAGTCACTAAACAGGAATCTCTAACAGCACTTCGGCCGTCGGACTTTAGCCTCTTCGAATTCCCGTCGGAATGCAGCATACGCCACGCTAGACGAAGCGATCCCAGCCTGGCCCAGAAACCGCGCGTACGCGGCTTCATCAAAAATCTCCCGCAGAGTTGCTACGAGAATGCACCAGCCTGAAATTATTCGCTTCATCCCCGCTCCTCCACAACCAATTCCTCCACCAGCCGAGTCCGCACAAACGGAGCTTCCTTCACCGGCGCTTCCCTCGTTCCCCTCAGAATTCCCCACCACTGCCGCCCTGATTCCACCAGCACCAGCGTCACCATCACCACCAGCACTCCCGTCACCGCCGCATCCAGCCGGTTGTTGAAGATCAGCCGGCCGGTCACGCTGGTCGCCGGACCGGCTGCCAGCGCCCGCGCCTGCGCTAGAAATCCCACGCGCGGATTCGGATCGAACATCTTTTGCCACGACGCCGTAAACGTCACCGCCACGAGCCACGCCAGCGGAACAAGCGTGACCGCCGCATACTTCGCCCGATGCATCTTGATGATGATCGTTGTAGCCACACACAAAGCCACGGTCGCCAGCAGCTGATTCGATATACCGAACAGCGGCCACAAAGAGTTAATCCCGCCCAACGGATCCTTCACTCCCTGCCACAGAAAATATCCCCAGGCCGCGACAATCAGAGCGCTGGTCCCAAGAATCGACGGATACCAACTCGTCCGCCCCAGCGGCTTGTACACATGCCCCAGCGCGTCCTGCACCATGAAGCGCGCCACTCGCGTACCAGCATCGAGGATGGTCAAAATAAACAGCGCCTCGAACATGATGGCGAAGTGGTACCACAGCGCCATCAAAGTATCGCCGCCCAGGCTGTGGGAAAAAATATGCGCCATGCCGACCGCGAACGCGGGAGCTCCGCCGGTCCGGTTGTAAAGCGTCTGCTCACCGACAGCATGCGCCAATGCCTGCATGTCGGCCGCAGTCACGGGAAACCCCCAACTGGAGATAGTCGCCGCCGCTGCCGCAGGAGCCTGCCCGACAATTCCCGCCGGACTGTTGATGGAAAAATAAACTCCCGGCTGCACAACGCAGGCCGCGATAATCGCCATAATCGCCACGGCCGATTCACACATCATCGCGCCGTAGCCCACCATGCGCGTCTCGGTCTCGCGCGCAATCAGCTTTGGTGTGGTCCCACTCGAAATCAGCGCGTGAAATCCGCTGATCGCTCCGCAAGCGATGGTGATGAAGGCGAAAGGAAATATCTTTCCCGCAAACACCGGACCCGTGCCGTCGACAAACCGGGTCAGCGCCGGCATGTGCAGCGTGGGATGCAGCG
>JBAWCJ010000306.1:0-11772 GCA_049590215.1 Candidatus Sulfotelmatobacter sp. | reverse complement strand
AACCCCATCCAGCTTTCCGAAACCACCAGCGAGTTGCCGGGATTGTGCGGGTCGTACTTCACGGACGTGGGCAGGCCCAGGCGGCAGGAGTGCAGATTGATCCACTGGCGCAGGTAGGTTACGTCCTGCGAGCATTCATAGGAAACGCCCGCGACGTCATATTTATAAATGAGCAGCACGGCAGCGTGATGGCCGTTGCTGACGGGCAATTCCTGCACATCGATGACGGTGCCGTCAGTGATGCGCCCGATGCCGTCAAGCCAGGTGCGGCGTTCGCGCTCGAGCTCTGCCGGCCCCTTGGGCTTGGGCCGCAAGAGCGCGTATGCGCCGAGGGCAGCGGCGCTTCCGGCAGCTATCAGCGAATAAAGATGCAGTGAATCCATCGCGAAAGAGTCCGCAACGGCGTGCTGCCGGTTGCGGTTTCGTTATCAGCATATGACGGAAGCAGCGTCTGCGGAAGTGGGTGGAGAGTTACCGAGGTGCCAGCCTGTGGAAAAAAAACAGTGGTCAGTGGCCAGAGATCAGTGGCCGGCAAGGACAAACTCGGCAGACGTTGGATTTCACCGGCCACTGGACACTGGCCAGTGCCTTCACTTCTGTTTACAAACGAAGTCCTTGGCGATCTCGCCGAAGTCGCCTTCCGAAGTCTGCCCGAATTGATCGTCGCGGTGGGCCTTTTTGCTGACGACAAGTTTGCCGCCGTGGTCACGCGAGTAGAACCATTCCGAGTTCGCGACCACGCTCGGCGTCATGGTGCCGCTGGCGCAGTTGAAGCGAACCCGCGCCCGCAGTTCCACGAACGGACCTCCCTGCGGCAGTTTGATGGGTTCTTTGTACTCGACGCGGATCCATGCCGTGCGTAGACCGTTCTTCTGGGCGGTCACCGAACTGACCAGCACTTGGTCGCCGCCGGGAGTTGCGCCGATCTGCCGCCAGTCCCCCGCAGCGAGGGCGACCACTCCCACCAGCAGGACCGGCGCCAGCACCACGGCAAAGATGATAAACAGGCCCTTCTTCATGGGGGATGGGGGCAGGGGCATAAGCACGCCGCACACACTTTGGGGCAAAAAGCGGTTTCTGTCAACTGCGGCGGATCCTGAGAGCTGCCGAACAAAAGCGGGTGCGACCGAGCCAATGGTCTGCTATCGTGGTTCGCTGCCGTGGTTTACTCTCGGAGAATCAGGTCCGATGGAAACGCTTTACTGTACAAAGATGAACTCAGCGATTGGCCCTTTGTTTCTAGCCGCTTCCGACCGCGGGCTGGTTGCCCTGGAATTCGACGCCAGGTTGCCCGGACAGCAGTCGATTCGCCCGAACCCAAGGCATCTTCGCGAAGAGAAGAAGGGCTTTGAGTTCGGGGATTCCGCCCACCGCATGCAGCTTTACGTCAGTGAACTCGAAGAGTATTTCGACGGAAAGCGCCGTGCGTTCACCTTCCCGCTCGACCTTCGCGGTACCGACTTCCAGTTGGCATGCTGGCGGGCACTGCTGGCGATTCCTTATGGAGAGACGCGCAGCTATGCCGATATCGCCCGCGCGGTAGGCAAGCCGAACGCTTTTCGCGCCGTGGGCATGGCGAACAATCGTAATCCGGTTGCGATCGTGGTGCCCTGCCATCGCGTGATCGCGTCCGACGGTACGCTCTGCGGCTACGGCGGCGGGCTTGACGTGAAGCGAAAGCTGCTGGAGATGGAAGGCGCGCTGACCGGAGTGCTCGCGGCGTAGAAGTAGAAATTGTTGATTTCTGATTGTTGATTGCTGATTGAAACCCTTCGTCCTCTGGTTTCCAATCAACAATCAGAAGTCAATAATCGGCAATCCCATCTTTGACGACTCAACCCAAATCCTCCGCCCTGCAGAAGGCCGGCCTCTTCTATCTGGTCTTCGTGATGTTTTCCTACACGACCGGCGGACCCTTCGGACTCGAAGACATGGTCACCACCTCCGGTCCGGGGATGACGCTGATCTATCTGCTGGTGCTGCCGTTTTTCTGGTGCATTCCGGTTTCGCTGGTCACGGCGGAGCTTACGACTGCCATGCCCGTTGAGGGCGGATTCTACCGCTGGACCCGTGCGGCTTTCGGAGACTTCTGGGGATTTCAGGTGGGATGGTGGAACTGGTCGGCATCGTTCTTATTGGGAGGAGTGTACGCCGTACTCTTCGCCGATTACCTCTTTCCCGGCACGACGGCCGGGATGCATTACCTCGTCTCGCTGGCTCTGATTGCCTTGATTACGTGGATCAACGTGCGCGGCATCCAGATGGTGGGACGGGTTGCCACTATGCTTGAGATCGTTATTTTTATCCCGGTCGGGACGATGGTTGTGCTGGGGCTTACGCACTGGCGGCACAATCCGTTTGTGCCGTGGATTCCGCCGCATCAGCCCACCTTCAAAATCTTTGGCGTGGGACTCGCTCTGGGCCTGTGGCTGTATTCGGGATACGAACAGCTCTCGACTGTGGCCGAGGAAGTGGAGAATCCGCAGCAGACTTATCCACGAGCCCTGGCGCTGGTGGTGCCGCTTTCGATTGCGGCGTATTTTCTGCCCACGCTGGCAGGTCTGGCTTCAGCGGGAGACTGGCAGGACTGGCACACCGGGTTCTTCACGGAAGCGGCGAAGCGGATCGGTGAGGCCTCCCTGGGAAGCCCGCGGTTGGGCGTCTGGATGACCCTGGCAGCGATCATCGCCAACGTCGCGCTGCTCAACAGCACCGTCCTCACCACCACGCGCATGCCATTCGCCATGGCTGAAGACGGATATCTTCCGGTTGCGCTTACACGTAAACACTCGCGTTATGGAACGCCTTGGCTGGCGATTGTGACGTCGGCGGGCATCTACGCGCTGCTGGCGTGGCAGAGCCTTGGGCAACTTATTTCGGTATACATCTGGCTTCGCTCGGCAACGACAGTGCTGACTGTGCTCTCAGCGTGGAAGCTGCGACGCACGCGGCCTGACATGCCGCGGGCATTTCTAATCCCCGGCGGGCGTTTGGGGTTGGCTTACGTGGTCGCTGCGCCAGTGGTGATGAGTCTGGTCGCGCTGCTCGGAAGCGACCGCTATGCCGCGATCGGCGGGGCGATTGCGCTGGCGCTGGGCCCGGTGGTGTATCGGGTTGTTGCGCTGGCTCGCCGATAGAGATAGATTTCTTTCATGTGTCTGGGGAGAGCCACGCAGCTTCTACTTGAATGGCACAAAAGGCGCTTGCGGAAGCGGGCGCTTCGTCGCCTACGAAAGCTGAGCCGTCCTTTCCCCGCCGGATTCGTCTTTGATCGGGATGAGGTCCACGACCGATCCCCCCGGGCACACGGCTGATTCCGGAACAATCTAGCTCACCCAATCCAAAAACTTGTACCACATCCCCGCAAACGGCAGGAACCACGGCTTGCCGTTGTACATTCCTAGCGGTGCGCCGGGGAATGAGATGCCGACGAAGGGATTCTCCGGCTTATCTCCAGCGATCGACTGCGCCATCTTCTGACCTTGATACGTGGCCATGGCTACGCCGTGGCCGGCGTAGCCTACGGCGTAGTACATGCCGTCAATCTGGCCGGCGTGGGGCATGATGTCGAAGGCGAAGTCGAGCGTACCTCCCCAGACGTAGTCGATTTTGGCGTCGCGGAGTTGGGGATAGACGTCGATCATGCCGCGGCGCAGGATTTCCGCGCTTCGGCGGATGGTCTGGTCGGTTTCGGGGAAGAACGCGGCGCGGCCGCCGAACAGCATGCGGCGGTCGGGCGTGAGGCGGTAGTAGTAAAGATAATTTTTCGAGTCGTAGATCATTCGGTTGCGCGGGCTGAGTTCGTGCGCCAGCTTTTCGGGCAGCACTTCGGTTGTAATGATGAACGACCCGATGGGAATGAGTTTTTTCTGCAGAGCCGGAGTGGCTTTGCTGGTGTAGCCGCTGGTTGCAACGAAAACTTCGCGCGTCCACAGCGGGCCTCGTGAGGTTGTGATCTTCCAGCCTGATTCGCCCTGTCGGGATTCACGCTGCAAGCCCTCGACACGGGTGTGCTCGAAGATTTCCGCGCCGGCTTTGGTCGCGGCGCGGCCGAGCCCGGCAACATAGCGCGCGGGATTCAGTCCCGCGCTGACTTCATCGACCATGCCGCCATAGTAAATATTCGAGCCGATCTCGGCGCTCAACTCGTTTCTTTGCACAACGCGCAGCTGATGATCGAACTCGCGCGCAATCACTTCTACTTGCCGGGCGTAGTCATCGTAATGCTTCTGCTTGCAGGCGACTTCGAGATGGCCGCAGCGGGAAAAGTCGCAGTCAATTGCTTCCTCCCGAATGATCTGTTCGACGCAATCGACCGTCGCAAGCGATGCGGCGTACATGCGGTGGGTGAGATCGCGTCCATACATGGAGATGAGCTGGTTCACGCCGAGCTTCATCCCGGTGAGCACCATGCCGCCGTTGCGGGAACTCGCGCCCCAGCCGACGGTTTCGCTTTCAAGCACGGCGACTTTGGCGCCGCGCTGGGCGAGGGTGCGGGCGGCGGAAAGTCCGGTGAAGCCCGCGCCGATTGCGGCGACATCGACGCAGTCGGGTAGCGGACGGGTTTCTATCTTCGGAAAGTCCGCGGTGGTGAGCCAGTAGTTGTATTCTTGCAGTGCCATATTTTTCAGAGAACAGCGGTTTCGTGGATCAGGCGGCCTTCGGCGAAGCGCGTCAGACTTAGCAGCGAGGCGTCGATCAGGTCGGTTTTTCCAGTGAGAATTAAGTCGCTGAGAATCTTTCCTGTGGCGGGGGCGTGCATCACGCCGTGTCCGCTGAAACCGTTCGCGAGGAAAAACCCGGGCACGCCTGGAGCCTCGCCCAGAATTGGGTGGTGGTCCGGCGTCATCTCATAAAGCCCAGCCCACGCCCGCTTGGGGTTCACCGGGAGATTGGCGAAGCAGGGCACGCGGTCTGCGGCCCGAGTCAGAATTTTTTCGACAAAGGCAGGGTCGAAATCCGTTTTGAAACCGGGCGTTTCTTCAGGGTCGTTCCAGGCCAGAAGAAATCCGCGGGCTTCGGGACGAAAGTGAAATCCATTCGACATGTCGACGATCATGGGCGCAGTGCGCGGAAATTCGTCGAAGGGCTCACTGGGGACCAGCATGCGGCGCAGCGGCTCGACGGGCAACTCCACGCCCGCAAGCTTGCCCACGCTCGCCGCCCACGCGCCTGCGCAGTTCACCACTTTTCGCGTGGAGACAGAACCGCGCGTGGTCTCGACTGATGCAATCCCGCTCGCGTCCTGTGTGAGGCCGGTAACGACGGCGTTCTTCAAAAGTGTAGCGCCGTGATCGGCTGCCCAGGCCATGAACCCATTCATAGCGCTGTAGGGATCGACGAAGCCATCGGTGGAGCAGAAACTTCCGCCCATAATATCGTCGGCGCGCAACTGCGGGAACAGGATGCGGATCTCATCAGCCGCAATCAGACGGACGTTCTTCAGTCCCATCTTCTCTTGCTGGGCACAGTTGGTGCTCAGATAGTCCATCTGCTTGTCGTTTGTGGCACAAAACAGATAGCCCTGCGGCCGGTAGTCACATGGGTTGCCCAGGCGCTCCTCGAAGCTGGCATAGAACGGAATCGAGTAGAGCGACATCTGGATGCTGACCGAAGTGGAAAATTGCGAGCGCACTCCGCCCATGCTTTTTCCGGTGGATCCCTTACCCTGGGCGGATTCGCGCTCGATGACCAGAACATTGCGGCATCCGCTTGCCGTAAGGTGATAGGCGATGCTGGAGCCGACAATCCCTCCTCCGACGATGACAACATCCGCAGTCTGCATAAAGCTTGCCGATCGGGAACGACCAGCATTCTAGCGCACTGGCGTTGAACCATCCCGCGCCCCGGAATGCGGCGGAGCGGAATGCAGCTGCTCCGTCTCCGCATTCCGAAAGGACATGTACTACTGGGGTCTCCGATTATTTTCGAGGTGCGAGCGCCTTCGACCTCGGTAACTTGCTGCGGTTACTCGGCTTGCCTAGTCTGGACTAGTATGGCCTTGCGCTGCCTCCTGTTTTCGTCCAATGAAGAGACGGTCCAGCCGATCTGGCAGGTGCTCGCCGACCTCGGGATCGAGGGAGAGTACTGCAAAAGCGCTGTGGATGCGGTAGAGAAGGTTACTACGCAAGTGTTCCAAATCGTGATCACCGATTGGGACGACCAACCCGAGGCGGGATTCCTGCTGAAGACGGCGCGAGAATTGAAAGCGGCGCAGCGCCCGTTAACTCTGGCGATTGTGAGCGATGACGCGCGACTACCCGAGGCGTTGCAGGCGGGGGCCAATTCAGTTCTGGTGAAACCGATTCGCGTGGAACAGGTACGCGACACGATGAGCACGGCGTGCGAGCTGCTTCGGGCGAAGCAGCAACCGGGAACGCTGCAGGCTCCGCCGGTGGCCCAACGGGAAGCGACGGAGACAGCGGCCTTAGCGGCCGCAGCGGCAGGCACGGCTTCCGCGCCTTCCACCGTAACCCGAGCGCCAGAGAAGGCCTTTCGAGCGGGAGAATTTCTGCAGTCGCCAGGTTCCGCACCGGGCGGGCAGTTCGACACGGAAAATGAAATTCATAAGTCAATGGAGCAGTCTGCGGCTGCGGAGGTTGACGCTCTCACGGACTTGGAGCCGATGGCTTCAGCGGTGGAAACTGCTCCGGCACCGGAACCTGAACCGCAGGAGCCGTTGACGGGATGGGCAGCGTTGCAGGCACGCCTGACGAAAACGGCGCCGCCACCGCCACTCGAGGATGCTGCTGCGGAGAAGACTGAAATAGTGTCGTACGCGGAAACACCCTCCTTCATGCCGAAGCCTGCGGCGCCCGCGGAAGGAGAAATCAGGAAACCCGCGAAAGCGCAGTCGCACCAGGAGTCGGCACCGGAAGCCGCGCTTTTCGCCTACATATCGGGAGAGAAGAAGGAAGAAAGCGAACCACCGGCGCGAGCGCCGCGGCCGATGCTCGGCAAAATCCTGGTGGTGGGAATAGCGGCAGCGTGCATAGCACTGGCGGCCGTACCCCGAAGCCGACAAACTTTAAGGATCGCTTACCGGAGTGCGGCAAAGGCGGGAGTGAGTTGGCTGAACCCACCGCCTGCCCCGGTTGCCCAGGCCGCGCCACAGCATGACAGTTTTGGCGAGGCGGGTGACGAATACAAACTTCCGAATGTGCCGAATATCCCGGATGCGACAACAGATCCTTCCCAGATTCACGTGCTGCCGGTGATTGATCCAACGGCGAAGCCGCAGAAAGGTGCGGACGCCAATGGTGGGCAGGCAACGTCGACGACTGGGGACAACGGCGCCACTGATCCAAACCAAACTAATTCAAGCCAAACCAATCCAAACCAGACGGGACAAAACCAGATCAACCCGACGGATCAGCCGTCCGGACAAAACGCTAGCGGACAGGCGCAGGTTGGCGGGAGTCAGGTCAAGGATCCGGCTCCGGCGACTATCAGTGTGCTGCCGGGGAATACGGCGGAAGCGTCGCCTGCTCCGTCATCTCCCAGTCCCATACCGATCGCCGCATCGACTACTTCGTCACGACCGAATGCGCCAGTTGCCCCGCCGGCCTCACCGCCGCGGCCAGCTTCCGTGCCCGCTCAAAGCTCTGCCTCGCCGCAGATAGTTCCAGCGGGAAACGGCGGGGGCATTCCCTCGAGCTTGAAATCGCAGATAGCTTCCTCGACTCCGGACGCCAGCGGCGCCATGCCGATCGAAGCCGCAATGTCATCGATTGAGCCCGTGAACCTGCCGGAGTCTGCGGCTTGGGGACTGTTGGCTCGACCCGTTGACCCGGTCTATCCGGACTCAGCGAAAGCCAGCGGTCAGAAGGGCAGCGTGGTTCTGCAAGTGCTTATCGGGCGGGATGGCGCGGTGCAGGATGCCAAGTTTCTGCAGGGATCGCTGGTGTTTGCAAGGGCTGCGATTGATGCCGTAAAGCAGTGGCGCTTCAAGCCTTACTCCATGAACGGCCGTGCCGTATCGGTGCAGAGCGTGATCACCTTGAACTTTAAGCCTCCGGCTTAGCGGCTGGTGACAAACCGGGTGCTGGGGCGTCTTAACTATCGTCGGAAGCCGCAATTCGGGTGAAGTTACCGAAGGGGATCGAGCCGGTGCAGCCCGGAAGGAAAAAGCGGCATCTAGACTGTATAATGCGAAATAGTTCCTCAGGAAGTGACTCCTTTCCAGAAAAGAATCGGATGTCGATGAAAATTAAAGCTGCGATTCTGGTTTTGTCCTTCGCCGTATTGTCGTTTGTCGTAGTTGGTTCCTTTGGGGGCGTGCATGCTTCCTCGAACGACGGCGCCTACCGGCAGATGCAGGTTTATAGCGAAGTATTGTCCCGCGTGCAAAGTGAGTACGTGGAAGATCCCAATATTCCCAAAGTGACGGACGGCGCGCTGCACGGCCTGGTGGAGTCGCTGGATGCGAACTCCAGCTACCTGACGGCGGCAGCCTACAAAGCCTACAAGGCTCACAAGATTGAAGGTAAGGGCGAGATCGGGGCAACCGTTTCCAAGCGTTTTGGATATGCAGACGTGGTTTCGGTATTGCCGGGGTCACCTGCGGAGAAGGCTGGGATCGAGGCGACGGATATCTTCGAATCGATTGAAGGGCAGAGCACGCGGGATATGTCATTGCCGGAGATTCGCGATGCGCTGGCCGGCGCGCCGGGCTCGACCGTAAATGTTTCGGTTGTCCGGGCGCGGAGAGCGGAGCCAGAGAAAGTAGTGATCACGCGGGACGTGGTGAGCATCCCTCCAGTGGCTGACAAGATGCTGGAAGACAGCATAGGCTATATAAAAGTGGACGCTCTCACCAAGGGCAAGGCCCAGGAGATTGCCACGAAGATCAAGTCGCTCGAGAAGTCCGGAGCTAAGAAGCTGGTTCTGGATTTGCGGAACACATCGGACGGTGAGGAGAGCGAAGGCATCGCCACGGCCAATCTTTTCCTGAATCACGGGACCATCACTTACCTGCAGGGACAAAAGTTCCCGCGCGAAGCCTTCAACGCGGATCCGGCGAAAGCTGTGACTACGCTTCCGGTGGCTGTGCTGGTGAACAAGGGAACGGCTGGTGCGGCCGAGATTGTGGCAGCGGCGATCCTCGAAAATGCCCGCGGCGACGTGGTGGGCGATAAGACTTTCGGGGATGGATCGGTGCAGAAAACAATCGACCTGCCGGACGGCGGGGCGCTGATTCTCTCAGTGGCGAAATACTATTCACCCAGCGGGAAAGCGATTCAGGAAACGGCGGTAACTCCTAACGTTCTGGTGGCCGACGACACGGACAACGTGATCTCCGACGATGAAGACGAGGAACCTGCCGCTGCGGAGCCTGAAGCCAAGCCCAAGAACACGCCGGACGATCAGTTGCACAAGGCGGTCGAGGTATTGAAGAGCCGCACGAGCTAGGCGCTGTTATTTTTGTCTTTCGATGTTATCGCGCACCGCAAGGTGCGCGATTTCTTTTGCCGCCGGACTTTTTGCCCGGCGTTGGGGTTCCGCTCGTGAGCCTGCGCTTGTAACTACCGGGGTGAACGATGCCCTGCTATTCTGAACTCATATCACCATGAAGTCGCTCTACGAAGATCTTCCGCCGGTGGAGATTGCCGGGCGGAGGTTTGTCGGCACGGTGTTGTTTAGCCTGCTGGTCCTGGTTTCTGCACTCGTGGGAGCGACGACCGGGCTTCTGCTGGTCTACACCACAGATTTACCGCAGGTCGAAGCGCTGGAAGCATACCGCCCTAGTTCGATCACTGAGCTGTACGACGATCACGGGCGGGTGATTGGATCATTTGCCCTGCAGCGCCGGGTGGTCGCGGGCTACGACGATTTCGCTCCGGTCCTGCGGGATGCGTTGGTCTCCATTGAAGACAAAGACTTCTACCGGCATTCCGGAATCAACTTTTGGCGGATCGTCGGCGCGGCGTACCGCGACATTGAGTCCGGCGGGAAAGTGCAGGGCGCATCTACTTTGACCATGCAGCTGGCGCGCAATCTGTTTCTTTCGCCCGACCGCTCGTTCCATCGCAAGGTGCAGGAGGCGATGCTCGCGAGTCAGATCGAGCGGCGCTTCACCAAGCCGCAGATCTTCGCGCTCTACGCGAATCAGATTTTTCTGGGCCACGGAGTGTATGGGTTCGAGGCTGCGTCGGAATTTTATTTCAGCAAGCCAGCCCGCCAGTTGAGCCTCACCGAAGCCGCACTGCTGGCTGGTCTGCCAAAGAGTCCAGCGTACTACTCCCCGATCAACCATCCCGACCGGGCGATGAAGCGGCGGAATCTGGTCATCAACGCCATGCTGGAAGACGGAAAGATTACCGCTGCCCAGGCCGAGGAGGCGCGGTCGTCGCCGATAGTTTTGCACTTGGCACACGACCCCAACTCGCTGGCTCCATATTTCGTGGAGGAGATCCGGCGCTATCTGGAAAATAAATATGGAGCCGATCAAGTTCACGAAGGCGGATTGAAGGTTTACACCTCGCTCGACGTCGATCTGCAAAATGCTGCGAACCAGGCGGTACTGGATGGTCTGGCAACTTACGAACGGCGTCACGGATGGCAAGGGCATCTGGAAAACGTTGTGGCAGAAGGAAGCGCGATCGACAAGTACGAGCATCCTGATTGGGAAGACGAACCGGAGGTGAACGGATACGTCCACGCCCTGGTGACTTCGGCAGGGGTGGGGATTGCAACGTTGAAGTTCGGGCGCTACGCTGCGGCTGTGGGACAGGCGGACGTGGCATGGACGAAGGGCAAGATACAGAATCTGCTGCGACCGGGAGACATCTGCTACGTAAAAATCCTGTCGCTCAACTCCAACGGCTCGGCCCGCGTAAGCCTGGAACAGGATTCCGGCGCACAGGGCGCGCTGATGGCGATTGACAACGCCACGGGCGGAATCAAGGCCATGGTAGGTGGGCGGGACTTCAGCGAATCGAAATTCGATCGCGCAACTCAAGCATTGCGCCAGGTGGGGTCGTCGTTCAAGCCCTACGTATACACGACCGTGATTGACAAGGGCGCGAGCCCGAATGACACCATTCTGGATGAGCCGGTTACGTTCGAGACCGGCTCCGGGCCCTACTCGCCGCATAACTACGACGAAAAGTTCGAAGGGATCATCACCTTACGGCGCGCTCTGGCGCAGTCGCGGAATATTCCGGCGCTGAAGCTGGCTAATAAAGTTGGCATCAAGAGTGTGATCGACTACGCCGAGCGTTTTGGAATCACCGCCAAGTTGCCGCCGTATTTGCCGGTGGCTCTGGGTTCGGCGGAAATTACGCTGATTGAGCAGACTTCGGCATATAGTGTGTTTCCGAACGACGGCGTGCGGGTGACGCCTCACTACATCACCAAGGTGACCGATTACGAGGGGCGAGTTTTAGAAGAAGATTATCCTGAGGTAAAGGATGTGGTCAGCGCGCGTACGGCGCGAATCATGACCTCGATGCTGCGGGAAGTTGTGCTGCACGGGACAGGAATCGCGGCCGCGAAGCTCCCTTTCCCGGTTGCCGGAAAAACCGGCACCACCAACGATTTCACGGACGCATGGTTTGTCGGATTCTCACCATCGATGACTTGCGGTGTGTGGCTTGGATTCGATGAGAAGAGATCTTTAGGAGCCAAGGAAACAGGAGCGCGTGCGGCCCTGCCCATCTGGATGAACTTCATGAATGCAGCCATGGCAGGAAAAGATCCCGGGCAGTTCCAGCCGGCGCCGGACGTGCCTGTGACTGTGGTGCAGAAAGTGGATACGCCGGACACATCACC
>JBAWCJ010000305.1:0-4760 GCA_049590215.1 Candidatus Sulfotelmatobacter sp. | reverse complement strand
GGCGCAGGCTGCGATTGCTCCGGCGGCGTAGGAGCCGCCGGCACTTTCACCGCCGCTGTCGGGTCACCCGATGGACGTTGTGGCGGCGGCACGATAGAACCCTGAGGCGCAGAGTCTCGAGAAGAAGACCCTTGAGGTGCAGAACCACCAGGTGCGGCCGCAGCCACCGCCGCGCCGGCATGATTGTCCACGGTGAAGATCGCCTGGCCAACCTTGATCTTCTCGCCTTCCTTAACCAGAATCTCCTTAACTTTCCCGCTCACTGACGAAGGCACTTCCACGACCGCCTTGTCGGTTTCGAGTTCCATCACCGTCTGGCCCTCGCTGACGGTTGCGCCGGGCGCGATCATCAGGCGCACCAGGTCGCCTTGTTCAATGTTTTCACCGAGTGCGGGAAGTTTGAATTCGATCACGGATTCTTGAATCACTGATTCGTTTTCCTTATTGCTCAAAGCTATTAATTGGTTTCGCGTTTAGCTCGTAGCCGGGTTCAGTTTTTCCGCATCGATTCCCAGGTCACGCACCGCCTGCTTCACCACGTCGAGGCCGATTTTCTTTTCCCGCGCCAGCGCGCCTAGCGTGGCCAGCACAATGTGCTTGGCGTCCACTTCGAAGAAGTCGCGCAACGCGATCCGGCTCTCACTGCGGCCAAACCCGTCTGTCCCCAGCGACACCAGTTGTCCCGGCACCCACTTCGCCAGCGATTCAGGCAGCACCTTCATGTAATCCGATGCCGCGATGAAAGGCCCAGTCGCATCCTTCAATGTCTGCGTCACATAGGGAACCCTTGGCGCCTCGCCCGGGTGCAGCATGTTCCACCGTTCGCAGTCGTTGGCGTTGCGGTAAAGTTCTTTGTAGCTGGTCACGCTCCACACATCCGCTGCCACGCCATACTTTTCTTTCAGGATAGTCTGCGCCTTCAACACTTCATACATAATCGTGCCGCTGCCCAGCAGTTGCACGCGCAGCTTCGCTTCCGGCGCGTCCGATGTGTTGAATCGATAAAGCCCGCGCAGAATGCCTTCGCGCACACGCTCACCCTTTGGCATCTCCGGCATGGGAAGCGGCTCGTTGGTCACGGTGAGGTAATAGAAAATCGATTCCTGATCCACGTACATGCGCCTGATGCCATCCTGAATGATGATGGCAATTTCGTAAGCGAACGCCGGATCGTAGGCCAGCAAATTGGGAACCGGCAGCGCGAGCACGTGGCTGTGCCCATCCTGATGCTGCAGTCCTTCTCCGGCCAGCGTGGTTCGCCCCGCCGTGCCTCCGATGAGGAATCCGCGGCAACGCATGTCCGCCGCAGCCCAGATCAGATCCCCGATGCGCTGGAACCCAAACATCGAGTAATAAATAAAGAACGGGATGGTGTTGATGCCATGATTGGCATAAGCCGTGCCCGCCGCGATGAACGAGCACACCGACCCCGCTTCGGTAATTCCCTCTTCAAGAATTTGTCCGTTCTTCGCTTCCTTGTAGTAAAGAAGCGTGTCCATATCGACCGGCTCGTAGAGTTGTCCAACGCTTGAGTAGATTCCGACCTGGCGGAACAACGCTTCCATCCCGAAGGTGCGGGCTTCATCGGGAATGATGGGGACGATCAGCTTGCCCAGTTCTGGATCACGCAGCAGCTTCGCCAGCAATCGCACGAAAACCATGGTCGTCGAAGCGTCGCGTCCCTCTGTGCCTTTGTAGAACTCTTCGAAGTATGATTCCGGCACGGGCTTCAGCGGCGTGGCGCGTACTTTGCGTTGCGGCATGTATCCGCCGAGCTGCTGCCGCCGCGCCTGCATGTACTTGATCTCCGCGCTGTCGTCGGTGGGCCGGTAGAACGGGGCGTTGTGCAATTCATCATCGGGAATCGGAATTCCGAAACGTGAGCGGAAAAGTTCCAGCTCATCTTCATTCAGCTTTTTCTGCTGGTGCGTGATGTTCTTGCCTTCACCCGCCTCGCCCAGGCCGTAACCCTTGATGGTCTTGGCTAGAATGATCGTCGGCGATCCCGTGTGATCGACTGCTGCACGGTACGCCGCATGCACCTTGATGGGATCGTGTCCGCCGAGGCGCATGCGCGCCAGTTGCTCGTCGGAAAGGTGCTCGACCATTTTCAGCAGACGCGGGTCGGTGCCGAAAAGATTCTGGCGGAAGTACGCTCCGCTCTCGACAAAATATTTCTGATACTGCCCGTCGCTGACTTCTCCCAGACGCCTCACCAGCAGGCCGTCGCGGTCGTTGCGTATCAGGCTGTCCCAGTCCGAGCCCCAGATAACTTTGATCACATTCCATCCCGCGCCGCGGAAGATGGCTTCGAGTTCCTGAATAATCTTTCCGTTGCCGCGCACTGGACCATCGAGGCGCTGCAGGTTGCAGTTCACTACGAAGATCAGGTTGTCGAGATTCTCGCGTGACGCCAGAGTGATTGACCCCAGAGACTCGGGCTCGTCCATCTCGCCATCGCCCATGAACGCCCACACTTTGCCGCCGGTCGACTGCTTGAGTCCGCGATTTTCCAGATAGCGGATGAAGCGCGCGTGATAGATCGCCTGGATCGGCCCCAGTCCCATGGAGACCGTGGGAAACTCCCAGAAGTTTGGCATCAGCCACGGATGAGGATAGGAGCTGAGGCCGCCGCCGGGCTTGAGTTCGCGGCGGAAGTTTTCCAACTTTTCTTTCGGTAGGCGACCCTCAAGAAAGGCGCGGGCGTAAATGCCAGGCGCGGCGTGACCCTGGAAGTAAACAAAATCGCGGTCGCCGCTTTCGGTTTGCGCCTGAAAGAAATGATTGAAAGCCACTTCGTACAACGTGGCGGCGGAAGCGAAGGTCGAGATGTGGCCGCCAATGCCTTCCTGAATCTTGTTGGCGCGCACAACCATTGCCAGCGCGTTCCAGCGCACCAGGCTCTTGATGCGGCGTTCCATCTCCTGGCTGCCGGGAAACGGCGCCTGCTGCGGAACAGCGATCGTGTTCTGGTAAGGAGTAGTTGCAGAGAAAGGAAGATTCACTCCCGCGGCGCGGCGGGCATGCAAAGCTAATTGTTGCAGAAGCCTCCCCGCGCGAGTCGGGCCGCCTTTGGACAGCACATAGTCGAGCGAGTCGACCCACTCCCGCGTTTCCAATACCTCTTGACCGTCAGTTTCCGTCTGAGCCACGTCTGATATCTCCGTCGGATAAGGCCGAATGTTCCATAATATTCAATTATGCGGAATTTTGCTGGGCGTCTCCCTAACGAGGGTCGATGGCCAGACGTTCTACAATGCCAAAGTCGGCGGGGATAACCGGCCGGGAGGCGCAGAATGTTTCGAGTCACGCTGCTTCTGGTTGTAGTTGTGGTGCTGATATTTCTGCTGCCACGCCTTTTCTCGGGCTCGCGCGGCGCTGCCCCTGCCCTGGGAGGCCTCGCTCCCGACTTCACGTTGCCCTCGCAGGACAGTGCTTCTGTCAGCTTGAAGGATTACCGCGGGAGTTGGGTCGTGCTTTATTTTTATCCCAAGGATCAGACTCCGGGGTGCACGCGGGAAGCGCACAACTTTCAGGTGGATCAGGCCAAGTACGCCGCACGGCACGCCGTGGTTCTGGGCGTGAGTGTGGACAGCGTGGACTCGCATAAAAAGTTCTGCGCCAAAGAAGGTCTCAACTTCAAGCTGCTGGCTGACAGCGACGGCAAAGTGAGCGGCGCCTACGGGTCGCTTACGAACCTTGGAGTGGTAAAGTTCGCGGCGCGTCATACCTTCCTTATCGATCCCAGCGGGAAGGTGGCCAGTGTTTATACCAGCGTTGATCCCGCGCGGCACAGCGGCGATGTGTTGGCTGCGCTTGGACAATTGCAGAAGCAGTAGGCGCTGAATGTTCCGACTGGAACACTAGAGCGTTTTGTACCGGAACACTGTGGAAAATTCGGAAATCTGGGAAAACCACCTTAAAGCTATAGTGGGCTGGCGGCAAATCGATGAGGGGGTTGGATTTGCCGTGGTGCCGATATATCGGCACGAAAAACGCAGAGCGAAGAAAAAGCGGCGAAAATCGAACCTCGAGGCTGGCAGTCGGGGGTAGTGAGTGCTGATTACATAGACTTAGCCTCGCTGCTACGGAAGTCAAAGCCCCCGCCCTGTCTCGGCAAAAACCGCAGAGACAAGGACGGGGCACCCGCGGAGTGGATGGAAGCGGCCGGCATTTGTGACGCTGCCAGCAAGTACAGAGGTCCTTCGGCCCGCGAAGGGCGCGGGCCTCAGGGTGACAAGCATTTGTACGAGCGTAAACTACACGAATGGCGACGGCAGTACGGCAACCTGAAGCACAAGAGCCTTCCCGGGGACCGCGGGATTACCGCTTTCCGCCTGGTTTTCAGCGCAATCTGATCTGGCTTGCGCTGCGCAAGTTTCGTCCGGTGAACCCCATCGTTTTGTTTCAGCACCTGGCTGAGACTTACGGCGACATTGCGCATTACAAAATTGGCCATCACCATATTGTTTTTCTGAACCATCCTGAGTACATCCGCGAAGTGCTGGTAGTGCAGAACGATAACTTCATCAAGGAACGCACGGTGCAGCGTTCGAAGATGCTGCTGGGCGAAGGCATGATCACCACCGAAGGGGCGGAACACCGCGCGCAGCGGCAGGCGGCGCAGCCTGCGTTCCACCGGCAACGCATTGTTGAATATGGAAGCGTCATGGTGGAAGAGGCTTGCCGCACCCGCGATTCGTGGCGCGCCGGCGAGCAGCGGGACATTGCTGCCGACATGATGCACCTGACGCTCAATG
>JBAWCJ010000304.1:0-5492 GCA_049590215.1 Candidatus Sulfotelmatobacter sp. | reverse complement strand
GCGGATCGTGACCTGGGAAGTGTGGAACTGCTTGGCCAGGTCCACCACCAGCACCCGGCCTTCCCGGCGCAGTATCTCAAGGATCGCTCTTTGCCGCTCTTCGGTAAGCATTTAGAAATCTTGCGCTGCTCCGTCTGCACTCGCCCGTGAAAGGTGTTCACGGGCACATCTCTTTTATCTTGCAGGGCTTTGCCTTGTCTACCGAAAAGTTCCGGCGAGTCGGCCTGCGATTCTGGATGTTTGTCCTAAGGGTGCGTCAACGTTAGTATTGATCGCGAGGCGGTGGCCGAACATCACGGACGCCGGTGATCATAGAAGCCTACCCTGTGCCTTAAGCCGACTGCCGCCTTGCGTTCGAAGGAATCGGAAAAATGTCAAACGGAGCCATTTACATTGTGACGCAGGACCCGCGCTACGTGGACCTTCTGCGCACTTCTGCGGAAAGACTGAAGACGGTGATGCCCGACCTGCCCATCACCGTGTTTTCACAATTTCCGGTGAGCGGCGCCTGGTGCGATCGCGTCATTCACGTCGAACCTTCAGGGGATGGCTTCTATGACAAGACCCGGCTGATTCGTGAGTCTCCCTACGATCAAACCATTTTCGTGGATGCCGACATCTACGTCGCCGCGCCGTTTCCGGAGCTATTTTCACTTCTCGACCGCTTCGATTGCGCCGCAACTCACGAGGAGTACCTCGACACCGATTGGTTCCATCATTACCCGCGGCCGGACATTCCCGCGAGTTTCCCTGAGTTTAATACCGGGATTCTTCTGTTTAAGCGGTCCGCGCTCATGGATCGAGTGCTGCTGAACTGGGCTGAACTATATAAGAGGTTTCTGGAAGAAAATCCAAACGCTTCGATCAATGGCCATGCGATCAACGACCAGCCTTTTTTTCGCGCAGCCCTGTATGAGAATGAGGCGCGCATTGCGACTCTTACCCGGGAGTATAACTGCAAGTTTCGCGGTCAGGGCTATCTGGCGGGCCCAGTCAAGATTTTGCACGGCCATGTTGATTTGAAATTCGATATGGAGCAAATCAACAAAGCCGTCGCGGTTCTGAACGCCAGCGAGCGCCCTCGCGTCTACATCGCAGGAAATGTTTACGAACAGGAGCTTGTGGGCAGGCTTGTCAGCCGCCGCAAGGCGCACAAGGTTGGCAGTTTTCCCGAACTGCCGGGGTCGATCCTTCTGCGCCGCGCCAAGCGATTGAAAGAAGTTGTGCAGCAACGGGCAACGCGAAAACGCTAGCCAAGGTCTTTGCCACCAAGTGAGAGCGGCAATTCGCTGAATTTTTCGCGGAAGAGCAGAAGATAAAGAAAGAGATTGCATGAGAGTGGTCGCCATTATTCAGGCTCGCATGGGCAGTACACGCCTTCCGGGTAAAGTGCTGAAGGACCTCGCCGGCGCCACCGTGCTCGGGCGAGTCGTTTCGCGGATACGCCGATGCCAACTTGTGAGCGAAGTGGTAGTGGCGACCTCTGCGGAACAGGGTGACGACGCGATCGTAAATGAATGCCAGCGCCTGGGAACCAACGCGTTTCGTGGCAGTGAGCAAGATGTGCTCGACCGCTATTATCGTGCCGCTCAGCAGGCAAGGGCTGAGGTGGTGGTGAGAATCACATCCGATTGCCCGTTGATTGACCCCGGAGTCAGCGACAAAACTATCCAGGCGTTCCTCGCCGAGCGGCCGGATTATGCGAGCAACGCGCTGGAGCGCACCTATCCCCGGGGGCTGGACACTGAAGTGATGACTTTCGCCGCCCTCGAGTCCGCGTGGACCGAAGCGCGACAGGCCTACCAGCGCGAGCACGTAACGCCTTTTCTTTATCAGCATCCCGAGCGCTTCAAAATCCTTTCCGTAAAGGGGGACCGCGACTACAGTCAGCACCGATGGACGCTCGACACGCCGGAGGATCTGGAATTCCTCCGCGCGGTTTACGCCAGAGGCGTCGATCAACGGGATCTTACCTGGCAGGAGGTGCTGAATATCGTGGAGCGGGAACCAGAACTTGCGGAAATCAACCGGCACGTCGTCCAGAAGGCGATCTAGTCCCGATGAAGACAGTCGCCAAGCGCCTCATTGAACGCACCGCTGGTAACCGGTTTGCCTGGTTTATCTATGGCGTGTGCGGTCGAGTGTCACACTACTTCGGCCAGATCTATGGACATGCGCGATGGGTACGGGAGAATTTGCAGCGCGACGAAACGCTGACCCGATTCGCGAGCGATCTATTCCCAAACCTAACGGTTGCTACCGGCCCGTTCAAAGGCATGCGTTATCCGCGGCTGCAGTCCGTCGGGAGCGCGCTATTGCCGAAGCTTCTGGGCTCCTATGAGTCGGAACTGCATGCTGCGCTCGAGGAGTTGCTTGCCTGCGAATACACTGCGGTGGTCGATATCGGATGCGCAGAGGGCTACTACGCAGTCGGGCTTGGGCTGAGACTAAGGAATGCGGCTGTCTACGCCTTCGACACAAATCCGCGAGCCAGACCCGCCTGCGCTGAAATGGCGAAACTGAACGGTGTGGATAGCAGGATCCATATCGGAGGCATGTGCGATAAGAACGTGCTGCGCTCGGTTCCTCTCGGAGCTAGAGCGCTTATCATCTCGGATTGCGAGGGCTACGAAGCAGAACTGTTTGACGACGAAATGGCACAGTTCTTAGCCCGGCACAGCTTGATCGTTGAAGCGCACGATTTCATCAAGATAGACATCAGCTCGCGTCTGCATGCCATTTTTTCCAGGACGCATCATGTTCGCTCGGTTAAGAGCATAGACGACATCCAAAAAGCGCACGCCTATCAATACGAACAGTTAGCCAAGTACGATATTAACGAAAGATACCTCATACTCAGTGAGCGACGGCCGGCGATCATGGAATGGCTGATCATGACTCCATTTGAAACCTAGAGAATGCAGAGAACAAGGGTGATAAATCAGGCGTGGCCGATTTAGTGCTAAGAACAGAAGCAAGCGTGGCCATCGGCACCGGCCATGTCATGCGGTGTCTAGCCCTGGCGCAAGCCTGGGGGGATGCTGGTGGGCGCGCCATTTTCGCGATGGCTCAAGCCACTCCGGCAGTCGAGCAGCGGCTGCGAAACGAGGGGTTCGAGCTGGCGCGAGTGAGCGCTCAAGTCGGAAGCGCCGCCGATGCCGAGGAAACTGCGGAGCTGGCGCACCAGCGGGGCGCGTCGTGGGTGGTAGTGGATGGCTACGAGTTTGGCGCCGAATACCAGGCAAGCCTGAAAAGCTGCGGCGTGAAGGTGCTGTTCATTGACGACAACGGCCACGCTGCGCACTACTCGGCCGATCTCGTGCTGAATCAGAACACCCACGCTAGCGAAAGCTTATATTCGAACCGTGAGCCCTACACGCGCCTTCTTCTGGGGGCGCGATATGTTCTTTTGCGGCGCGAGTTCGAGCGGTGGCGGAATTGGAAGCGAGAAATTCCTGTCCGTGGTCGAAAGATTCTGGTCACGATGGGGGGCAGTGATCCCGATAACCTCACCTCGCGTGCGATTCACGCTTCGATGGAGGCCGGGATTGAAGGGCTTGAAGTCATAGTCGCGGTTGGAGGCAGCAATCCTCATCTGGAAACGCTGCAGCGGTTGGCGGCGGAGCGCGGAGAATCCGTCCGGTTGCTGAGAGATCCATCGAACATGCCGGACTTGATGGCCTGGGCCGATCTAGCCCTCATCGCCGCCGGGGGGACGCTGTGGGAACTGCTGTTCATGGGTTGTCCCGTCCTGAGCTATGCCAGAAATGCGGTTCAAGCTCAAATTATTTCCCAACTTAGCGAGGAGGGAATCGTTCTAGGGTTGGGTTGCCCGCAGGAAAGTAGCCAAGCGGAAACAGCCGCCCTGGTAGAGTTGGCCAACTCTCAAGAGCGCCGGGCACGCTGTTCCCGGTTGGCTCGGGAACGCATTGATGGACATGGCGCGAGGCGTGTGTTCGAATTGTTAATCTCCGGCGGAGCTGGGCACCCGTGATGGTCAAGATGGAACCTGTTTCGGCGACGGATCGCGATGCGTTTCTCGCCATGGCTGAACGACTGTTCCGGGGATTAAACCCGAGTTTTGTGCCCCAGGCCGACTGGAAGCAATCTTACTTCGAGAACATATTGGGCAATGCGCAGATGTCTCTGCGCTGGATCGTCGTGGATGAGAAACAGGCCGGCTTTGTGCTGTTCGGTCTGGAAGCGCATCGTTTTCTCCCGCGCTTCAGCGGCATGATCTACGAACTGTATGTCGAGCCGGAATTCCGGCGGAAAGGTATCGCGCAGATTGTCGCCAGTCAGGCAATTCAAGAATTGCGGTCCAAGTCGCCCGCGAAGATTCAATTAGAGGTTATGGAGGGGAATCGCGCGGCCGCGGCGCTGTGGAAGTCCTTGGGCTTTCGCAAGGTGAGCGCACGCTATGTGTTAGCGGAGACGAGAGAATGAAGATCGCTATCTCACAGCCCGGCTACCTGCCTTGGAGCGGATTCTTCGACCTCATTGACCAGGTGGATCAATTTGTCTTGCTGGATGACGCGCAGTTTGTGAAACAGTCGTGGGATCAGCGCAATCGGATCAAGGCCTCGACCGGTTTGGAGTGGCTGACGGTGCCGGTGGTTTTTCGCGGGCGCCTCGGCCAGCCGCTTTGCAACGTAGAAATCCGGGAACCAGATTTCTGGCGGAAGCATCTGCGCAGCGTTGAGGTGAACTACGGCAAGGCTCGCTACTTCGCCGACTATTTTCCGCGGCTGAAAGAAATCCTGGAAACGCATGGACCGAGACAAAAGCTGATCGACCTCAACCTTGCTCTCATCGAATGGCTCATGGCCGAATTGGCAGTGAAAACGCCGCTGAGACGAGCTTCGAGTCTGGGTGCGGAAGGAAAGCGATCTGGGCGGCTAGTTTCCATTTGCGAACGGTTGGGGGCAAGCGATTACCTGTCGCCACGCTCCGCAGTTTATTTGCTTGATGATTTGGCAATGTTCGAACAGGTTGGGCTGAAGGTTTGGTTCCAGAACTACAAACACCCGGAGTACGCGCAGCGGTTCCCGCCATTCCTGCCTTACGCCTCGGTGCTGGACCTGCTTTTCAATAAGGGCCGGGAGTCGGGTGAGGTCATGCGCAGCGGCCGCGGGCGGCCGTTTACGCCCGAGCAGGTGCGTGCCCTGTCTGCAGAATGTGAGGCGCTGCTGTGAACAGTCCTCCCGCAGGCTTGAGTGCCCAACAAAAATATGTGCTGGTTGGCTGCAGGCCATGGAATCGAAGGCTGTTCGACGAAGTCATATGCAAGTATGACGGAGAGTGGCATTTCATCGGTTCCCGGGAAGAATTGTCCTCGTCGTTAGTCCGCGCAATCAATCCCCGTTACGTGTTTTTTTTGCATTGGTCTTGGAAAGTGCCCGACGATCTGGTGAGCGGCTTCGAGTGCATATGTTTTCACATGACCGACGTTCCCTACGGGCGCGGCGGGAGTCCCCTGCAGAACCTGATTC